>JAUNRT010000082.1 GCA_030535475.1 Weeksellaceae bacterium | reverse complement strand
CACATTTTGCAAGAGCCAAAAACCCTTGCGGGGTAGCCGCCTACCACCTGCCGCGATGCTTCGCGTCTCAGCAAAATCTTTTTGTCTCCGCACAATCATTTGTTTTCAAATACAGAAATATATTATCACACAGCCTTCCGGCAATTAAAAGTCCTGCCGAAATCAAGAAAAATTCAGCGCGACACTTTTTGGCGCTGTCCAAATTTATTTTTGTTGTAGAAATCAAAAATCAAAACGCTATGAAAGGAAAAACGCTCAAACATGAAATACTTCACAACATCAGCACGGTCTATAACCTTGCAGAAAAATCAAAATTAGATGACACATTATTTGAAGTTACAAAGCAAGAACTATCATTTCTTGCTGCATACTTTCACACTACAACTTCACAAGCACTATTTATAGCAATCATCTTCACACTGAACTACAAAGGAAAAAAAGTAGATTTAAATGATTTGAATACACACTTTGATTGCAACCCAATGAAGCTTCTAGAATATAGTGATGATTTTGTAGAATTATATGAGAAACGCCTATTGCGCAAATTCAAAACATCTAATAGATACAGACAAATTAAACTCAAAAGTGCAGATGAAGAATTTTTTATAAACGAACTGATTTCTGCCAAAATCCTTTCAAGCCAACCCATCCCAGAAGTTTTAAATGATACTATGAGATATGAAGACATTTATACATTTTTAGAAAAGCTATATCAGCTAGGAGTCCAAAGAGAGAAAGAAGAAATATCCACAAAAGAATTATTTGAGCAGGCAGAACTCATGATTGAAGAGAACCAACACTTAGCATTGGTGAAAGCAGTAAAAAGTTTGGGTACAATAGAGGATCGATTCTTGTTTTTAGTTGTAGTGTGGAAATTCTTGTATGGCGATAAAAACCCATGGGTTGATAAAACTTTTGAAGCTATATATGATAAACCAAACCTGCGGTTCACTCAAATTCAAAAATTCTTGTTACGGCAGCACAATCTTATCACGGAAAATTGGTTGGAAATAGAAGATGCCGTATTTTTTGATGATGCCAAAATGACGCTCACAGAAAAAGCCTTAGATCTATTAGCGGAATGCGACATTAAATTATTCAACAAAAGTTTAGAAAAAAAGAATAATGTAATACTTCCGGAAAGCATACCATTTCGCAAGCTTATTTATAGTGATCATGAAGCAAAGCAATTATCATTACTGAAAAACCTATTGCTGGAAGAAAATCTTAAGGTAACACAAGAAAGATTGTTGTCCAAAGCCTTACCCGAAGGAATCACCGCTTTGTTGTACGGTGCACCGGGAACCGGAAAAACAGAAAGTGTCCTACAAATTGCTAAGGCAACCAACCGGGAAATCATGAAAGTTGATATTAGCGCTTCACGTTCCATGTGGTTTGGGGAAAGTGAAAAAATCATAAAAAAAGTATTCAAGGATTACAAATCATACGCTTCTAAATGTAAAACAACGCCAATATTGTTTTTCAATGAAGCAGACGCCTTAATTTCCAGACGCAAAGAAGTAAATGGATCAAATATAATTGAGACAGAGAATAGAATTCAAAATATATTGTTAGAAGAGATTGAAAACTTCGACGGCATATTATTGGCTACCACCAATTTAGCAAACAATTTAGACAGCGCATTTGAAAGACGCTTTTTGTTCAAGGTTGAATTTTGTAAACCAAATATTCTCGCAAAATCTCAAATCTGGAAATCCAAGTTACCACATTTATCCGATAAAGATTGTGAAATCTTGGCATCGCAATTTGATTTCACAGGAGGTCAAATTGATAATATTGTTCGCAAAAATGAAATCAATGCAATCATTTATGGAAATTCTGGTGATATGAAACAGTTAATGGCGTTTTGCAGAGAAGAAATGCTCACAAATTCATACGCTGTCTCTTCGATAGGCTTCCAAAAAAATTGAAAAAAATCATAATTAAAAATACAAGAATGAAAGCTATAGAAAATTACAGATTATTATCTTTTCGATGACGAAATCAACATCTAAAACAGGTTTTATACAGGATTCAAATCTCAAGTAGCGGGCAACGAGCCATAAGGTTGAGTTCACATCAATTTTCTTTAAAAGACTAAGATGCGAATCCCATATTTATTTCTAAATTTAACACAATGAGAAACCTACTTTTGCCATCATTAGCAACAAACATCAAAAATTCATACAATGAGAAGATTTTTCATAAACCAACCCAAATTAAACTCACTTATAATATAAAACCCTGAATGCAATATTTATTTAAATAGTTGATTATAAATTATATACTAATTAGAAGTTAGTTGGAAAACATTATTTAAAATCACACATTTCTATATCAAAATCACTCATCATGTCCAAAAAAGCCTACATATCACGTTATCTTCTCATTATCAAAAAGTTGAAGGCGAATCCATACTCAACGTCTGAAGAATTATTAAACTCAATAGAAAATCATTTAGATTACCTTCAAATGCAAGATGATGATTTGCAAATTGCATTTTCAAAACGCACCTTGCAACGCGATTTGAGAGAGATTCGAAACGCACTTGGGATAGACATAGAGTACTCAAAATCACAAAAAGGCTACTTTATCCGACATAATGAAACAGAGAACTTGAATTTTCAAAGAATGATGGAAGCATTTGATATGTTCAATTCTTTGAATCTTGCACAGGATCTCTATCCCTATATACATTTAGAAAAACGCAGACCACAAGGAACAGAAAACCTTTACGGATTGCTACACGCAATCAAAAACAAAGTTCAAGTCAAGTTCACTTATCAAAAATTTTGGGAAGAAGAAGCCAGTCAGCGCTTGGTAGAGCCTTACGCATTAAAAGAATTCAAAAACCGATGGTACATTATTGCCAAAGACAGTAAAGACGATAACATCAAAAGTTTTGCACTAGACCGATTGACAAACCTTGAAGTTACAGCTCATAAATACAATTATCCGGATGATTACAGCGTCGAGCATAATTATCGTTACTGTTTTGGCATCATCAGCCCAAACGGTTCTGAACCTCAAAACATCACTTTGTCATTTCACCCGCTTCAAGGCAAGTATATCAAAACATTGCCTCTGCATGATACACAAGAAGTCTTGGTGGACAATGAGAAAGAAATGAAAATAAAGCTAAAACTTTGCATCACGCATGACCTTATCATGGAGCTACTTTCGTTTGGTGCCAATATGAAAGTTATAGAACCCAAATCACTAGCCGACCAAATAAAACAAGCACATCTTAACGCCAATAATCAATATTAATTCCTCCGTAAAGACGGCATTTATAGCCTTTCATAAAGCAATATCCTGTCTAATTTGTAACCTTTTTTACGTAAGTTATTTCAAAAATTTATTTTCGTACTTCTAAAAGCATTATGAAGAAATCAGACATTACGCAGTTTCCACATTATTTTGATTACTATATAAACCTGAACGAAGACCTAGAATTATCTACTGCTTTTTGCCAAAGTTTGCAACAATTATACGATCTCGACATGCAAAAACTAAACAATATTGGTCTAAAAGTATATGCACAAGGCAAGTGGACTTTGAACAAAATCATTCAGCACATCACAGACTGGGAAAGAATTTGGTGCTATCGTACAATCCTGGCGGTGCGCAATGAGGGGACAATTCCAAGCGGTTTAGACTACATCGTCATGGTAGAAAATTCCAATGCAGATCAAGTTCCTCTAGAGCTGCTAATTTCTGAACTACGTTCTGTTCGATTGGGTAGAAAAGCATTGTATGAAACTTTTAATGACGAAATACTTGCTTCCAACTGCCGGTTTGATGATAATGAAATGTCTGTTTTGGCAATGGGTTTCAACATTATTGGTCACCAAATACATCATTTCCACATCATAGAAGAAAGATATTTTCCGTTGAGTCGAGAGTAGTAGAAAACCCAAAAATTCAGTTATTCAATTTTGGATATCGAAACGCCAGCTGAAAATGCCAATAATACTAACTCAAATTATTTACCCAATGCCGAAAGCGTTAGCGTTCTAAATTTACAAATCTCTTCTTTTCACAAGCCAATAACTTAATCCAACAAAAAGGATGAAGTAAGCAAAACTTACTACCAAAAATATTGGCTCTAACACCACCGGAGGCAACATGCCTTGTGTCATTTCTTGCACCTGATTTACTCTAGTAGCCGGGTTTGGAATGGTTTGCTCCATAGCACGCAATGGCAGAAAATCACTCAAATAGTAATCTTTTGAGATGCTCTTCATATCCAGAGATTTGTAAGTGAAGAACTCCATTGTTCGTATTATACTTTCTATGATCCACCAAATAAATAACAAAGCCAATGAGAGAGCGCTTTTACGCACCCAAATGCAAAGAAGCATTGCAAACGATAGGAAAGCCAAATGCTTTACAAAAAATGATAATACATACCATAAATCCGTACTCATAAACACAAATTCAGTGCTTTTTTGCAGACCCAGCAGTAGTGAAATGAAGAAGACCAGTAGCGTTGCGGCAGCACTCATCAACACAATTGTGAGTGTTTTGGAGAGCACAAATTCCTTTTTGCTCAATCCATCTATTAGGTTTTGCTTGAGTGTTCCGTAGCTAAACTCATTTGAAATATTTGTGACAACAATGATGGCCAGAAAGATTTTGAGAATCGCAAATGCAAAGGTCATGAAATGCCAGATTTGGGGCGTTTGGAAAACCCCTAAATCATCTAAATTTATATTCAAGCCAAGAAATGGTATGTCTTGCGTGAGCGTAATTGTGCCCAGCACTACTATAGCTACATAAGCCAGCAGAAAAAGTTTCGTGGTGCGGTAATGAATGGTTTTCAACCACTCTATGTTTAGTAATCTTTTCATTTTATTATGCCTTATGATTGAGTGATTGCAATAAATTTATCTTCCAGGGAAGCTTGTTTGTGCACTAAGTGATTGATAGCTACTCCGTTTTGATGCAAATATTGATTGATTTGTGTTCCTGTAATAGGGTCATGAGTGTATATGCGCCATTGATTTTCAGAAACATTCTCCATTTCAGAAATAGCTGACCAATTTTTCAAAACACTTAGCAATCTTTCAGTATCCTCACTTCCGATTTCGAAGTAGCCACTATCTGCTAACAATCCTGCCACACTTCCTTGGTATAGTGATTGGCCTTTGCGCAAAACAACTACATGGCTGCATACTTTTTCTACCTCATCCAAAAGATGACTTGCAAGGATAATACTTGTACCTTGTGCTGCAATCGTTTTTATCAACCCACGGATTTGATGTATGCCTTGCGGGTCTAGTCCGTTGGTGGGTTCGTCTAGAATAAGTACATGCGGATCGTTAAGTAATGCTCCGGCAATGGCAAGTCTTTGCTTCATACCCAAAGAAAATCCGGCATATTTATCATTTTTACGATCAAGTAATCCTACCAATTCAAGCTTTTCGTCTATTTTAGAATCTGGAACTTCCTTGATTTGTGCTACAATCTGCAAGTTTCGATAGGCAGAGAGATAAGGGTAGAACTTAGGATTTTCTATTATTGCACCTATTTTGCGTAGGGCTTGATGTTGCTCAACACCTTCAAACCATTCCCAGTCTCCGGAGCTAGGGTTCACTACGCCTAAAATCATGCCTAGCGTAGTGGATTTACCGCTTCCATTGGGTCCTAATAGCCCATATACATTGCCCCGCTCCACATTTAGTGACAAATCTTTCACGGCTTGTAGTCTACCGAAGTTTTTGCTGAGGTTGTTGATGTTCAAAATTGTTTTCATCTATAATAGATATCAAATTGTTGAGCGAATGTAGCCGATAAATTTATTGTTTATTGACTATTGATTTTTGTATTCATGTAATTAGTGCTGTTTTGTGTTGATATTGTTACCACCTCTTCAGAAATTTCATCATTTTTGCCCAAATTTTCTACCGTGTTTCAGAATAGATGGCTTTTGTTGGCAATTCTTGCCCTTACTTGGGGCACAAGTTTTATCCTGATCAAAAAATCTGTGGAGGTGTTTACACCCTATCAAGTAGGTGCCTTACGCGTGACACTAGCTGGATTGGTATTGCTACCACTAGGTATAAAGGCATTGCCAAAAGCCGGTAAAAGAACCCTTTTTTGGGCAGCGGTGACAGGTGCATTGGGTAACTTTTTTCCTATGTTCCTCTTTCCAATGGCAGAGGTGAAGGTAAGTAGTGCTATAGCTGGTGTATTGAACTCTTTAGTGCCGATTTTTGTGCTTTTGTTTAGTTTTATGTTATATGGGATCCGCAGCTCAAATAAGCAAATTGGTGGAGCTGTTTTGGGATTTGTGGGAGCAAATGTGTTGATGTATTTTTCTGGTGGTAGTACTGCTACAGAAAACTATATGTATGGTTTGCTGATTATTCTTGCAACTGCTATGTATGCTTTGAGTGGCATTTTCATAAAGAAACATCTCACTCATATTCCATCTTTACAACTTTCTGGTATCGTGTTTACGCTATGGCTGGGACCGGCTGTTCTAATATTGCTTTTGTCTGGTTTTTCCACCGATTTTCATGGCAGTCCCGAGCAATGGACTGCCTTAGGTTATGTGAGCATTCTGGGTCTCGTAGGCACAGCTACGGCTATGATTCTTTTTTACAAACTTATACAGATGACAAGTGCTGTTTTTGCAAGTAGCGTTACGTATTTGATGCCTGTGGTTGCTGTGTTTTGGGGAGTTTTAGCGGGAGAGGAATTCAGTTTTTGGTTTTTACTAGGTGGTATTTTGATTTTGGGTGGAGTGTATTTGATTCGTGAAAAGTAAAGGCGCTTGCAACTTGTGCCGAATTGTGACGTGATCAAAGTTTTTTTCTCTACTAATCAAACACCTCAGCTGGCTGAAAGCCAGCGAGGCAGGGATAGCAGCGGTAGTGAGCAAATACTGCCGGTACTGCAAACAGCAAGGTAGACGGGTTGAGTGCCGCCCAATCGGCACGAAAACCGGCTACCGCCACTGATTGCTGCCGGCAGTTTGTGAACTACAAGCGAATAGCCCGGTCCTAACTTACAGCCGGCTTTGCCGGCTGTAAGTTAGGAGCCTCCCAAATAAAAAAAATAAAAAAAAGTGATTTTATGACAGACTGCTGAGGTCTTCTAAATCTTCTGACTCTACATCTTCATCAAACATGTCTGTATCCGGCTCTATGAATTCTTTGGTAGTGAGTTTCTCATAACTCATAAGAAGCGATGGCAGGACTATGAGATTGCTCAGCATGGCTATAAAAAGGGTGAATGCTACTAATCCACCAAGAGCTACGATGCCCATAAATCCTGAGAATAGAAAGATTGCAAAGCCTGCGAATAGCACTACTGAGGTGTAGAACATACTACTGCCCACTTCATCAATTGAGTTTTTGACAGCAAGTGCTATATTGCCCCGATTTTTCTTGAGTTCTTGTCTATATTTTGCCAAGAAGTGGATGGTGTCATCCACTGCAATACCAAATGCTATACTGAAGACCAAAATTGTGGATGGTTTGAGCGCGACGCCCAAGTAGCCCATGAGGCCTGCAGTAGCTAGTAAGGGTAGGAAATTGGGTATGATGGCTATGAAAATCATCTGAACGGAGCGGAACATAATAGCCATGAAAACGGCTATCATGAAAATGGCTAAGGATAGCGAAATGAATAGATTGGTGGTGAGGTAGTCTGTTCCTTTCATGAATACGAATGCCATGCCTGTAACGTATGTTTCATAACGCTCCGGCGGAAATATTTCTGTAAGTCTGGTTTGGATGTCGCTGATGACGCTTTCCATTTGGCTGCTCTCCATGTTTTCTATCATGGTAGTCATGCGTGCTCTGGAAAGTGTGGAGTCTACATAGCTTTTGAGTAGATTGCCCTCACCTTGTGATTGTCTGATCTCGTTGAGGATAAAAGGTCTTTCTTGATTGGTAGGAAGGTTGTAAAACTCCGGATCATTGCCATAATATCCTTGCTTGGCAAATTTAACGAGTTCTGCTATGGAAAGGGTTTTGGAGGATATGTCTAGGCTGTCTATGTACTCGCTCATTCTATCCATGCGCTCTAAAGAGTTGATGCTGGAAATGCCTTGAGCTTGGTTGGAATTTACCATGATTTCCAGTGGTAGTACGCCACCAAATTGCTCATCAAAGAATTGTATGTCTTCATAAAACTTGGCTTTTTTGGACATGTCATCCAATAAATTACCACTTTTTTGTATGAAGAAAATGCCGGTGATGGATATGAGTAGAATGCTAGCTGTGATAATGTACACGAACTTTCTATGATTGAAAACCCAATCTTCCATACTATGGAGTATGGTATTGATAAGGTTTTTGCGGTGGTGTTTGAGGTGTCGCTCCTTGGGTGGTGGCATATAGCTATACACGGCAGGCAAAATGAGGAACGACAGAATGAAAACACCTACAATGCTAAGGGATGCGATGATACCAAACTCCTGCAAGGTGGAGCTATCTGTAAATACAAATGTGAAAAAACCAAAGGCTGTGGTAAGATTGGTGAGTATTGCGGCATTTCCTATCTGTATAATCATACGCTGCAAAGCCTTGATTTTGTTCTGATGTTTTTTGTACTCTAACTGGTATTTATTGAGCATGTAAATACAGTTGGGTATGCCTATAACTACAACGAGTGGTGGCACCAATGCAGTGAGAATAGTAATGTCATAATCTAAAATGCTGAGCAGCGCAAAGCAGACTATCACCGCGCTCAACACCACAGAAATGGCTACTAATGTTGCTCTAAATGACCTGAAGAAAAGGAAAAATATAATACTTGTGACGAGTAATGAGGCAGATATGAAAAGGATTGTTTCGCCTTTTACCTGCTCGGAGTTCATGGTACGGATTACCGGCATTCCTGAAAGGTAAAGAGGTATTCCGGTTTGTTCTGAATATTTATTTACGAGATCGTTTATGTGAAGCACTTCACGTATGCGCTCTTGTGAATCCATGATTTTGGGATTCATGTAGATCACTACTTGCATTGCATCATTGTCCTGATTATAAAGCAGGGATTCATAGAATGGGTAGTGGTGTAGGCTGTCTCTGAGTGCGCGCCAATGGGTATGGTCTGACTCTGGAATTATGGGCGTGAGCACAAATCCGCCGGCTATGGTGTCTCTTTCAAGTTTTTTGGCTTGCGTCATGGAGAAAATACCTTCTATGCCAGGTAATTTTCTGATTTCATCCAGCAAATTGTTCCATTGTTGGAAATTGTTGCCTTGCTGCATTGCAGGATCATCGTAGCCTATAATTAGCACATTGTCTTCCTTGCCAAAATGATGTTGGAAATCTCTGAAGTTGATCATTACCTGATCATCATCAGGTAACAGTTGTGCTTGTGTGGTGGTGAAACTGACTCCTTTTACTAAAACAATGCTGAGTAGAGCAATTACTCCTATGATAGTACCAATCAGTATCCCGTTGCGATTTCGCAAGAGTACTGACGCAATTTTCTTAAACATTTACTCAAAAACCTTGAAGATTAAACAAAACTTTGATGCTGAAATCCTGTGCAAAAGTACCATAATTATAATTACCCATGCGATAGTAGGTTCCCACACCAAGCATACCCAGAAGTATGCCGTTGAGTTCAAGTCCGGCTTCTTGATATATGTTGTCTAATGTGGTATAGTCAAATGTTTGGTGCAAATGTTTGTCATTCATAGTTCCATAACCAATCTTGTAAATGGCTGAAAGTGGCCATTTGCGATTGCCAAAAAATGGTACGTTGAAAAGCCCCTGACGTACTTGGCCATACAAGAATGTGTCTGATATGAATTCACCTGCAGTCATGGTCTCAAAAGTGTTACTACCTCCAAATCTAGCTCTACCAATTATGCTCTCTGCCGGGCGTGAATTGCCACCACCATCAAAGTATTCCCAAATAGGTGCATCACCGAACATTTTGCCTGCTTTGAAATAAAATTGTGATGGTTTGTGCACAAGTTTCAGCGTAAACATGGCATGAGCTTCTAATCGTGTGAAGGCTGTTTCACCACCCCAAGATTTGAAACCGTTGTCAAACATCAATCTATAAATTGGGAGTGGGTCTGAGAAGGAAAATTTGCCGGATTCTGTATTGATGAATTGTTGATTTGGAGCATAGCGTAGTGCAAGTCTCGATTTGAAAATTCCAAACTGATGATCGGGTGCGAAATCCGCAAATTGATGTTCAAAAAGCGATTTTTCCCAACCACGTTCCAACATCCAACGTGCTGATAAATTTCTGAAGAAATCACGCTCTAAACCTATGCTGTATTTTCTGTGATCTACATAGAAACCATTGCCTGCCACTTCATTGAGCCATATCAAGTAATAGGTGGGAGTGAGCAGTGGGAATTTGTGCCTACCCATTGGTTGTATGTCATCTGAATAATCTAATAGTAAATTGAAATCTGTACGCTGATCTAGTGTGATGGCTGATCCAAATCCATATTTGAATGCTTTGTCTCGAGTGCCAAAATATACCCGTCCATTAAGACTCACCCAAGGCGATATTATCTCATTGGTTTTAGCCCACAAACCAAATCGAAAATCTTCCCATTGATTTCCGGAATAAACCTCTTTCAAATCCCAATCTAAAAAACCTGTGCGCAAGAATCCGCCACTTGTCATGATGCGCATGAGTTTTACCATACGATCTATTTTCATGGTTTGACCCAAAGAATCTATTGTAGCGTATGTGTTGAGTTCTCTATCCGATAAGCTGTCTGTCCTAAAACTTCCAATATTATCCTGAAATTGACGAAATGCTGATCCGGGAACTTCATTTTCATAGCCACGAAATAGACGTCTTTCTAATTCTACAGGCGATTGAAAATCTGAGAATTCTGTATGTAGCATCATCCAAGACTGGGTATTGCCTTTATCTCGTAGTTCATGCAAATTTCCTGCTGTATCTATAGAATCTCTAGGTATTGCATATTTGAAATTGTTGCTTTGAAGACGAAAAAATTGATAATCAGGAATCCAAACTTTTTCGTATGGAGCGTATTTCACTTCCATGTAAGTGTAAGATCCTCTGCGGGTTTCGGTTTCGGCAACGAAGGATGTAAGTGCTTTGCTTTGGCTATGAATCAGTAGATTTCCGTGTAGGCTGCTGCTCTCAGAGGATTTGGATTTAAACATCACATCTATCATGCGACCTATTGGCGTGTTGATGGTGTCACGAATCATAAACTCATATTGGCGCATGCCAACACTTGACACAGGATTGTCAAAACTTCTAAATACAAAGTTGAATTTGTTTTGATTGAACTCATAAGTTACTGGTTGTAGCGCCATAAGCTCAAACATTGGCGTTTGCACGCCGGAGATACGAGCCGCACGCACAATATTTTTCTTGCCATGTGACTTGTCAAAATAGTGATCTGTAGCACGCTCACTCATAAAAAACATGCTCTTTTGCAGCATATCTTTCATGCGATTTTGAGCTGAATCAGAAGTAGATTGAGGGTTGCTAATTTTGGGAATAGAGTCTCCAGCAGCATCCATCCACATTTTTGTGTAGCTAGAGAATTGATAGTTGGGCAGGCTGGTTGGACTATTGGCAGACTGGCGTTCTATAACTTCACGAATCAATTTATTTGCACTTTCATCACCGCTACTAAGCACAACATCGCTCAAACTTACAAGGGTGGCCTCCAATACAATCTCTTCTGTATTAGCATTTAGCATAAACTCTTGTACGGGATAGCCAACAGTGTTGATTCTGATATGACTTATGTGGCTGGGTTTTATGAAAAAGCCATCCTCGTCTGTTTGTGAAATCTGATTATCTTGCAAATCATAGATCATGATATGCGGGACAGCTTGCCGAAACAATGATTCTATAACCTTAATTTTCTGTTGCGCAAAAATAGATCCACAGCAAAACAGAATCAAAATTGCCGGCAAAAACTTTCTGTACATAGTTGAGTAGAAACAATTGTCAAAGATAAGATTTTGATAAATAATTAATATAGGGAGACCTTTGCACAT
>JAUNRT010000081.1 GCA_030535475.1 Weeksellaceae bacterium | reverse complement strand
ATTTTAAAGTAAAAAAAACAAAGGTTTTTCCAGTTATTTATGTGCAAAGGTCTCAGTTTTTGTAATTATTCAAGGAGTAACACATTTGAACGTAATGACAATTGCAAGTATTATTGGAGTTGGATATTCTGCTTGGGCAATCGGCCAATTTTATAACCAGAAAAAGATATTAACCTACATTAAGTCCTTATCTGCTTATATTTTAGGTATGGTTTCTTTTTGGATTTTTCCCGTATTGATTGGAACGATATTGGATTTATTTAACAAACATTGATAATATGAAAAACAAGATAGGCTTCAATTTTTTTTTCGCACTTCTTGCATTTCCGATTGGGTTAGCATTACTGCGAGAATTCGACTTTGAAACATATAGTTTTAAGAAAAGTGCATTGGGTATTCTTTACCTAATTACATTTATCGTAGCAATATATCTGACATTTAAAAAGAAAGAAAACACAACAGAAAAATAAAAACTGCCACTAACACGGTATTGCCAAAAGCGGGGCTGAAGTGCTTCGATTGAACATTTGTGCAAGGTTCAACAGTAATACTTCTATAGAACTTATGTACTAAAAATCCCTGCCTTCGGCAAGCCCAGAAATGCTGCGCCATGAGGCGCCGCATCGACCGCCGGATTACATCCGTAGCTGTGCTAAATTTTACAAAAATTCTACATAAAATAAATTTGGAATATTCAAATAAAAGTAATCACTTTGTAATTACATATTTATAATTATGGAATTGCCTGTTATCAACATAGGTAACTCAAAAGCAATTAGACTTTCAAAAACCATTCTTGAAAAATATAACATTCAAGACAAGATTGAACTAACTTTTGAAAAGAATTTATAATTCTGAAACCAAAAGCAGAACCCCGAATAAATTGGGAAAAAGCATTCAAAAAAATGCGTGAAAACAATGACGATCAACTTTTGATTGACGATCTTTTTGAAGACGAAAATTTTGAAGAATGGAATTAAATTCGAAGTTGAAAGTTCTTGTAGAAGTCCTTCCAATTGACAACAAAATATTGAAATTATCTCTTGCTTCTGATTTTTCTGATTTTGAAGATGCAATACAGTATTATTCTGCCATAGAAAACGGAATGGATGTTATAATTACACGAAATAAAAAAGATTTTAAAAGTATAAACTTACCGGTTCTATCTGCTAAAGAATTTTTGAAGCGCTAAAAAGTGGCGTTGCATAAAGGTGTGCAAACTTAAACAGACCACAGTAAAATAAATTAAAAATAATAGATATTATATGAATCAAGTACTTAAATCAATCTTAAAAGCTGTGGGATATGCAGTTTTAGGATTATTGCTTATTAACTTGTTTTACTTTCTATTGGAAGTCTTTCAGACAGACACTTCAGATAGTTGGAGTTTTGCATTTGGAAATGGCACTTTTCAAGTAAATGACAAACTAGTGGGGTTAAAATTAGGGTCTCCAGCAGCTAATGGAATTATGCTTCTTATTTTTTTAATAACTTTATTGATAGATTACAGAAAAAAACATTATCAAATCAGCTAAATTCGGTAGGGAATCGCTTACATTACAATCTAGAAATTTTCAGAATTTTCGCTCCTTTTTCAACCTCTAAAATGAATTGCGCATTTTTCTTGTCAATAATCTCATGATTTGAATCAAAATCTGCAATATTCCTGCTTAGCTCAACATACTTCACAGCTTTATTATTCTGCAAGAAAATTATGAGATTGATGCTATCTAACATTTCTATAGAATTACTCACATTGGACAGGTCCAAATAAAATTGTTTCTCCACCAAATCAAGACTTGTATAGGGCGACAGAATTATCAGTGAATCCCAATCAAATTCATTATAAACCGATAGGTTTAGTCCTTTTGTATTTTCTATTTCCTTTGATATTAAGCTTTCCATTGATTCCTGATTTGAAGCACAACAAGCAAGCAAACAGACGAACAACAAGGCAAAAATTCTTTTCATCTTACACAACTATTAAATTTGTAGAGCGCCACACAGTATGACTTTCAACAACAAATCAAAGTTATGCAATTCCCAAAATCGAAAAGCAGCTTGAACGAAATTGTAATGCAATTTCTCTAACATCCAATCTTGGTCTTAGAATTAGTACAAGCGCACAAATTTTGTTCAAATGCTCATCAGTATGCAGAATTTTCCGTAAATTATTGAAGCAATTGAGTTTAAAGAAATCTTTTGACATTTTGATGCGCTTTGCTTGTCTCAAACCATATTTGAACCGTGATCAAAGGGTTTTTGAATAAGCATTTAAGTAAGCATTTTGATGAATGGAACATTTTCCTAAAGATCATAAAGTAAATAATACAAGAATGTATAGCATATTGAATGTGCATGAAGCAGCAGTAGTTTGAGGCTATTTATTACTGAACTTCGAAGAAGAAAACTTTCTTAGGAAAAATCCTATTTGAAAAAATGGCCAGCTGCTTGGCCAATGCGTTGGCCTCCGCTTGGCCGAGGCAGGAATTGCAGCGGTATCCTTGTGCAGGCGGTGCATAGCACAAAACCCTGGCTGCCGGTACCGGGTCCCGGCTCATCCGGGAGAGTGTGCCGGCAGCCAGTGGTTTTGGATGCACCGACCAGCAAGATACAAGCGGAAAGTCCGGCCCTGTTTGTGGCTACCCGAGCCTGGGCCAAAACAGGGAGCCTCCCAAAAAAAAATAAAAAAATGCATTAATGCTTGCGCTCTACTACATAGTTGAGCATGAGCTCTAGCGCTTGCCTGGCCTCATTGTCCGGAAGGTCTTGCAGCAATTGGAGCGCCTTGTTTTTGTACTCGTGCATTTGGGCAATGGTGTACTCCATGCCGCCGCTCTCCTTTACTTTGGCTATGACTTCTTTTACCCGCTTCTTGTCTTTGTTGTACTTTTTCACGGAGCGTATGAGCCATTTTTTGTCTTGGGGTGAGGCGGTATTGATGGCGTGAATGAGTGGCAAGGTCATTTTCTGCTCTTGGATGTCTATGCCCACGGGTTTGCCAATGAGGTTGGTGGCTTGGTAGTCAAAAAGATCATCCTTGATCTGAAAAGCGATGCCGGTGTACTCACCAAACTTGCTCATTCTCTGTGCCATGTCTTCATCACAACCTACGGATCGCGCTCCACACTCGCAGCAAGCGGCTATGAGGGTGGCGGTTTTTTGGCGAATGATTTCAAAATAGACTTCTTCTGTGATGTCTAGATTTCGGGCTTTTTCTATTTGCAGGAGCTCGCCCTCGCTCATCTCACGTATGGTGTTGGACACTACGTGCAGCAGGTCATAGTCTTTGTTGTTGGTAGCGAGTAACACGCTTTTTGAGAGAAGAAAGTCTCCGACGAGCACAGCAATTTTGTTTTTCCAAAGCGCGTTGATAGAGAAAAAACCTCGGCGCTGGTTGCTCTCATCTACCACGTCATCATGCACCAAAGTGGCGGTGTGGATGAGCTCTATCATGGCAGCGCCACGGTATGAGCGTTCTGTGGTTTCGCCCAGCATTTTAGCCGTGAGAAAGACAAACATGGGCCTCATCTGCTTGCCTTTGCTGCGCACTATGTACTGCATGATACGATCTAGCAAAGAGACGTTGGTGCGCATGGAATTGTAAAATTTCTTCTCAAAGAGAAGCATTTCTGCGCGTATAGGTGCCTTTATCTGCTCTACAATTTTTGGCAAGCGGGTAGTTTTATTTTTTCTTGTAACAACGTATGTTTTGCTCTATGACGCCATCTTGCGAATTCATACGCTCGGCGCTGATGCAGAAATCTGTATCACTTATCCAAGTAACGCCTTCTACTTGGCCCAGCTGCTCTGCATGACCCAATTGCTGTATGTTGACATCATGCTGGAACATCTTGTTTTGATTGGTAGGGAATACGCTGCTTAGCAAGTACACCTCACCGGTGCGTGTGTAGCCTACCAACAATAGCCTAGACCATTTGTTGCGCAGATGGCGTATGTCTGCGCCTGTGACCATGAATGGTATCGGATATTGCTCATTCATCCAAGCGGGTTGTATGCCTTTTACCATATCCAAATGGAAGTGTCTGGTGCGGCTGCTCTGCCACTCTTTGGTAAAAAGATGAACGCGGTTGTTATGGTACACCATGGCTTCCATATCAAAGTCATGCTGCATGTTGCGCACGCTAAAATCTTCCTGCTCTGGATAGAAATATTGAAGGGTATCTACTTGCACGCTTACATTTCTCTGCGTACCAATGGCATCTTTTGGGAAGTAATACACTTTGAGATCTCTACGATTGCCAAGGTTGTTGCCTGTATCACCCACAAAATAGAAGGTGTCTGAAACAGCCATTTCTTCCCAATCTATATTGGTGGCATTGGCTAATTTTATGGTCTGGTGTATACTAGCTGGCGCTTGCTTGGTGAAGGTGTAAATTTCCGGTTTACCTCCACTGTCATTGAACCCATAGAAGTATTTCCCATCCCATTCCAAGCCGGAAATTTCATCTATTTGCTGAGAGATGACGTAGTGCTCATTTTCATAATTGTCTAGCTGCATCACAGCAGAAGGCAGCGCACATGAGGTGATGAGAGCAAAACCCAATATGAGAGGGAATAAGCGTAGTATTGTCTTCATTTTCTTAACTTTCCGGATTTGACACCTGGTTTTTATTTGCCAGTTGACCACATGCTGCATCTATATCCTCTCCTCTACTTCGTCGCACGTTCACAACTATATTTTGTTTTTCCAGTGCGTAAATATAGGCATTTATAGCATCATCAGACGCTTGTTGAAAGTTTTTATCACCAATAGAATTGTATTGTATCAAGTTGACTTTGGTGGGTACTTTTTTACAAAATCTCACCAACGCATTTATATGTTGTTGATCGTCATTTACTTCTTTCCACACCACATACTCTATGGTGATGCGGCTTCTGGTGATTTCATACCAGTATTGCATGCTTTTGAGCAAATCTGACAGAGGGAATTTCACTGTGAATGGCATGATGCGGTTGCGCGTTTCCTCAATAGCGGCGTGTAGTGACACTGCCAATCCTACACCCAAATTGGCATCTGCCAGTTTCTCTATCATTTTGGGAATACCGGAAGTAGAAACGGTGATCCGTCTTGGCGACATACCCAATCCCTTGGGAAAAGGTGTGGTAATGATTTCTATGGCTTCTACAACACTGTTGTAGTTGAGCATAGGCTCGCCCATTCCCATGAATACGATGTTGCTGAGAGGTCTTTGGAAATCTCGCCGGCTCTGGTGGTCTATGAGTGCTACTTGATCTACAATTTCTGCTGCCGTGAGGTTGCGCATGCGCGTGAGGGTGGCTGTTGCACAAAATCTGCAGTCTAGGCTGCAACCTACTTGTGAAGACACGCATGCGGTAGTGCGCGTCTCAGTAGGAATCAGTACAGATTCTACAACATTGCCATCATGCAGGCGCACTGCATTTTTGATAGTGCCGTCTGTGCTCTGTTGAAACTCTGCCAATTGCACGGGAAGTATCACGAAATGTTCCTTTAGCTTTTCGCGCAAAGGCAATGATAGTGAGGTCATCTCATCAAATGAGTGTGCATTTTTGGTCCAGAGCCACTCATATATTTGCTTGGCACGGAAAGGTTTTTCACCCAGATTTTGCAGCGCTGTTTCCAGAGCTGCCAAATCCAGCTTGCGTATGTCTTTCTGTGCCGCCATACATATTATAATATCAGCATAGCATCTCCGTAAGAGTAGAATTTATACTCTTCTTTCACCGCTAAGTTATAAGCTTCCATGATGAGTTCGTGTCCTGCAAAGGCAGAAACCATCATGAGTAGCGTAGATTTAGGCATATGAAAATTGGTAATCATAGAAGTAGCCACAGAAAAGTCATACGGTGGGTGTATGTACTTATTGGTCCATCCGTCATACGGGCTCAGAAGACCGTTGGCAGATACAGACGACTCAATGGCACGCATAGTAGTTGTACCTACTGCACACACATTGCTGCGTGTAGATTTGGCTCTATTTACCAAGTCAGAGGTTTCCTGTGTAATGATTACACGCTCACTCTCCATTTTGTGTTTTGTAAGATCTTCTACTTCTACCGGAGCAAAAGTACCTAGACCTATATGTAGTGTAACTTTACCAAAATCTACTCCTTTGATCTCTAAACGCTTGAGCAAATGCTTGGAGAAGTGCAATCCTGCAGTAGGTGCAGCTACAGCACCTTCTTCTTCAGCGAAGATAGTCTGGTAGCGATCTGCATCATCTGCATCTGCTTCTCTATTCATGTACTTAGGCAGCGGTGTATGACCCAAATCCTGCAATTTCTTGCGGAACTCTTCATAGCTTCCTTCAAATAAGAAACGTAAAGTGCGGCCACGAGAAGTAGTGTTATCTACAACCTCAGCTACCAATGATTCATCCTCGTCAAAGAATAATTTGTTTCCGATGCGTATTTTTCTGGCAGGATCTACCAGTACATCCCACAGTTTAGACTCGGCATCCAGCTCACGGAGCAAGAAAACTTCTATTTTGGCACCGGTTTTCTCCTTATTGCCATACAATCTGGCAGGGAAAACCTTGGTATTATTAAAAATCAATACATCATCCTCATTGAAATAGTCAATGAGATCTTTAAAAACCTTATGCTCGATGCTGCCGGTCTTACGGTTCACAACCATAAGCCGTGCCTCATCCCGATAATTGGCGGGACGCACTGCCAAAAGCTTTTCTGGCAATTTAAAATCGAAATCGGAGGTTTTCATTTTCATATATATACAATTTTGTACAGTGTGCAAAGGTACAAAAAGAAGACTTATGCAAAAAAAGCATTTTACGCAAATCCTCGACGCTATCTATTTTGATGAAATACCAATAGTGTCTAGCTTTCAATTTATACTCAAATTGAAAGTAAATTGGTTTAGAAAATTATTGATAAATCTATTCTGCCCTCTACAAATCCCCGTCATAAGGCTTGTCATTGCGGAAATATCTGTTGTAGATATACAAACCGGCCGCCATGCCCACAGCACCGCCAAAAGAGTTGTACAGTGCATTTTCTAGTGTATAATCTTGCCTGTAATAGAATATGTAGAAAACAACGACAAAAGCCAGTGCAATACTCAACAAATCAATTTTTTTCATGTGTGCAAGATTGGGGTTCAAAGATACATTTTTCTGCCTATTGACAAAGTTGAAAGCAATCGCTCAACCCACCTATTTTGGGGAGAAAAGATAAGATTTGGCGGTTTTTTTCCTATCTTTACGCAATTAAATAAAAACTGAAAAATATGCCAAAAGGAATTTACTATGTGCCTGTCGCAGTAAACGAGCCGGTACGTACCTATGCACCGGACACCCCTGCACGTGAGAGTTTGCAGGCTACGTATGATGAAATGTGGAACAGCACCGTTGAAGTTCCTCAATATATAGGTGGTGATGAAGTTTTGAGCGGAAACAAGCATGAAATCACCCCACCACACGACCATAAACATGTAGTAGGCTTTTACCATGAAGGCACAGCAGAAGATGTGAGCAATGCTATAGACGCAGCGCTTGAAGCCAGAACCAAATGGGCAGCTATGCCTTGGGAGCAACGAGCATCTATATTTCTGAAAGCTGCAGAGCTTCTTGCCGGACCTTGGCGCGACAAACTGAACGCTGCAACAATGATAGGACAGAGCAAAAATGCTCATCAGGCAGAGATAGATTCTGCTTGTGAGCTTATAGACTTCCTACGTTTTAACGTTCAGTTCATGACAGAAATCTATGCAGACCAGCCTATTAGCAGCGAGGGCATTTGGAACCGTATGGAATATCGACCATTAGAAGGATTCCTATACGCCATCACTCCTTTCAACTTCACCGCTATTGCTGCCAACTTACCTGCAAGTATGGCTATGATGGGCAACGTGGTGGTATGGAAACCTGCCACTACGCAAATATATTCTGCCCATGTGATCATGCAGCTTTTCAAAGAAGCCGGATTGCCGGATGGTGTAATAAATATGGTGATAGCTGACGCCAAAGCTACCAGCGAAAAGTGCTTTGGTCACAAAGATTTTGCCGGTGTACACTTCACAGGATCTACAGCGGTATTCAATTCATTTTGGAAGCAAATCGGTGATAATATAGACAATTACCGCTCTTATCCCGTGATTGTTGGAGAAACAGGTGGTAAAGATTTTGTGCTAGCGCATCCATCTGCACATGCGGCTCAAGTAGCTACAGCACTCACACGAGGTGCCTTTGAATTTCAAGGACAAAAATGTTCTGCAGCCTCTAGAGCTTACATACCAGCTTCTATGTGGGATGAGGTGAAAGACTATATGCAGAAAGATTTAGAAAGCATGACAGTGGGCACACCACGTGATTTCAGCAATTTCATAAACGCTGTGATAGACAAAAAAGCTTTTGACAAAATCACAGGCTATATAGATCGTGCAAAGGAATCTGCAGATGCAGAGATTGTGATAGGTGGAGAGTATGATAAGACTGATGGCTACTTCATACACCCTACAGTGATTCTGGCCAAAGATGTGAAGTACGAATCTATGAAAGAAGAAATCTTTGGACCCGTACTCACAGTGTATGTATATGAAGATGAGGAGTGGGATAATATGCTAAAAATAGTAGATGAAACCTCACCTTATGCATTGACAGGAGCCATTTTCAGTCAGTGTCGTTATAGTGCAACACAAGCCACAGAAGCTTTGGTGAACGCTGCCGGGAACTTCTACATCAATGACAAGCCTACAGGAGCTGTTGTAGGACAACAACCTTTTGGTGGAGCACGCAAATCCGGTACCAATGACAAGGCTGGCTCTGCGCATAACCTCATTCGTTGGGTATCTCCACGTACCATCAAAGAAACCTTTGTTTCACCAACAGATTATCGCTATCCTTTCTTGGCTATGGACACATTCCTAGCATAATAAAAACGAAAGGATTTATACGATATACTATGCAAATTGCAAATGAAAGCCATCTCTCAAGAGGTGGTTTTTTTATTTTTTTTATTTGGGGGAATCCCGTAGTAACGGGACCAGGCTTTTAGCTAAATCCCAGCTCATTTTTGCTGCAAAAAATCGCGTGCTGCGGTTTTCACAACCCGCATCACTTGTTTTTTGCACAGCAAAAATGTTGGCAGCGATACCGCTGCAATCCTTTTCCCGGTTTGGCTGCGCCAAATCAAAGATGAGCTTTTTGTCAACTCAAAAATTTAGGTTGTTGAGCGATTCAGAAAGATTAGCAACAAACACCCGGTACACCTTAATTATCAACCGTTTAAAAACAATCCTTTTAGTTTTTACACCTTTTGGTTTGGGATAACTTCAAATCTGTACCCAAGCACATATGACAAAAATAATTCACTTTTTTAGTGAATTTTTGTAATTTGTTGTAACTTTGTGATCTGAAAACATATTGATGCCTATGAAAATACTTTTCAGAAAGAAGTATCTACAACAGTTATATGAAGATGGAAAATCTTCTAACTAAAAATATAGGTTTCAAAAGGATATAATAAAAAGGTATAAAACGACAATAGATAAACTTAGAGTAGCCAACAATATTGAAGATTTATATCAACTAAGAAGTTTGAATTATGAAAAACTAAGTGGAAATAAAAAAGGATTGGAATCTGTTCGTGTAAATGACAAATATAGAATAGAATTCATTTCCGCTATAGAAGGAGAAGAACCTAATACTATTACAATTTGTGAAATCGTAGATTTAAGTAATCATTATTCATAGAAAACAACAAACATCATGTCAACCAACACCATCATACCATTTGAAGCAACACACCCAGGCATTCTAATCCAAGACGAATTAGAGATAAGGGATGATATGAATCAAAAACAACTAGCAATTTTACTGGGCGTAAAACCATCTTTTATCAACGAAATAATAAAAGGAAAAAGACCAATTACAGCAGATATTGCAATTTTACTAGAAAAAGCGCTTGATATTTCAGCAGATTATTGGATGAGATTTCAGTCACAATATGAAATTGATTTGGCTAGAATAAAAGAGAAGAATATCAACAAAATTAGGCAAATTGAAATTTGGAGTGCAATCAAAGAACATATTCCTGTAGGTTATTTTAAAAAAAAAGGCTACTTAACTGATGACATCGCAGCAAACATCAGCACAATACAAGAAATATATTCCTTGCAATCTATTGATGCTCTAGAGAATAAAATTTCCGAAAAGAAATTTGCTTTCTTTAAGAAAAGTGAAAAGCTTCAAATTGATGCAAAAAACATGATAGCTTGGACGTCACTTGTAGAGTTCGAGGCAGACCGAAAGGAAACCCACACTTTCCATCCTGAGCATGTACCTCAATTGGTTCAAGAGTTACAAGAAATATTCTTTATCAACAAAGATGTTCTAGATTTAGTTGACAAAAAGCTGTCTCAATATGGTATTAAATTCTTAATAGTGGATAAGCTAGAGAAAACTCCAATTGATGGATACTCTTTCTGGTCTAAAAACAATCCCGTAATTGCATTGACATTAAGGCATAATCGAATTGATAATTTAGCCTTCACTATATTCCATGAGTTAGGACATATAGCATTACATTTTGAAAATAACAAAGAAATTAGATTTCTAGACTTGAAAGACATGGAAGAAAATGCATATGAAAATGAAGCAAATCTGTATGCGCAAGAATGTTTAATCCCGGTGGATTACTGGAATGATTTACGCCGTAATTACCTTCCTTTATGTGATGCCATGATACGCACATTTGCCGATAAATACAGAATTCATCCTGCTATAATTCTAGGTAGAGCATGTTTTGAAATGAAATATTATGGCATGAAAACCACCATAGATAAAAAAATTTACTAGCAAGCTCACTGGTAATTCCATTGTTGGGAATGGCAAGTGACACATGAAACTAGAATATATTCTTTGCCTAGAGAAAAACCACAGACTTGTTCAATTATTTTTTACACTGTAGCCTAAAACAACAATTTGAAAAACAAATATTTGCTCTGAACAATCTTGGGATTTCACGGCTTGCAACGAACCAATATAAGCAACTACCGATGCCTCGATTGGGGTATGTCTTATTTTTATAATTCAATGCCCTCATCAAGTCTCGATTTACTCTCTCACGGCGTCATGCACACGTATCAGGCTTTCTAGCAGGTTTTCCATTTGGTCTAGCGCAAGCATATTGGCACCGTCGCTGAGAGCTTCTGATGGGTTGGTGTGGGTTTCGATAAACAAGCCATTGGCACCGGCAGCTATACCCGCTCTGGCAATGGTGCTGATGAGTGCCGGTCTACCACCGGTGACACCAGAGGCTTGGTTGGGCTGCTGTAGTGAGTGTGTGACATCAAGAATCACGGGTGCGTATTGTTGCATGACCGGGATTCCACGCATATCTACCACAAGATCTTGATAGCCGAATTGGCTACCGCGCTCTATTATTGCTACTTGATTGTTGCCGGATGCAGTGACTTTCTGCACCGGAAATTGCATGCTCTCCGGTGAGAGAAACTGTGCTTTCTTGAGAGTGACTGCTTTGCCTGTTTCTGCGGCTGCTACTACCAAATTGGTTTGCCTGACCAAAAAAGCCGGGATCTGCAACACATCTACATATTCGGCCGCCATAGCCGCTTCTGCTGTCTCATGAATATCTGTGGTGGTAGGCACACCAAATTGCTCGCCGATCTCTCTTATAATTTTAAGCGCGGCCTCATCTCCTATTCCTGTGAAACTGTCTAGCCTAGAACGATTTGCTTTGCGATATGAACCTTTGAAGATGTAGGGTATGCCCAATCTTTCTGTAAGCAGCGTCATGTATTCTGCAATTTTGAATGGGGTGTAATCATTTTCTATGGCGCAAGGACCTGCTATGAGAAAAAAGCGTCCAGTGTCTGCAAATCGAATTTTTGGCAATTGCTGTATCATGCAGTAAATGTAAGTATTTTTGGCGTGTTTGCTGAGGATTTTTCCAAGGCGGCTTTTGCTAGCAAACTATAAAATGTAAGTTGTTTTTCTACTATTTTGCTTCCTCTATAGCAGGAATTTACTCTGATTTGACAAACAGTGCTAGGAATAAGCTTTTTAATATTATGAGACCTTTGCACATAAATAACTGAAAAACTTTTGTTTTTTTTCTTTA
>JAUNRT010000080.1 GCA_030535475.1 Weeksellaceae bacterium | reverse complement strand
CTTTTAATAATTCTCATCACATTATATTTGCACAATCTTTTATATGCGCAAAGCGGAATTTTATTGGGCTAGTTGCGGCTTATTGATCTTGTTGTTGAGTGTGACCAGTAGTTGTACTATGCTACAAAGACCTGACTATAATGAGCTATCTGACGGTTTTTACACTCAAAAAATAGGCAATGAAAGAACGCATGTGTTTGTAGAAACTAGTGAAGAGAAAATTCGAGTATATGCTGCTACCAAAAAGAAAGATAAATGGATAGTAAATCAAGATACTGTTTAACAGGCTTGGCCTGCAGAGCCTGATGTACATACAGATGCTGTGGCTGTTATGCGGCGCAACAGTTTTGATGTGGACTTTCTGACCATGCCGTAAAATACCGATTTGCTGAAGGGAATCTGCCTGCTCAGCTCACAACGCATATCAATGGTTCTGTTTATCTTGGTTTCAGACAAGATGTTTACCGCTTGAAGTATGAGCAAAATGCTGTTCGCCGCAGTAATAGACAGATTCAGCACTTGGGCTATAGTGCCGGTTTTTTTACAGGATTTGGCAACACGCTTGTATCTCCTACCACTACACAAGACCGCACTGAAATGGAATATGAAGGCGTAGTGTGGAGCTACGGCGTGGCTGGCATTGTGGGAATAAACAGTCTGGCACTGGGTGTATCTGTAGGCGTGGATCACTTGTTAGACAACAATAAGAGTATTTGGCTGTATGAGAATAGACCTTGGGTAGCCTTAGTGTTAGGTCTCAACTTGAACTAATTGTGAGTTTGTAACCCGGTTTCATAAATAAACACTTTGAAAATGGCCTTTGAGGGCTGGCCTAGCCCCGATGCGAGCGTAAATCCTTGCAATACCCACAGTCTTTGCAGCTGCCAGTGTTTTGGGTACTGGAGCGGTAGCGGACGTGCCCAAAACACGGCAGATGCGGCTGTGGGTGAGCAAGATTGCAGCGGGCAGCGGGAAATAGCTCCTAAAAAAATAATCAAAATCAAGAATGCCGATGGATGCCTTGAATCGCAAAAAGTTCAGCGAAGTGTTTTTGGTTTATTGTTTGTACTTTTGTGCTTATGCAGTTTGATTTAGTTTCGCAATTTCAACCTACGGGTGACCAGCCGGCAGCTATTGCCGATTTGCAGCAGGGATTGGTGGATGGTGTTAAGTACCAGGTGTTGCTGGGTGTGACGGGTTCTGGAAAGACTTTTACCATAGCCAACGTGGTGGATGGTGTGCAACGCCCTACGCTGGTATTGGCGCACAACAAGACGCTTGCGGCTCAACTGTACATGGAGTTTAAAGAGTTTTTCCCGGAAAATGCTATTGAGTATTTTGTCTCTTACTATGATTACTATCAACCGGAGGCTTACATACCTACTACTTCTACGTATATAGAGAAGGATTTGAGCATAAATGAGGAGATAGAAAAGTTGCGTTTGAGCACTACTTCTGCTCTACTGTCTGGGCGGCGTGATGTGCTGGTGGTGGCATCTGTGAGCTGCTTGTATGGGATTGGAAATCCGCACGAGTTTCACAAAAATGTGATTAAGATAGAGAAAGGTCAGGCTATTTCTCGAACGCATTTCCTGCACAATCTCGTTAATGCCTTGTATGCACGTACTACGCTGGAGCTACAACGTGGTCATTTTTCTGTAACTGGGGACACAGTGCAAATTTTCCCTGCGTATGCTGATGATGGCATCAGGGTGTACTTTTTGGGAGATATGATAGAGGATATTGAGACCTATAATGTGGAGTCCGGAAGACGCATTTCACGGCTGGAAAAGATAAATATCTACCCTGCAAATATGTTTGTGACTTCTCCTGACACGCTGCAAGGGGCTATAAAAAATATACAAATAGACTTGGGGAAGCAGGTTGAATTTTTCTTGTCTATAGGT
Source organism: Weeksellaceae bacterium (assembly GCA_030535475.1). Lineage (GTDB taxonomy): Bacteria > Bacteroidota > Bacteroidia > Flavobacteriales > Weeksellaceae > JAUNRT01. Next base: position 10,209 of record JAUNRT010000080.1, on the reverse strand, counting down.
AAGACGTTAGAAGCCAAAAGGTTGCAGGAGCGTACGGAGTTTGATATAGAAATGATGAAGGAGCTGGGCTACTGCTCTGGGATTGAAAACTACTCCCGCTACTTGGATGGACGTCTGCCGGGTACACGCCCGTTTTGCTTGCTAGACTACTTCCCGGATGATTATCTGATGGTGATAGATGAGTCTCATGTCACGGTGCCACAGGTGCACGCTATGTATGGTGGCGACCGCAGCCGAAAGGAGAATCTGGTGGAGTACGGCTTCAGACTTCCTGCCGCAATGGACAATAGACCTTTGAAATTTGAGGAGTTTGAAAGTTTGCAAAATCAAGTGATTTATGTGTCTGCAACGCCTGCTAATTATGAGCTGGAAAAGGCTGAAGGTGTGGTTACGGAACAGATCATAAGACCTACCGGGCTTCTAGACCCCGTGATAGAGGTGCGACCTTCTGCCAATCAGATGGATGACTTGATGAACGAAATTCAAATCAGAGCAGAGATTGATGAGCGTGTGCTGGTAACTACCCTCACAAAACGCATGGCAGAGGAGCTCACAAAATTCTTGCTGCGGTATGGTGTGCGCACCCGCTATATACACTCTGACGTGGATACGCTAGAGCGTGTGCAGATAATGCAAGACTTGCGAGAAGGCCTATTTGATGTGCTGGTGGGTGTGAATCTACTGCGTGAAGGACTAGACTTGCCAGAGGTGTCTTTGGTGGCCATACTGGATGCGGATAAGGAAGGTTTTCTAAGAAATCATAGGTCTTTGACTCAAACTTCCGGTAGGGCTGCAAGGAATGTAAATGGTCGTGTGATCATGTATGCTGATAAAATTACTGACAGCATGCAGATGACGATTGATGAAACTGAACGCCGCAGAAGCCTGCAAATTGCCTATAACGAAAAACATAATAAAACGCCACAACCATTGGTGAAAAAAATCAACAGGTTGCAGTCTGAGGCTATGTTTGAGAAAAATCCGTATGTGCAGAAACCTACGGCACAAATGGCAGCGGAAAACCTTGATGATTATGGTCAAGCGGACATTGGACAACTTATAGCGCAAAAAACCAAAGAAATGGAGGCCGCTGCCAGAAATCTAGATTTCATAGTGGCTGCAAAGTTGCGTGATGAGATTGAACAACTCAAGACTCTGCAAACGCAACAGTAAGCTATTTCCAACTAAACTTGAATGAAATCTGACCTCGCAAGATGACAATTGCTAGGGATATTCTATGTATGTTTCTATTTTGAAATTTTGAGTTATTGAGGGGTAAGTAGTGCTGTCGGAAGCACTCAAAAAGCAAAAATTTTTGGCAATTTATGGCAAATTAATTGCGTATATATAGCCCTACCACATATGTTTTTGCTAATCAAAAAAAATAAAAAATGGAAACAGACCTCAATAAAGAGCAGATTCTAGATCTGTATATGAAAGATAAATTACACGGTGAGAAACTCAACAATGTGTATGTGTTTGCAGAAAGACACAATTTTGCAGAAAATGAGTTTTATCAAGAGTTCTCAAATCTGGAAAGTATAGAAAAATACTTTTTTGAGCTGATAATGCAGCGAAGTGTTTCTACGCTTCAAGAATCTGAAGAGTATCACACGTATTCACCAAAAGACAAGTGGCTAAGCTTTTATTACACTTTTTTTGAAAACCTGAATCTCAATAGGAGTTTTGCTCTTGAAATCATTGACAAAAACAACCCTATACATCTGAGAAAGCTGGCTGGATTGCGACGTGAATTCATGGAACTAGCCCGTGCTATCGGTTGGGAAAAAATGGACATCCCACAAAAGGAAATAAGCAAGGCACAAGACAAATTGATTGAAGAATCTGCCTGGGCGCATTTCATATTCATATTAGAGTTTTGGTTGCGTGACAATTCTCCCGGCTTCCAGAAAACCGATCAACTAATAGAAAAAACGGTACAAACCAAATACAAACTCATAGAAAACGATGCGCTGAAAAATGTTACTGACTTAGGTAAATTTTTAGCCAAAGAGTTTTCACCTTTTAAGTAATATGAAATCAGTAAACAAAATACCTGTAAGCAAACTGGCCCGTGCCAAGCACATTGTATCTACCGGTGCCAAAGTGGGTGTGAATTACCTAAACTACTATAAAGACAAAATCACCAAAACAGAAGAAGAGGCACGTGATACTCTGAATAGCAGTAATGCAGAAGATATCTATGAAAGCCTTTCGAGCTTAAAAGGTTCGCCATTAAAAGTTGCGCAAATGCTCAGCATGGAAAAGAACATACTACCACAGCAGTATGTAGATAAATTTTCCCTGGCGCAATTTTCTGTACCACCGCTTTCTGCTCCTTTGGTGAATAAGGTATTTCGTGATCATTTTGGAGAAGCACCCAATAAGTTTTTTGATGAGTTTCAGACAGATTCTCACAAAGCAGCCAGCATTGGACAAGTGCATCGTGCCAAAAAAGATGGTAAAGAACTAGCCGTAAAAATACAATATCCCGGAGTGGCAGATAGTATCTCATCAGACCTCAGACTTGTAAAACCTATTGCGCTGCGCATGTTCAATCTGCCTACCAAAGATTCTGAAAAATACTTTAAAGAGGTTGAAGGCAAACTGTTGGAAGAAACAGATTACACGCTAGAGTTGCAACAAAGCATAGAGGTTTCTGAAGCTTGTGCGCACATTCCCAATCTGAAATTTCCCACCTACTATCCGGATTGGAGTAGTGACAAGATCCTCACCATGGATTTCATGCATGGTCAACATCTTTCAGAATTTGCAGCAGAAAACCAAGATCCACAACTCGCTAACCAAATAGGACAAGCGCTTTGGGATTTCTACATGTTCCAGATTCATGAACGTAAGAAAGTGCATGCCGATCCGCATCCGGGGAATTTCCTTGTATCACCTGACCACCAACTCATCCCATTGGATTTTGGCTGCATGAAAACTATACCTATTGATTTTTACGAGCCATATTTCCAATTGGCAAACCCACAATTGCTGAAAAATCAAGATGATTTCCAGCAAAAACTATTGCAGCTTGAGATCATCAAAGCATCAGACAAACCTGCAGATCGACAGTTGTTTACCGAAATATTTCAACAACTCATAAGCCTATTGGCAAAGCCATTTCAGCAGGACACCTTTAACTTTGCAGATAAAAACTTTTTTGACCAAGTCTATGGTATTGCCGAAAAATATGGCAATCAAAAAGAGCTGAAAAGTATGAGTGGAAATAGAGGTTCAGAACATTTCTTGTACATAAACCGTACATTCTTTGGTCTTTACAGCCTCATGCATCAATTGCAAGCCAGCCATATAAATACCGCCAATTACACACCACAAATCGGTGAATCGGGAGTTTAGATATATTGAGGTATGGCGGAGTCATACCTCAATTTTTTTATTTTCTTGAGGTCAACACAAACTATGCAAAAATTTTAAACCTCTGTATAAAGCCTTCTAATTTCACTTTTAGAAATAGAAAAGTAGTTTCTGTACAGAAATCTATTCAATTTTGCACGAGATACTAGCCTTGAGCCAACATTCAAATAGTGAAGCAATTAAACGCTAATATCTTTGCCACGCACACAATTCCTTTGTAACTTTGGCGTTTAAAAAACTTCAACATCAAAACAAGTTTCATGACAAAAAAAGTGTGGTTTCTCACCATTCTGGCCGGATTCATATTCTGCAACACGCAATTATTAGCCCAAGAAAACACCCAATTTCGTGCAGAGCCCGAGCGCAAACATGCTCTCATAGACACCAAACTCAAAGTTGGATTTGACATCCCCAAAGAGCTACTACACGGCGAAGCTTGGATCAAGGCACGCCCATTCTTCTATTCTTCAGACTCTATAACGCTAGACGCCAAAGCCTTCCTCATCCATGAAGTGAGCTTGGTAAACGGCAACAACAAAACACCCCTCAAGTATAGCTATGACCAGTGGAAATTGCGCATCGCTTTGGGCAAAACATACACACGTGAGCAAGATTTCACGCTTTACATTAAATACACCGCACAGCCCAACAAAGTGCAACAAGAGGGCAGCGCAGCCATATCTGACGCCAAAGGCCTCTACTTCGTAAATCCAAGAAAAGAAATCCCTAATAAGCCTACACAAATTTGGACACAAGGAGAGACAGAAGCATCCTCTGCTTGGTTCCCAACCATAGACGACCCTAACCAGAAAACAACACAAGAAATAGCTATCACTGTGCCAGACAAGTATGTTACGCTGTCCAATGGCACACTCATCTCACAGACCAACAACAGAGACAACACCCGCACAGACCTTTGGCGCCAAACCCAGCCACATGCACCCTACCTATTCTACATGGGAATTGGTGATTTTGCGGTGGTCAATGACACCTGGAATGGCAAAAAAATAGACTACTACGTAGAGCATGAATACGCACCCTATGCCAAAGAAATATTTGGCATGACCGGCGAAATGCTTGAATTCTACTCACAAAAATTCGGCTACGAATACCCATGGGACAAGTATGCTCAAATGGTGTGTAGAGACTACGTATCAGGCGCTATGGAAAACACCACAGCCGTCATTCACATGGACCGCGCTCAGCAAAAAGGCGGCCAGCTAGAAGATGAAAACGTGTGGGAAGACGTCATAGCACATGAGATAGCACACCATTGGTTTGGCAATCTTGTGACAACAGAAAGCTGGAGCAACCTCACCCTCAATGAGTCCTTTGCCAATTACAGTGAATACCTATGGCGTGAGCACAAATATGGAAAAGATCATGCAGACGCCCACCGTTGGGAAAACCTGCAAGGCTACTTCATGGGAGATCATTATGACAAAAACCTCGTGCGCTACCACTACCACACACGTGAGGATATGTTTGACGCCGTATCCTACAACAAGGGGGGCTATATACTGCACATGCTCAGAAATCATTTGGGAGACGACGCCTTCTTCACAGGGCTCAAAAACTATCTCAAGCAATTTGAGTATGGCAAAGCAGAAGCACATGACCTGCGACTCACGCTAGAAAACACAGTGGGCCAAGACCTCAATTGGTTTTTTGACCAGTGGTACTTTGGGCATGGCCATCCAAAAGTCACCGTAGTCACAGAGAAAAAAGGCGACAATATAGAAGTCAACCTACGCCAAACCCAAGGAGACAAACTCTTCACTTTCCCGCTCACCATAGACGTGTATGTAAATGGCAAGCGTCAGCGTCACAAAGTTTGGGTGCAGAACACCGCAGTCAATACATATAGTTTTCCGGCACGTGGCAACGTAGATGTGGTCGTGGTCAACGCAGATGCTGTTGCGCTGATGGAGATTACAGAAAACAAGCGCCCAAGCGAGTACATAGCACAGTACAAACTCGCCAAGGACGATTACACAGCCCGCATGCTCGCATTGGATGGCATAGCCCAATTCCAATTGCAAAATCCGGATGTTCGCAACTTGCTCGTAGAAGCCCTCAATGACCCATACTTTGGCTTGCGTGAAAAAGCTGCCGGCATGCTAGACATCACAGATAGCCGCATCCGCAGCATTGCAGAGAACAAATTGGTAGAGCTCGCCAACAAAGATGACAAAACCCTCGTGCGCGCAGCAGCGCTGGAGCAACTTGCCAAACTCAAAGATGACAAGCACATGAGCCTGTTCCAGAATGGGATAAAAGCCAGATCATTTGCCGTGCAAGCCGCTTCTATCAACGGTATTATGGGCATATCACCCAGTGCCGCCGAACCACTCATAGACGGTCTAGACACAGAAGTCATCAAAAACTCCCCGCAATTAGTAGGCATGATGATTCCGCGTTGGCGCGCAGCCAATGACACCACACACATGGCGGCCATGGTAGAAATGGCGGCATTTTATGCCTTCATGCAGTACCAAGATCCAAAATTAGTAGTACCATCAGAGCAAGCCTTTGAGTGGATTATGACCACGGATAGCCCTGCTGAAACTGCGCAAATTGCCAAGCTCTATGAGCAGCTCACCAACCAGCTCAAGACCACACAACCTATGGCCGTGACACTCATCAAAAACATGGCAGATCGCGCCTTGAGGCTCAAATCAGAGACCTACAGAAAAAACCCTTCAGCCTCACTACAGCAACAAGTAGAACTTCTCAGCAACACCAAAGAAAAAATCAATCAATAAAGCTCAAATTCGGTAGCATTTTGTAATTATTATTTTTTTTATTTGGGCGGCTTGCCATCACAAAAAACACCACCTATTCGGTGGTGTTTTTTGTGACGGCAATCGGGCCATTGAGCATTATCTTGTTTGCTTGTGCCTACAAAAAATATAGCTCCCGGCACACTCTCACGGATGGGCCGTGACCCGGTACCGGATAGCTATTTTTTTGTAGAGGCACAATCTGCACAAGGATATAGCTCATGTCCCTGCCGCAAATTGGCTTACGCCAATTTTCAGAGATGTCATTCGCCCGCATGTTGAGACTCTGCAGCGACTTAAATTGATTTAATGGAACAAAATTTGTTTCCTAAACAAGAAACTTTATCTTTGACATAAATTTGAGAATGAATGATTACAAATTTCGAGTAATATTTCTAGATGAAGCTAAAGAATTTCTTGAAGGTCTGGAAGAAAAACCTAGAAATAAGATTATTTATAATGTTTGGAAGACAAGAAGTTCAATTAATAAACAATTATTTAAGAAACTGGAAGACGAGATTTGAGAGTTTAGAACACTTCACAATAAGGCTTATTACAGACTATTTGCATTTTGGGATGAAACGGAGAAACAAGATACAATTGTAATATCTACGCACGGAATAATTAAGAAAACAGGCAAAACGCCAAAAAAGGAAATTGACAAAGCAAAAAGTTTGATGGAACAATATTTTAAAAAGAGAAAATAATTATGAAAACACATACATTAGAAGAAATTACTGACCAATTTATTGGTAAAATCGGAACTCCAAAAAGAGATGCCTTTGAAAATGAATTACGATTAGACTTAATTGGCCAAGCAATAAGGGAAGCAAGGAAAGAAAGAAATTTAACTCAAGAACAACTAGGAGAATTGGTTGGCGTAAAAAAAGCCCAAATATCAAAAATTGAAAATAATGCAACCGACGCGAGATTTGCAACTATTTTGAAAGTATTTAAAGCATTGGATGCAAAAATTAATTTTAACGTTGAACTCCAAAACCAAAAATTCGCATATTAAATGTTATGATATATGAGTGAATTGGAAAAACACGTGGCGAAACCTAAAGAAATGGTTCGGCGTAGCCAATATTTCCTTTGAGATTTCAGTTATTATGACCCGCAAAAATGCTTTGCATAATTCTTTTTACCAGTATTTTAGAAATTTTAAACTTCACGTAGTAGTACCGCGCAACCAAAAAGCTTCTAGCACAGGTTCACTAATCCTTTGATATTGATGTAAGGCATCTCGTAATTGGACAATTCTTTTCCTATTATATAGACTTAAACCCGCAACAATCAAGCGGTGACAAGTCTGTTGATCAATTTGGCATATTGCTGTGCGGCCGCTTCCCGGGTAAAATTTTGAAGGGTGAGTTGATTGCCGGCTTTCAATTTTCCTTGCAAGAAATCCGTGAAGTTCTTAAGTATGTAAGCCTTAACTTCAGGCATGTGTGTATCTTCAAACACCTCTCCGCTTCCTGTCTTTTGCATCAGAGTATGTATGTCGCTATCTCTGTTTCCCAAAGAAAGTATTGGCCTATTGGCTGCCATATATTCAAAAACCTTTGCAGGGATTATACCCTTTGCATTGCTGGTATCATTTATCAACAACAGAAGCATTGCCGCTTCACGCAATTGAGTCGGCACCTTTTCATGCGGCACATAATTTTGAAACAGCGTTTTCTTTGACAAATTAGGCAATGACTCTATTTGTTTGCGCGTGATCGGCGCTATATTCCCTACCAATTTCAATTCAAAATTCTTTGAGAAATCTTCATTTTCTGTAAGTAATTCTTCCAAGGTTTGCCAAAGTAGTACTCGGTTGCGGTCGTCATTAAGCGAACCCATATACAAAAGCGTGAATTTCTTTAGCTCCACATCTTTCACGTGCTCAAAATGCTTGGCATCATATCCATTATAAATTACTTCTACCTCTCTCCCACTTTTGCGCTGCATATCTGCCGCCCAAGAGGGTGAAACACTCACCAAGGCATCGGCATGCTTCAAGACTTGAGACTCCAATTGTTCGTGCTTTGCTAGACTAGTTTTTGTAAGCGGTAAGCTGTCAAAGTAGTCTATATCAGTCCACGGATCACGCCAATCAGCTACCCATTTCAGATCAGGAAAATGCTTTTTCACACCCAAAGCTATGAGATGCGTGCTATGAGGTGGCCCGGTGGAAATCACCACGTCATAGGCTTGCTTTTCTAGTAATTGGCGTAATTTTTTAATGGCGGGTTTTATCCAAAACATTCGCGCATCAGGGATGAAAATGTTGGCTCGCACCCAAATTGCGAGTTGATGCATCTTTCCTGATTTTTCAGAACTGCTCATATTTCCTTTGGCGGCTTCTTGCGCCAAACCCCATTTTTTGAGCAAGGACTGTGGCTCAAAAATTTTTGTGCGAATTGTTTGAATATTTGGGTGTACTAAAGCTTGTAAAGACTCGTCAAAAATAGGATATTCTGCATCATCCGGGCAAAAAACACTAATTTCGAAATCCTCTGCCAAATATCCGCTCATTGTCAACCAGCGCTGAACACCGGCGCCACCCGCAGGCGGCCAGTAATAGGTAATAAGCAGAATTCTTGGCTTGGTCATCTAGGCACAAAAATAGAAAACAATTTAGGTTTTCGTTTCAAGACACCAGAAATGCCTTTTGTTGCCAAAAAATTCCATGAAATAATTTGATTCACAACATCCAAGAAGCTTGATATTTTTGTAATTTTGGAGATAAGGCAAAAAATAAAATCATTGAAAAATGGCAAAAAATAAAACCACCTATACTGGCGAAAGCATTGAAGACTTTCTGGAAAGATATGTAGTGAGCGAACAGAAAAAAGACGACAGTCGCGAGATTATAAAAATATTGCAAGAAGTATCTGGTTGTGAACCGCAAATGTGGGGTCCATCTATCATAGGATTTGGCAATTATCACTATAAGTATGATAGCGGACATGAAGGCGATGCACCGGTTTTGGCCTTCTCTCCTAGAAAAACAGCCTTGACTTTTTATGTATTTTCAGACACGCCCAAAAGCAATGAATTGGTAGAAAATTTAGGCGAATTTACCATGAGCAAAGCTTGCATTTATGTGAAAAAGCTCTCTGACATAGACACAGATGTTTTGGTAGATTTGTGCAAAGAATCTATCCGATATATCAGTGAGAAACATGAGTGCAGTTGCCACGTCAAATGATAAAAATCTTTATTTATCATTTTTATCTTCTGTGAATAGTTTGAGTTGAGCATCTTTTTGCCTTGCCGGCTTCAAAACTTTGTTTTGAGTGAGGAGATTGCCTTTTTCATTGATATGTTGCACCTCAATTTTGTCAGGATCTAGTGCTTTGGCTACAAGGTGTGTTCTATGACAATCTGCAGGCTTGCTCTCACTGCACATTATGGCCGCGTTATATTCCGGAATTATCTCATCTACTAATTGCGTAATTCCATCGATGAAAAATGTAGCTTGACTCAGCTTGTTATAATCTACCTTGCCATTTGTTGTATAAAAACTGGCATCTGCCGGTCTACCTCCAAGACTATCACCCAAAAAGATATAGGTGATATTATTACTTTCTAGAAAATTTTTTAAGGCTTTCTGATTATACTGCGGATGCCAGCGAGAAAAAGGCTTGGTGCGTACATCTACCAAACAGTTGATTCCGTTATCTTGTAATAATTGCAGAAAATCTTGTGCTGGGCGTATTCCATGACCAATGGTGAAGAGTTTTTTGGTTTTCATATAAGAAAGATAAGCAAAATCTCTCAAACTCCAGGAACAATCATATTTTTCGCCCTTAAATTCAAACCTCAAAATGTACTAACTCTGTAAAAAAACCAAAAATCTTATCGAGATAAAAACTATGTTATCGAATTAAGTCAAAATTCCGGTTTGGAAAATTGCAATGATCTAATGCTTGATTTGAAAAATTTCAATTCTTAATTGCCATACATTTCAACGATAGATATAAGTAGAAGAAAAGCTTCAAATTTGATAGGCTTTTTACATCATGTGTTGGGAACAAAACATAGTTCTTATAAT
>JAUNRT010000079.1 GCA_030535475.1 Weeksellaceae bacterium | reverse complement strand
ATTGTATATTTGTATTATTAAACTACTCCATGGTATTATTACTTACCTATTTATTCATAGCGCTAATAGCTTCATTCATTTGCTCCATTCTAGAAGCTACTTTACTTTCTATTCCTGTTTCTTTCTTGAAAATAGAAGAAGATGATGGAAAAGCAAAAGCAACCCGTATGCTCAAGCAAAAAGAAGATGTGGAACGCCCACTCTCTGCTATATTATCCTTGAACACTATAGCTCACACAGTGGGTGCGGCCGGTGTGGGTGCACAAGCCAACATAGTGTTTGGGGAGGCATATTTTGCTGTGGTGTCTGCAGTACTCACTATACTTATATTGGTAGCTACGGAGATTATACCCAAAACTTTGGGTTCTAATTATGCCAAGAATTTGTATGGAATAGCCACTACTATGATAGACTGGCTGATGTGGATCACATATCCTTTGGTGATATTTTCTAGCTGGCTTACCAAATTTTTGGCTTCCGGCACAGAGGGTCCTACCACTAGCCGTGAAGAAATAGCGATTCTTGCGCATATTGGCACGCATGAAGGGGTCTTTGTAGATAAGGAAAATGTGATAATTCAAAACTTGATTCAGTTGAAAAATATCAGCTTGAAAACCATCATTACGCCTCGTGTAGTTGTGGTAATGGCTGATGAGGAAATGAGCTTGTCTGATTTTTTGAAGGACAAGGAAAACTTGCATTTTTCTAGAATACCCGTTTTCAAAGGTGAGAAAGAGAACGTGACAGGCTATATATTGCGAGAGCAAGTGTTTGAGTATTTGGCTGCGGATAGATTTCAAGTGCAACTGTCTGAAATCAAACGAAAAATACTGGTGTTTCCGGAAACTATCACGGTGATCTCTGCATGGGAAAAGATGCAACAAAACAAGGATCATATAGCCTTGGTAGTAGATGAATATGGTGGAATGAGTGGTATAGTAACCCTAGAAGACATCATAGAAACGCTAATAGGCATAGAAATCATAGATGAGAAAGACCATACAGATGATATGCAGAAGTATGCCATGGATAAATGGCGAGCCAAGCAGAATAAATACAAAATCCTGAGCAGCGAGATAAAACCCGAATAAAAAAATGGAAAATTGAATCCATTTTTGCAAAACAAGTAGATGCGAAATTGTGAAGCTTGCACATTTTATGTAATTTAGCATCAAAATATTATAGAATCTTTAAATCACAATAATTTATGAAAGTTACCGTAGTTGGAGCAGGTGCTGTAGGTGCCAGCTGTGCAGAATATATTGCCATGAAAAACTTTGCAGAAGAGGTTGTATTGGTAGATATAAAAGAGGGTTTTGCTGAAGGGAAAGCCATGGATTTGATGCAGACTGCATCTCTGAATGGATTTGACACAAAAATCATTGGTTCTACCAACGATTACAGCCTCACCAAAGGTAGCGATGTTGCTGTGATAACTTCAGGGATACCTCGTAAACCAGGTATGACACGTGAGGAATTAATTGGTACTAACGCGGGTATTGTAAACTCTGTGATAGACAATCTGGTAAAGTATTCACCAGAAGTGATAGTAATTGTAGTGAGTAATCCTATGGATACTATGACTTATTTGGTGCACAAATCTACCGATTTGCCTAAAAACCGCATCATAGGTATGGGGGGAGCGCTAGACAGTGCGCGTTTTAAGTATCGTCTTGCAGAGGCATTGGATTGTCCTATCTCTGATGTGGATGGTATGGTGATAGCGGCTCACAGTGATACCGGAATGATACCACTTACTCGTTTGGCATCACGCAATGGTGTGCCTGTAAGCGAGTTTTTGTCTCAAGAACAAATGGATAGCGTAGCGCAAGAAACACGTGTAGGTGGTGCTACTTTGACTAAACTTTTGGGCACAAGTGCATGGTATGCTCCCGGCGCTGCGGTGTCTGTACTGGTACACGCTATTGCTACTGATTCAGGTAAAATGATACCATGTTCTCTATTGCTAGATGGCGAGTATGGCCTACAAGATATATGTATGGGTGTGCCAGCAATCATTGGCAAAAACGGTGTTGAAAAAATTGTGGAAATAGAACTGAACGAAGATGAAATGAATCTGTTCCACAAGAATGCTGATGCTGTACGTGAAGTAAATAATGAGTTGAAATTCTAAGTACAGGATTGCAATAAGAAATAATTGATAAAGAGAAATCAATAGAAGCCGCTGAGTAATTCAGCGGTTTTTTTGTTTATAAAACTGTCCTATGTTATGATTTAATGGCAAATATTGGCAAGAATCTGATTGTGCCGGCATAAAAAAAAGCTGCGGTGCGCAAAGCGCACCGCAGCTATATATTGAATCTATAGGCAATGATTAGCCTACAACCTCTTTTACTTTTTCTGCAGCTTCTTCTAAGGTAATTGCAGAGAGTACTTTGTAGCCGCTATTGTCTATCATAGCTTTTGCCTCTTCTGCATTGGTGCCTTGGAGACGTACTATGATTGGTACTTGAATGGTTTCGCCCATGTTTTTGTACGCGTCTATAACACCTTGTGCTACTCTATCACAACGTACAATACCTCCAAAGATATTGATGAGTATGGCCTTCACATTCTCATCTTTGAGGATGATTCTGAAAGCTTTTTCTACTCTTTCTGCGTCAGCTGTACCTCCAACGTCAAGGAAGTTGGCGGGGCTACCACCGGATAGTTTTATGATGTCCATAGTGGCCATGGCTAGACCCGCACCATTTACCATGCAACCTACGTTGCCATCTAGCTTTACAAAGTTGAGACCTGCTTTGCCGGCTTCTACTTCTGTAGCATCTTCTTCACGCAGATCTCTTTTTTCTGCGAGTTCTTTTTGTCTATACAATGCGTTGCCATCTAGGGTAACTTTGCAGTCAACAGCCATGATTTGGTTGTCTGATGTCTTGAGTACCGGATTGATTTCAAACATGGATGCATCTGAACCTATGTAGGCCTTATAAAGTGCATCTATGAATTTCACCATTTCTTTGAAAGCATTGCCGCTAAGTCCTAGATTGAAGGCTATTTTTCTGGCTTGAAATCCTTGAAGGCCTACTGCGGGATCTATCTCTTCTGTGAAGATTTTGTCTGGCATGTTTTCAGCAACTTCTTCTATGTCCATACCGCCTTCTGGTGAATACATAATCATGTTTCTGCCGGTAGCACGATTGAGCAAGACAGATACATAGAATTCCTCTGTTTCACTCTCTCCCGGATAGTAAACATCTTCTGCGATAAGTACTTGGTGTACTGTTTTCCCCTCTTCTGATGTTTGTGGAGTTATCAATTGCATGCCTATGATGTTGCCTGCGATTTCCTTCACTTCATCTAAGTTTTTTGCGAGTTTGACTCCGCCGCCTTTACCGCGACCTCCTGCATGCACTTGTGCTTTGATAACGTGCCATGAGGTTCCGGTTTTTTCTGTGAGCTGCTTGGCTTTTTCTACAGCTTCATCGGCGGTTTCGGCTACTAATCCGCGTTGGATTTTGACTCCGTATTCACTCAATAATTCTTTTCCCTGATACTCGTGAAGGTTCATATTTTGATATTTTGTGTGAGGACAAAACTACATAATTTTTGGCGGTTTTTGGGTGCGGTATTGCGGGATTTTTTTCCTGGTGGATTGGCTTATGACAATTATCATGCTATAGGGCTAGTTGGGCGTGTTCAGTAGTGCAGTGTGCGATGGTATCACAGGGTGCACGTTTGCGGAGTGCGCGGCAGGGAGTAGGCGGATAGCCCACAGGTAACAGGTGATGGTAAAATGTGCAGGCAGAGGTTATGGAATAACCGCCGCCGCCATTTTACTCACCTGGTACCGAGGATTTGGAGCCGGATACCGACCCACTGTGGCACCTAAAATTTGCTGGATGGAGCGTTGGCTGAATTTTGGTGCCACGGTGGGTGCCGCCCAAATAAAAAAAATAAAATTCACTGTGAATAGCGACCTATGCCGTAGGGTTGTATTGCCCTGTTTTCTGTAGGATGTGCTGCAAGCTGGTCTGCCAATGTGGAATTTGCCAATTGAGGGTTTGGGCTAATTTTTCGTTGGAAAGTACGCTGTATGCGGGACGATGCGCGGGTGTAGGGTACTGGCTTGTAGATATGGGGTTGAGCTGTATGTGGCTGCCGATTTGACGCTTGATTTCTTCTGCGAATCCGTGCCATGTGGTGTCACCGGAGTTGACCATGTGGTAGATGCCACTGAGTGGCTGGCCGGCTTGGATGATGAGGTATATGGCCATGGCTAGGTCATGCGCGCTAGTGGGTGTGCCGTGCTGGTCATGGACGATGTTGAGCTGGTCTTTTTCTGCAAAGAGCCGTAGCATGGTGTTGAGGAAGTTTTTGCCGTACTCACTATATACCCAAGCGGTGCGCAGGATGATGCTCTGTGCATGGTATTGCAGTGCGAGGCGCTCACCTTCTAGTTTGGATTTGCCATAAACGCTAAGCGGATTGCAGGTGTGCTGCTCATCCATGGCTTGCTGTGCGTGGCCGTCGAAGACGTAGTCTGTGGAGATATGGATGAATTTTACTTGGTTTTCATAGCATTCTTCTGCAAGGTTGCGCACGCCATCGGCATTTACTTGAAATGCTTTCTCTACTTCTGTTTCGGCTAGATCTACGGCGGTGTAAGCTGCACAATTGACCAGGTAATCTATTTGATTGCTAAAAAAGAACGCTTCTACTACGTTCTTGTCTGAAATGTCTAGCTGCTGACGATTGAGGTAAATAAACTCTATGCCGGCCGTGGGCCGGGATTGGGTAAGCTCTGCTAGGCATTTGGCTAACTGACCATCTGCTCCTGTAACTACTACTTTTTTCACTGCCGGATAAATTTACGATTTTATCTGAGATTATGATGTTTTTGCAAAAAAAAACCGACGTGTGAACGCCGGTTTTGGTGATGTGATTTTGGGTTTATAGTCCCAAATGCTTTTTCACGTCATTGGTAATATCATTGCCACCAGCAAAGTATACCATAGAACCTGATGATACTGTAACGGCCAAATCAAAGATATAGCCTACGTTTTTCTGCTGTCCTACTGCTTGTACAGCGGCTTCTACTCTCTCATAGATAGGCTGTAGTAGGTCTGCTTCTTTTTTCTGCAAATCTTGTGTAGCAGTGTTCTGGTACTGCTGAAGTGCTTGCTGCTTGGTCTGCAATTGCTCTTCGATTGGACGAAGTCTTTCTATCATAGCATTGCGCTCTGCCTCACTCTTGTTTTGCACGGATTGCATGTCTGTCATTGCTTTCTCATACATTTCTTGCAACTCTTTTTGCTGACGCTCTACTTCTCCTCTATGGCGGTCTGCATCATTTTTCAATCGAGTCTGTGCTGATTGATAGTCTGGCATGGCCTCTAGGATAAGGTTGGAGTTGATGTGCGCTACGTTCTGTGCTTCAACTGTGCTGAATCCGATGGCAAATAAGGCTAGGGTGAAAATTAAGGTTAACTTTTTCATCATTTCTCTACTATTTTTGTAATATAATTTTTATAAAGATTTATTCTCTTCTCATTTCTAATTTTGGTGCAACGATAGGGCTATCGCCTTTGGGTGCTGTGGTGCGGGGAGCGCTTTGTGTGCGCGGTGTCTGCGCTGGTGTGGCGCCTGGGCGTGGTCTTGTGGACTGGCCTTCTCTCATGTCTGGGCGCAGGGTTCTTAGCACTTCCTCACTAATGTCAAATTTAGGGTCTGTGTATAGCATTGAAAGATCGCTGCCCTTGTCAAATACAAAGTTGTAATTGCGGCGTTCTGCTACTCTTTTCACAGCGTTCCAGATTTGGTCTTGGATAGGTTTGACAATGGTGCGACGTATGTTTATGAGGTCGCCATTGGGGCCGTATCTTTGATTTTGTAGGTCTTTGATGAGGGTTCTCTTCTCTGTGATCACCTCTTCTCTTTGTGCCAACTGCTCCTTGGTAAGCAATACTCTTTCTGTTTGCAGGTTGAGTTCTAAGCGCTCTAGCTCGGCTTCATGTACGGTAATTTCGCGGGCCCAATTCTCTGCTTGGCTGTTCACCCTTTCATTGGCTTGTGCATACTCTGGCAGATTGGCAAGTATGTATTCTGTATCTACATAGCCAAACCTCTGGGCTTGAATTTGTAAGCTCAATAACAGTACAAAACTGAGGGTGAATATTTTTTTCATTTTTTGTCTTGATAAACTAAAACCATGCCAAATGCTTGCCATTTTTTCTTACAAATTTTGTCCAAAAATGAAGTGAGTTTGCCAGCCTGATGGGTTGCCCGGTGCTCCGATTGGAGAATCGAATCCATAACCGAAATCGAAGCCTAACATACCAAATGCTGACATGAATACACGAACACCTACACCTGCGGAACGTCTCAACTCAAAAGGTTTGAAGTCTTTGTGCTCACTCCACGTATTACCTGCTTCTAAGAATCCTACACCAAAGATTTTGGCCTGTTGACCCATTGTGATTGGGTAACGTAATTCTAGCAAAAACTTGTTGTAGATAGTACCTCCTCCTATTGGTGTAATGTCATGCCCTACACGGCCACCTCCATTGGTGAAATCTTGATATCCACGCAATGGTATGATTTCTCTACCATCAAAGTTCTGTGCTTGAAGTCCAATACCTCCCAAGAAGAATCGCTCAAATGGTGAAATTCCTGTATCTTGGTTGTAAGCGCCTAGCAATCCAAATTGTGCTCCGGTGCGCAATACGAGTTTGCCCACGATTTCCTGATACCAGTTTCCGCTAAACATGATTTTGTAAAACTCTAACCACTTGTACATGTCTTGAAGGTTGTTGGCTTCTCTCAAAGCATTATAATCCTTGTTGTTGAACAATGAATAGGGTGGCGTAACCTTGAGACTGATGTTGAAATCTGAACCACTCTGCGGAAATATAGGGTCTGGACCTGCTGATAATCTGCTAAGACCTATTTGGTACGCAACGTTATTGGATGCTCCATTTTCAAATTGCAATGATGCAATGCTGAGTGGATAGTTATTGAAATTATAACGTTGATAGGAAACTGTCTGTGAAAGTCTGAAGAAATCATCCGGGAAGGTCAATAGTTTATTGAGACCTACAGATGCTCCAAGTATGGATAAGTTGCTCTCTTCTGCAGAGAATAGATTTCTAAAGTTGGAGTTGTAAACAGACAATGAAAGTGCGGTAGGTCTACTACCTCCAATCCACGGCTCTGTAAAGGTAAAGCTATAGTTGCTGAAGAATGTACCTGCTTGCGCTCTGAGTGACAATTGCTGCCCGTCTCCTAGTGGTACTGGTTTCCAAGCTTTTCCTTTGAAGAGATTGCCAATGGAAAAGTTTTGGAATGTCAAACCAAGCGTTCCAATGAATCTACCCCCACCATATCCACCTTGCAGCTCTATCTGGCTGGAGGATTTTGGCGCTAGTTTCCAATCTATGTCTACTGTATTGGTTTCTGGATTGGGATTTATGTCTTGTGTGATTTGCTGAGCATCAAAAAATCCTAAAGCTCCCAACTTGAAGTAGGTACGCTTGATGTCAGATTTTCTGAAAAGTTCGCCAGGGCGTGTCATCAATTCTCTTGCGATCACGTGGTCATGTGTTTGGTGATTGCCATTGAAAGTAACTCTATCCCAAGTGGCTTGCTCGCCCTCCATGATTCGTATTTCAAGATCTATGGTATCATTTACAACATTGCGCTCAACTGCACGCACATTGCTAAATAGATATCCATTATCATGATACAAGGTAGCAATGTCATCATCCTTTTCTGAACCACTAACTCTCTTGTTTATACCCACCGCGTCATATGGATCGCCTTTTTTGAATCCAAAGATGCGCTGTAAAACCTCGGTTGAATACACAGAATTCCCTGTGAATGTCACGTCACCCAAGTAATATCTACCGCCTTCAGAAACTGCAACGTCTATGGCATAATTCTTCTCATCTACTCTTGTAATGTTATCTGATAGAATTTTTGCGTCACGGAATCCGTATTGTCTATAGAGATCAAGAAGATTTTTCTTATCCTGTTCATACTTTTCCGGGATTAATTTAGAAGGCTTGAATAAGCGCAAGATAGATTTGGTCTTGGTGTCTTTGAAACCTTTTCTTCTGAGACGTGCAGAACTCACTTCTTCATTACCAGTGAAAGTAATGCTGTTGATTTTTACTCTTGGACCTCTGTCTATGTGTATATGCACGTGGTCTGACTGACGTGCAGTTGTATCCGGCACGGTGCGGAAATCTACTGTAGCATCCGGATAACCCTTTTCTACGTAGTATCTCTTGATATTGTTGCGCGTTTGATTTATGAGATTATTGGTGATACTAGCACCGGCATCTAACTTATTGGTTTTTATAAACTCGTCTCTACGCCCTTTTTTCACACCATGTATAGTGACATCTTTGATTTTGGTGAGTCCCACTAAGTGAAATCGGAGAGTGATTTCGTTGCCTTGTGTACGGGTTGCAAAAACTTCTACATCTGAAAATTGCCCGGTACGCCATATTTTTTTGACAGCGTTGTTGAGCTTAGAACCTGGGATTTCCATGATTTCACCAATCTGCAGACCTGTAAATCTGAGTATTTGGTTGGTGTTGAAAGGTGTTCCACCGCTTATCTCAAGTTTTCCAAGTCTATACTCTTGCAATGGTCCATCTTGTGTATCAAGGGCTATGGTGTCTAGCGCTATGGTGTCTGTTCTTTGCAAGCTTTCTAGGTTGAGGTCCACATCCGGCACTGCAAATGTGATGGTGTCTGCCGGCATGGTAGGTTGCAATGATCTTTCTACTTGCGCAGAAACAACAACAGCAAAAAGGTATAGTAGGTTTACTAGTTTTTTCATTCAATCAATCTGTTCAGGCTTAGTTTTCTAGGATGTTTCCATACCTTCTTTCTCTTTTTTGATAGTCTATTATTGCATCAAAAAAGTCTTTTTTTCTGAAGTCTGGCCATAGTACATCTGTGAAGTATAACTCTGCATAGGCAATTTGCCACAGCATAAAATTGGAAATACGGCTTTCACCACTAGTGCGGATCATAAGATCTACATCCGGCACATCAGCCGTGAACAGATATGATTTGAATTTATCTGTGTTTATATCTTCAATTTCTAGTTCGTTATCACGCACATCTGCTGCAATTTTCTTCACAGCTTGCACTATTTCATCCTTGCTACCGTAGCTTAAAGCTACGATTAGAGTTCCATTAGTATTATTTTTAGTTTGTTCTTTTACTTCTTCAAGTTCTTTTTGCACACCGCTTGGCAATTTTTCTATCTCACCAATGGTGCGGAGTCTAATGTTATTTTTCTGAAAAGAGCTCAACTCTTTGCGTAACGACCTTACGAGCAGGTTCATAAGAAAATTCACCTCATCACTAGGTCGAGACCAATTTTCAGAACTGAATGCATATAGAGTGAGATATGGAATACCAAGATCTTCACAAGCCTCCATGGCCGAACGCACGGCTTTCAGTGCATTTTGGTGACCAAATGTCCGCATCATACCTTTTTTCCTAGCCCATCTGCCATTACCATCCATGATAATTGCTACGTGCTGCGGTACTTTGTCTAAATCTATAGTATTTTTTATACTGGCCTGCATGGATCAGTCACAGAAACATGGCGGTCTGCCAAAGGTGTAGGTAAGCGTAAATCCTGTGAACACAAACCAATCATTGTTTGAGTGATCACCCAACTGTCTCTGCATAATCATTTCATCATTACGTATTCTTATCTGGTCGCTTATACCAGGAGTAGCCTCTAAGCCGGCCTCTGTGACAAAGGTAAAATCCTCTGGCGTAGAAAAAGCCATATCTAGATTGTCTATGATAGTAGGCCTTACGCTCACTTCAGCAGACGCCACCCAATTATAATTAAACTTGTATTTGAATCCAGCTCCAAAAGGTATACTGTAGCTGAATTTGGTAGTATTGTTCTTTGCGATTACAGATTCAAAATCATCTGGACCTGAAGGCGCAATAGGTTGTCCACTCTCGTCTAGTCTAGCGCGGTGGGTAACCACATAAGTAGGGTGATTGTAGGCAAAACCACCTATACCAGCAAAAATGTAGGGAGAGTATCCTCTCTCTTGTTCGCTATTGATAGGTAGAAAATTGTATTCAAAGAGCAAGTGAAAGTCAAAAACTCGCTGGGCATACTTGGCACCTCTCGCAAATCTGTAATCCTCAGATGCAGTCTTATCATTATCAATTATTTGAGCATAGTTCAACCCCAATCTCAACCCTTGCTGTGGGTTTAGGTTAAATCTATACAATGCTCCTATAGCCCAAGGCAACGCAGGTTCTCCACTGCTTCTGTAAGCCTTTGGCAACGGATTTATAAAATCTGTACGGCCTACATCGGTGATACCGTTTGCCCCACCTAAAAACACACCAATTTCATGTTTTTGAGCGGTGACAGATACACACATGAAAATAGCAATGAACAGAACCGAAAATCTTTTCATATCTCGCAATTATCGTATTTCGTATAACGATGAATTCTCGCCAATGTTGTACAATTATTTTAATTTATCGGCACAAATATAAACAATATTAATTGTGCTTTACGGGAAAATCAAAAATAAGTCAAGATTTTAAGGATTTCTTTTATCCAAACCCCACATCAATTTCAGTCTCAAAGTTTCCAGATAATTCGTATTCTCTAGTTGAGCAATCTTAATTTCAAAAGGTGCCTTTTCCACAAAAATCTCTTCAGAGCACTGCACTTTCTCAAACCTGGAATCCATCGTCAGCAAAAATTGTGGAGACCTCGTATGTACCTTGAGCCTTATCTTCACATCATCATTTAGCACCAGCGGACGCACATTTAGATTGTGCGGAGCCACAGGCGTTATCACCAAAACAGGATTATCTGGGGCTATTATTGGACCATTACAGCTCAGCGAGTAGCCCGTAGAGCCCGTTGGAGTAGAAATTATGAGCCCATCTGCCCAGAAAGCGTTGAGAAAAACATCATTTATATATGTCTCTACCGTAATCATACTAGTAGTTTCTCTACGCATCACAGTCACCTCATTCAGTGCAAAACGCGGCTCATCAGCCATTCCCGGTCTCACAACCTGCAGCACAGAGCGTGGCACCACCCTATATTTCTTTTCTAATATACTGTCAAAACAATCCCTAAACTCAGACCATGACACACTCGCCAGATATCCAAGCCTACCTGTATTCACACCAAGAATCGGCACCCCAGAATCCTTCACAATTGTAGAAGCAGACAAGATAGTACCATCGCCGCCAAAGGTCAGAAACAGATCCAGATCATCCCACAACTCACTCTGTGAGCTATACACACCATCAAAATCAGAGGCAGAATACCCCAATTTCTTTAGCACTGGAAGCCAACTCTCTGCCACCTGCATACGCAGGTCATGCTTCCTTGCAAAAGCATAAAAATCCGGAAACACCAACCCCAGAGACTCGCTATCCTGCATACCATACAGCGCAATCTTCATACTACATTTCCAGGTATTTCATGAACTGATTGTACCTGTCTTCCAGCAAATCCACCTTTCTATCTATAAAAAATTTGCGTAAAATCACATACCCAAATCGTTCAAAAGTTTCACTCACAGAAGTCAGATTCTCCGCACTATACTTCACAGTAATCTCTGCATCGCTCTCATCCATTTTAGAGATAAACATCCCAAAAATTTTCCCATTATTGGCCTCTACAATCTTGGCAATTTCTACCATAGACATCTTTTGCAACGGCGCACCAATCGTAATCATAGCAGCGGGTTCGCCCACCAGAGGCAGTTTACTCACCACACCTACCACATCCTCTATGGTTATATGCCCCAGATAGTGCTCATCATTGCTCAATACGGGAATCATATTAGTATTATGCGTGTAAAACACATTTATAGAGTCAAAAACAGTACTCTGTTCCGTGATGAAAAAAAACTCTAGCTGATTCTTTGCCACCTGCAACTTCTCATCCAGAGGTAGCCTGTTCAGCAAAGCCTCAGACAAGCATCCAATATACGTAGTCCCTTCTATAAGCGGCACATGCGTCACCTTAAAACCATCCAATATCTGCAAAGCACGCTCCACAGTATAGCTCAGTTTTACCGGTTTAAATTCTTGTGAAATCAAATCTACAATCAGCATATCCTATTGGTTATATTCCCTACAAAGATGTTCAAAAAAAATGTATTATATCAATT
>JAUNRT010000078.1 GCA_030535475.1 Weeksellaceae bacterium | reverse complement strand
TTCAACTGTTTTGCCGTGCAACGGTCTTAAATCCTGAGCTAGAAAAGGTGGCAATGAGAAGTTAGCGCGCCTAGATCTTAGGCATAAAACCCAAGGTGCGATGCTCCGCGGCAGGTGGGAGGCGGTTACCCCGCAAGGGTTTTTGGCTTTTGCAAAAAAGGAGCAAAGCGGGTTGATTAGCGAAGCGATAATGCCTCACTCAGTAGAAAAAATCAATCATTTAGCGTTCAATCTATTCGCCAAATGCGCTTGAATGAAAAACTTGCACGTAAAGGCATTGAGCGTAGCCAAACCGATTTTGCGACATTTTTTTGCAGCCAAAAACCCGCGGAGTAGTAGCCGTACACCGACCTTTTTTTGGCCAAATAGAGACGCGATTTATCGAGTTTTATTTACACAAGCGGTAAATGGCGTCTCTATGAGCCAAAAAAGGGTGCCGCCCAAATCCTAATAATTAGTAAATATAACAGACTTGTGTGTAGATAGTTGGGCTTTACAAAGTTAAAAAATCATTAATCTGCCATAGAGTAGGAAATTTATCCTAATTTTGTGCAATAAATATATAATCATACCATGAGAAAATTCTATTTTATCTTAATGTTATTGCCATTTTCTATGCTTTTTGGGCAGAATATGGTGAACAATCCTAGTTTTGAGAGCTGGGAATCATCTACGGTACCCACTGGATGGGACGTTTTTGAAAGCATAGTGCAAGAGAGTGAGCATGTGCATGAAGGCACGTACTCTGCTCGCCACATTGGCGGCACTTCTAGACTTGCGCAGCTGGTAGATGGCATAGTTGCAGGTCATACTTACGAGATTTCTATTTGGTTCAAAACTTTGGAAGGCACCGGTGATGGTACAGATGCGCGCATTTGGTCTTACTGGAGAAACGCTGATAACCAGAATGTTTCAGATTCTAACACAGATGGTGATCTTCGCGGACCTAACAATGCTTACTTTGACAATAATGGCCACGTGTGGACCAACTATACTACTAATGTTGTAGCTCCTGCTACGGCAACGGCACTCAATTTTGAGATGCGTACCTATTCTGGTGCTGTGGTTTTCTGGGACAATTTGTCTGTGACGTGTGTAGACTGTGACGGTACTACGCCTACGCTGAGCGTGGTGACACCAACGCCAAACCAGATTTTCCCTGTAGGAACGCAGGCTGTGGAGATTGACTTCAATGTAAACAACTTCTCTATAGGTACTGCCACTGAGGGTGCTGATGGTCACATACACTACACTGTGAATGATGGACCTGTGATGATGCACTACAGCAATGATCCTATTGTGATAGATGGTATTGCTACCGGTAGCTATACGGTGAATCTATGGTTGGTGAACAACAATCATGAGGCTTTGCAACCGGAGGTGAGCACTTCTGTGACGTTTAGCGTGCCTACGGCTTCTTCTGTAGAAAGCATTGCTGAGCTGCGTGCAGGTCTCACAGATGGCTCTGTATATACGCTTGATGCTGAGGTGATTCTTACTATGCAACAGAATTTTAGAAACCAGAAGTGGATACAGGATGCTACAGGTGCTATCTTGATAGATGACTTGAATGGTGTTTTGGCCACTGAATATAACTTGTATGATGGTATCACAGGCTTGGTAGGTACATTGCATGTACACAATGGTTTGCTGCAATTGGTGCCGCAACAGCCAGGTGCTCCTGCTACTTCTACCAATAATGTTGTAACTCCGTTGGAGATTTCTATTGACGAATTTAACAACAACTTGAATGCGTATGAAAGCCAATTGGTGAAAATTGTTGGCGTTACTGCACAGGAGGCTGGAACTTGGGCTACGGGAGTTAACTACAACTTCAGCAATGCTTCTGGCGCTATAGTGGTGCGCACAAACTTCTATGATGCAGACTACATTGGCACACAGATACCAACAGGTTCTGTAGATATTACCGGTATTGCAGCGGAGTTTAACGGTGTGTCACAATTGTGGCCTAGAATGCAATCTGATATCACTAGCTCTATGTCTGTAGCAGATGTGAATGCTGCTGCTCGCAAGGTGTCTGTGGTGGTAGTGAACAACTACTTGACTGCAGATAACTTTACTGCTGTGAACACTGTGGTATATGACTTCAATGGCGCAGTTGTGTCTAAGTCTGCCTATGTGGGACAGTTGCCTCAAGGTAACTACATTGCAGTAATGGTAGATGAGAATGGTAAGCAAATCAGCGTGAAATTCCGTAAATAATTTCTAGCTGCATTCTGCTTGGGCAGAGTGCTGAGCAATGATTTTTCTAAAGCCGACTCCAAATGTTTGGGGTCGGTTTTTTTATAGGCAATAATGGGCTAGATATGTAGTCTAAAGGGTCAAACATGTTGTTTGTAGTAGATTGTGTGGATGCCCAACAGCAGTTTTTTAGTACATTTGAGCGCTGAAAGAAATTGATGAGTGCATTCCGGCGCATTTTAGTATTTGCGAAACCATACCGTGTGTACTTGGTATTGAACATTCTATGCAATATCATGTACTCGCTCTTGGCTATATTTTCTGTAGGTTCTTTGTTGCCTATTCTCAAGATACTTTTTGACAATGTAGAGAGAGAACCACAAGCTGTGCAGGCTCCATCGCGAGATAGGATTTACAGTTTTGATAGCTTGCAAGCCGACTTGAATAACTGGATAAGCAATGCAATGGTGGAGCATGGTTCACTTACGGTGCTGGCATGGCTTTGTATCTTCACAGTGACTTTGTTTGCCTTGCGCAACATTTTCAGGTATATGGCATTGTACTTTATGGTGGCTTTTAGATCAGGTGTTTCCAGGGATTTGAGAGGCACCTTGTATGATAAAATGCTGAAGCTACCCGTGGCATATTTCACCGATCAGCGCAAGGGTGATTTGATGACACGCATATCCAATGATGTAGATAGAGTGCAAGCTTTCACACTTGTGCCGGTCACGGAATTGATACGCTCGCCTTTTATGATCATAAGTACGCTGGCTATATTGGTGTACATGAATGCACAACTCACGTTGGCAGCGCTGATAATTCTACCCGTGATGGGTTTTGTCATTTCAAGAATTTCAAAAAGTTTGAAGAGAGATGCTTACAAAGCACAGGTGGTGCTGAGTGATTTGCTCTCTAGTGTAGAGGAAACTTTGGGGGCTTCTAAAATCATAAAAATTTTCAATGCAGAAAATATGCTCAGCAAGCGTTTTGCAGAGCTGAATACGGAATGGAGAGGCCTTACCAATCGTGTGGAGCGTAAGCATGATTTGTCATCACCCGTGAGTGAATTGCTTGGGTCTTTCACGCTGATTTTGCTGGTATGGTTTGGTGGTAGGCTTATCATCTCCGGGCAAGGGCTGAGCGGGGAGGCATTTTTGACATTTATAGGACTATTTTTTCAACTTCTAGATCCTGCAAAACTATTATCACGCTCTATATCAGACATTTCACGTGGTAATGCTTCTGCAGAGAGGGTGCTAGAAATATTGGAAGCAGATGAGACTGTGGTTGAAAATCCAAATGCTGTACGCAAAACGGATTTGCAAAGTGGGATTGAGTTCAAAAATGTTTCTTTCCACTACCATGAAGATGAACCTGTTCTGGAGAATTTGAGTTTTGTAATACCCAAAGGACACACAGTGGCGCTTGTTGGGCAATCCGGCAGTGGGAAGACAACTATTGCCAATTTATTGACCAGATTCTATGATGTGAGTGGCGGAGCCATACTTATAGATGGCATAGACATCAGAGATCTAAGCTTGAATGATTACCGCTCAATGATTGGTATGGTGACCCAGGAGTCTGTACTTTTCAATGACAGTATCAATAACAATATACGCATGGGCAAACCCGAGGCTACAGAGGCAGAAATACGCCAAGCAGCAGAGGTGGCCAATGCACATGAATTTATTGCTAAGCTACCGGATGCGTACGCCACAACCATAGGTGAAGGCGGTGGTAAATTGTCGGGCGGGCAGAAACAAAGAATATCCATTGCCAGAGCTGTTCTGAAAAATCCACCTTTGATGATTCTAGACGAGGCTACTTCAGCTTTGGACACGCACTCAGAACGCCTTGTGCAAGACGCTCTGCAACACATGATGGAAAACCGCACTTCGCTGGTCATTGCTCACCGCTTGTCTACCATACAGAATGCAGACAACATTTTGGTGATGAATAGAGGCCAAATCATAGAGCAAGGGACACATCTAGACCTTATGCAAAAAAATGGCTACTACGCCAAACTTATAGAAATGCAAGGCATCAAGTAGAGCCTTGGTACTATTTTTTTTTGCAAACTTGCTCTGTGTGCAAACACATATAATACTGAAATCAAGAAGTAACTGGCTATTCCAAAAATTGAATGAAAGAGATTAGGCTTTTTTGCCTAAAGAGCTGTTTACTTTTTCAAAATCGGCCACACTATCAGCCAGCACCATAAGCACATCATTAGGTTTGATCACTGTAGAGCCACCCGGGCGTATGTAGGTGCCGTTTCGTTTGATCATAACTATGAATGCCGAATGTGGAAAGTGTAGATCTACAATGCGTTTTTCTATCGCCTGCAAGCCGGGTACAATTTCAAATTCCTGCATAGAGGATTTAGGTAAATCTAGAAGGATTTTGTCTGTTTCGGTGATTTTCTTGGCCTTTTCCGGTATAGCAACATGCAGCCATTTTGCCACCACTGATAGAGTTGTCCCTTGAATCAAAACTGAGGTTACAGAGATAAAGAATACAATGTTAAAAATAATATGTGCTTTTTCTACCCCTGCAAGAAGAGGATATGTAGCAAATACAATAGGAACGGCACCACGCAATCCAACCCAAGAGATATAAACCCTTCTTCGCATTTTCATCTTGAAAAACGCAAGCCCCAGGAATACACTGATGGGTCTTGCAACCAATATCAGGAAAATAGAAATCAGAAGTCCAATACCTATAAACGGCACCATGTCTGAAGGTGTTACGAGTAAGCCCAGTGTAAGGAAGAGTACAATCTGCATCAACCAAGCCAAACCATCGTACATCTGCAATATGGTCTTTTTATGTATCAGATCTTGATTACCCAAAAACACTGCGCAGATATAAATGGCCAAAAAGCCATTACCACCTACATAATCTGTAGCTGAAAAGGTAATAAACATCATGGCAATCATGAGCACAGGATAGAGCCCTTCAAAATCAAGGCGGATGCGATTGATGATGAACTTTGTGAGTTTACCAAAACCTAAACCTGCAATTCCACCCAAAATCATTTGTACAAAAAACATTGGGATTATAGACGTAACATCCTGATCTTGATTGATTACCAGGGATAGAAATGCCAAAGTGAGCACATAGGCCATGGGGTCGTTACTACCACTTTCCAACTCCAAAGTAGGGCGTAGATTGGTCTTGAGTGCTAAACTTTTGGAACGAAGTATAGAAAATACGGCTGCCGCATCTGTGGAGGAGACTATAGATCCTAACAAGAGACTCTCATATATGGTGAAATCGGTGACCCAATACACAAACATTCCCAGGGTCATGGCGGTGAGAAAAACCCCGAGAGTAGAGAGTACAACTCCCTCTCTTAGAATAGGTTTCACAGATCGCCAATTGGTGTCTAGACCACCGGAAAATAGTATGAAATTCAAAGAAACAATACCTATAAATTGAGCAATCTGCGGGTCGTTGAAAGCGATTCCGCCAATACCTTCAGATCCTGCCAACATACCTATGGCCAAAAACAAAATCAAGGTGGGAACACCAAAACGGTAAGATGTTTTTCCTGCAATAACACTTATCAATAGTAATAGTGAGCCTACAAGTAGTATGTTTTCGATCGTCAAGTTCATAAATACCGTCTAAATTCCCGTAAAATGCAAAGGTAACCCTTTGTTATTAGAATTTCATAATATGACAGTACTTATATTATCATATTTTGAGGATTTCTCAATTTATTCGATTTTTCTGGTGAAATTCTCCTAACATTTCAATTGCATTTTTTTGAGCTTTAAGAGTTACATTAATTTCAATCTATAAGGCAGGCATTTTCTCATCAAGAAATTGCAGATTTTCTAAGCTAAAATCTGCTGTCCGAAAAATCAAGAATCGCAAAATTTACATCAAGTTAACCTGCATTTTTTGTAAAAACAAAATCATTTTCTATTTTATAATGATTTACAGAAAAGTATTGAGATACATTATCTTACTCATTTTTAAGGACATACAGGATGTTTTGATTAGTGAACAATGTACATTTCACAAACTCAATTTTTTGAAAGTAAATACTTTGAAGTCTGATTTTAATTTTTTCGTAAATTTTTGATGAAGTTTAGGTAACAATGTTCGAAGATTGACTTTCTAATTTGCGGAAAATTTTTTTCGCATGAACAACCTTTATTTTCTTTTAGCATTTTTTACTTGTTCTATACTATGGTCGCAGAGCCCAGGAGGTATTACCGGTACTGTAGTAGATCAAGACGGATTGGTAGTGTCTGGTGCAGACATAGAAATCCCTGAATTAGACCGTAGAGTAGTATCTTCAGCACAAGGTACATATTCTATAAGCAACCTTGCACCCGGTACTTATATTATTACCTTAGAATATATCGGATACACCACAATAGAGCGTACCGTTACAGTCACTTCTGGCGTACAGAGATTGGATTTTGTTTTAGGCGAAAGTGATCGTGAGATTGAGCTTTCTGCAGTAATAATTCAAGGTCAGAGAATCGGCCGGGCCAAAGCCTTGAACACACAAAAAAATAAAGGCAATGTGAGCAACGTGATTTCTGCAGATCAAGTAGGTCGTTTTCCAGATGCCAATATGGGTGACGCTCTTAAGCGTGTACCAGGTATCACTATGCAGAATGACCAAGGTGAAGCCAGAGACATCATCATCCGCGGTTTGGCACCAAACCTCAACTCTGTAACCCTCAACGGTGACCGTATTCCATCTGCTGAAGGAGCCAATAGAAATATTCAAATGGACCTTATTCCTGCAGATATGATTCAATCTATTGAGGTGAATAAAACCTTAACTCCAGATATGGACGCTGATGCAATTGGTGGTTCTGTAAATCTTATTCGCAGAAGCGCACCGCAAGGTGAAAGAATTTCATTAACAGCGGCTGGAGGTTACAACCCTATTCGTGAATCTGGACTCTACAACGGTAGTATTATCTACGGTAACCGCATTTTCAACAACAAGCTCGGTTTTGTGGCAAACGCCTCTTTATATGACACCAATTATGGTTCAGACAACGCAGAATTTACTTGGGCACAAGATGATCATGGAAACATTTATGCTAATGATTACCAAGTTAGATACTATAATGTTCAAAGAAAAAGAAGAAGTATCGGTCTCAACTTAGACTATGATCTTGCTGTAGGTCACAAACTTTTGGCTTCAGCACTCTACAACTGGAGAGATGACAATGAAGATAGGTATAGACTACGTTATAGAAGCTATAGCCCAATCTATGATGATAATAATGACATCTTAGGATTTGGTGGCGGACGTATTGTAAGAGACAACAAAGCCGGTAAAGGAGGTCCAAGATTGGAAAGACAAACCATACAAAATTATACCATAGGTGGTGAGCACCTTTTTGGCAACCTAAATATGGATTGGGGTGTGAGTTACTCACATGCAGAAGAAAGCAAGCCAGATCAAATTAGTTCAGGTTTTGAAATTAGAAATGTAAATTTTGGAGCACAGATGGGTACACCTAGATATCCGTACATGCTGCCAGTAGATATGAGCTTAGAATCTCTAGCTTCAGGGCCCGCACAATTCACAAGACGTTCAGCGCTCAATGCTGGTTCTGACCTTACTAATGATGATGAATTGGCTGCAAGACTCAATTTCAATATACCAATTAGACTATGGAATGAAGAAGGTTCCATAAGATTTGGTGGTAGAATGCGCTTGAAAAACAAAATGCGTGAAAATGGTGTTACTGACTATTCGCCTACAGGCTTTGACATGAGCAGCATGGCAGTTGCAGACCTTATCTACCTAGATGGTCAAGGATTTGCACCTGGTGAACATTATGTACCTGGATTCTTTATGCACAACTCTTGGTTAGGCGCATTAGATATATACAACCCTGCATTGTTTGAGCAAAGTTCTGACATCGATTACTATGTACAAAACTACAACGCGAATGAGAACGTTTTTGCTACATACATACGTTGGGATCAGGATCTTACAGACCAGTTGAGCATGATTGCAGGGGTGAGATTGGAGCACACATCCACATCTTATACAGCAAATATTGTAGAAGATGAAGAAACCCTACTAGGGTCTAGAACCATAGAAAATGATTATCTCAATATCCTCCCAGGTCTTACCTTCAACTATAGACCGGAAAGAAACACCGTGCTTAGATTAGCAGCCACAACATCCTTGGCAAGACCAGACTATTATAACCTTGCGCCTTATGTGAACATTACACCGGATGACACTCAAATCAACGCCGGAAATCCTAATCTCAAAGCTACCAGAGCGCTCAACCTAGATTTCATGGCAGAGCATTATTTCAGAAATGTAGGTATACTTTCAGGAGGTGTTTTCTACAAGAGATTAAATGACTTCTTATACACCAGCCGCACACTCAACGTCAGCCCTCAACAATTTGATGCGCTATTCCCGGGGGTTTCCAACCCTATAGGAGATGTTGGAGAAAACTGGAGACTCGTGCGTCCGCAAAATGGTGATGTAGCCTCATTCTACGGTGCAGAAGTAGCATTGCAGCGCCAACTGGATTTTCTACCGGGATTCCTCAGCAATTTTGATATCTACCTAAACTACACCTATACACATTCCAGCGCCAAAGGAGTTGCTGATGCGGATGGAGTGATGCGTGAAGATCTACCACTGCCAGGCACTGCGCCACACATGGCCAACGCCTCACTTTCTTACAACGGTCCTAGACTCACAGCCAGAATTTCTGTAAACCATGCTTCTGCCTACCTAGATCAATTAGGAGACAACGCGTTCTATGACAGATACTATGACAAACAAACTTTCCTAGACTTCAATGCATCTTACACCATTCTTCGTGGGCTTAACTTGTTTACTGAAATCAACAACATTACCAACCAGCCACTCAGATTCTACCAAGGACAAACAGATCGCACCATGCTGATGGAGTTCTACAGACCTCGTTTCTTGTTCGGTATCAAATATGACTTAAACAACAGAGATTAAACACAGATGAAACATTCAATTCACACGCTGGCTATTGCCGCATTGATCCTTTCATTTTCAGCCTGCAACAGACCTGCGCACAGCGCAGCGTCTGCTGCAGCTACAACTGGAAACACCCAAGAGCGAATCCTCAAACCCACGCTTTCCACTCAGCCGGTAAAGCATGACACAGATGATCCCGCAATATGGATCCATCCAACAGACCCTACTAAGTCACTGATTATAGGTACAGATAAAGACACAGATGGTAAGTTATATGCATTTGATCTGCAAGGGAAAATAGTTCGGGAATCTATCCCATTACGCAGACCCAACAACGTAGATGTTGTAAATGATTTTGTGTTCAACGGCAAGAAAATTTCCATAGCCGTAGCTACTGAGCGTGAGCGCAATCGCATTCGTGTGTTTTCACTCCCGGACCTCACCCCGATTGATGGAGATGGCATACTTGTATTTGAAGGAGAAGAGCACAATTTTCCCATGGGAATCTCTCTCTTTCATGACAAGGCAGCCTCTGCACATTATGCCATCGTAGGCCGCAAAGATGGTCCATCAGGCTCGTACTTGCACCAGTACAAACTTGTTGAAAGCCAAGGAAAAGTAGCAGCTGAAAAGGTACGCAGCTTCGGCGAGTATAGCGGCAAAAAAGAGATAGAAGCCATAGCCGTAGATCAGGAAAACGGCTTCATTTACTACTCAGATGAAATGCATGGTATTTACAAGTACAGCGTATACCCAGATGCAGCCAACACACCCTTAGCATTCTTCGGGCAAGATGATTTCAAAAGAGACATGGAGGGTATTTCTATTTACAAAAAAGATGAAAAAACAGGTTACATCATCATCTCAGACCAACAAAACAACTCGTTTAATATCTATAGAAGAGAAGGAGATGCCGGAAATCCTCACTCTCACACGCGCATAGCTGTCATTACCATGTCCACACAAGGCAGTGATGGCAACGAAACCACAAGCGTAAATTTGGGAGCCAAATTTCCAAAAGGTATCTTTGTAGCCATGAGTGAGGATAAAACTTTCCAAATCTATGATTGGAGAGACATCCAGCAAGAAATTGATAAACAAACGCGTCAGAACGCACAAAACCCTTAAAATCAGCACAGTGTCAAAACACCTTCAGCTACTCGCATTTCTTTTCCTATTCACCGCTTGCGGCTACCATACCATATCACAGCCCACAGCGCACACCCCACAACCCACAGCTGGACCGCTAGACCAGCTGCCCAAGAAAAAGAGCAAATCGCTCAATTTTGTAGCCGTGGGTGATTGGGGTCGCAATGGTTATTACAAACAAGACGAAACAGGAGAAATGATGGGCAAAGTCATGCAACACTTAGGCGGTGATTTCGTGATCTCTGTCGGAGACAACTTCTACCCAGACGGCGTCCAGAGCACACAAGACTACCACTGGACATCCTCCTTTGAAAAAGTTTACAAGCACCCAGGCACCTATTTAGATTGGTGGGTAGTGCTCGGCAACCATGACTATCGTGGCAATGTGCAAGCACAAATAGACTACTCAGACGTCAGCCGCCGCTGGAACATGCCAGACCGCTACTATACCAAAACCTTCAAAGTGGGTGATGACGCAGAAGCATTATTCGTGTTCATAGACACCAATCCGTTATACACACCCTACCTCAATGATCCTTTCAAAAAACACTCAGATGTAGATGAGCAAGACATCCCCAAACAGCTAGAGTGGATAGAGCAAACACTCCAAAACTCACAAGCCAAGTGGAAAATTGTAGTAGGTCACCATCAGTTGTATACCGGTGGTCGCCGCCATGGCTTGGCCAACCCGGTACGTGACCATCTCTTGCCCATTTTTCAGCGGCAGCAGATAGATCTCTATCTGTGCGGTCACGAGCACCATTTAGAGTACAGTGTCAATCAAGGTTTACACCAGATCATCACCGGTGCCGGCTCATCAGTTAGAGACTATGATGGCGAGGCCAATTCCGTTTACGGCATATCCACACACGGCTTCGTAGCCTTCACACTCACCACAGAAGAGTTGGAATTCCATTTTATAGATCACAACGGGCAAGTATTACACACCAATCGCCGTACAAAACCCTAAAACCAAATCATATCAACATCCCAAAAAAACTGCTTCGGCGGTTTTTTTTGGCTCATTTCACAAAAAATCCTCAAATTTATACGCACAAACCCCTTATCATGCAGCCAGAAGAGCATTTTCATCACATACTCTCACAAATCCCCAACGCCACACTAGGCAAAATGTTTGGCGCACTCGCCGCCAAATTACCCAACGGCAAGGCGGGCGCCATGTACAAGGATCAATTTCTCCTCGTCAAGCGCACTCCGGAGCAGCTAGGTGATGCTGCACAACTAGCGGGCGTTGAGGTATTTACGCCCAAGCCCGGTCGTCCAATGAACGGCTGGTATCAAATCCCATTTGAGCACAAACAGCACTGGCAGAGCCTCATGCAGGCATCCTGTGCAGACGTTGCCGCGCTACCACCCAAGAAATAGCAACAATAGGCTATTTACTTCAATTTTTTTTATTTGGGCGGCACCGCATTGCCGCTCCTTTAAGATTTTTCTTTGTAATAAAACGTTGGATGTAAGAGCGGCAATGCGGTCGGTCTCCGGCTACAAGTACGCAGTCTTTTGGCTGCAAAATTGTGGCCGGGCGGTTTTTCTTTATTCTCTCAATCCCGCCCGGCTCACATTTTGCAAGAGCCAAAATCCTTTGCGCGCTTTTCGCCTGCGCCCTGCCGCGGGCTTGGGTGTGAGGTCATTAGTTGGGTGACATTTTACCAAACATTGTGCTCACAAACCGACTTATATACTTCAGAAGATCCCAAATTTTGCTACAAAAGCCAAAAACGTTCGGATTAGAAATTTGTATTAAAAAAAAACCGTCCCAAATCCGAAAATTTGAGACGGCATGGTATTGTTGTGAGACCTTTGCACATAAATAACTGAAAAACTTTTGTTTTTTTTCTTTAAAATA
>JAUNRT010000077.1 GCA_030535475.1 Weeksellaceae bacterium | reverse complement strand
ATTTTGATAATCAGCATATTACCCTCTACACAATTAAAATATTATTAGCTTGTCTTATAGCATATTAAGCTTTTTTTTATGCAATTAAAAGCTTTTAAATAGCTCATTAGCAAAGGCTTAAGTTTGTTGCAAGGCTGCTGCTTTACCATCATTTATTTACGTAGGAGGTATAGGAGCTTATTAGTATATAAGGTTTGTAAACTTACTCCTCAGTTGTGGTTGGTACCTCTATCTTGCTTTGCAAAGCTTGCTGTAGCTCATCAAGCACAGGTTTTAAGGTGCTCTGTGGTATATCACTGATTTTTATATACATAAGCCCATCTATAGCATCGTTAAAATTGGGGTCAACATTGAACCCAATCACCTTTGCGTTTTGTTTTATATACTTTTTTATGAGTACCGGCAAGCGCATAGAATTCTGCTCAAACTCTTCTATCAAGCGATCAAATTTGTTGAGGTCCGCTTGGGTTTCCTGTAATATAAAGTCCATGTCAAATTCCTTGAGCTTGGTTTTAAATTCCTTTTTAGCCCTAACAAATTGCGCCAAATAACTGTCATAATAATGAGATCGCATAAACTCTATCATCAGTTTTTTGCTGAAGTCACTAAATTGGTTGCTAATGCTCACACCTCCCATAATAAACTGATGCTCAGGGTTTCGCAGACACACATGCACTATGCCGCGCCATAGTAGAAAGAGCGGAAAAGGCTTCAGTTGATAATCGGGGTGCACCCACGCTCGCCCCATCTCTATACTACTGGCCAGCAATGGTTCTATTTCCCGGTCAAAGTCAAATAATTCGCTTACATAGAATCCTTTAACACCCTTTTGTGCAAAAATATCTCTGCCAAGCCCCATTCTATATGCGCCCACCAAGCGCTGTTCCACTCTGTCCCACAAAATCAGATGGTGATAGTAATCATCATAAGCATCTGTATCTCTGGACTTTCCCGTTCCTTCACCCACAGCTCTAAATGTGATTTCACGCAAGCGTGTAATCTCGCGCATGGTGTTGGGTATCTCTGCCGATTTCACAAAAAAGCAGTCATACGCACCATGCTCAAAAAGACAGGCGTCTTCCTTGCCATATAGCTTATCTATTTCAGGGATTATCAAAGACTTATCCACTTCAGGAATCAGAGGTTTCATCTTTTTTCTTATGCGAGGAATTTTCTTTTTTATTTGTTTCGGAATAGAATCCGGCACAGCATAAGTTGCAGATAGTAAGTGCGTTTTTTTATACAGAAACGTGGCTAAGTCCTCAGTAGATTCAAATTTTTGCAGTTGTGTGGGAGAAATTGGTTTGCCAATGCGTATTTTGATAGGCTTTTTGCGTGTACGCAATAGCTCTTTGGGTAGCAGAGCAGTTTGCAAATCAGGGTGCAATTTTCCCAATCTATAAAACCAAGGGCTGTTCTTAGCATTGAAATACAGGGGAATCACAGGCACATCCGCCTTTTGTATTAGCTTTATTACAGGCAATTGCCAATCACGGTCCACCACTTCATCCTGCTCATTTTTGCGGGAAACTTCACCTGCTGGGAAAACACCCAAAGGATGTCCTGATTTCAGATGTCTATACGCTTGCATCATGCCAGATGTGCTGTTTTTCAAATCTTTACGACTCTCAAACGGATTCACAGCATATATTTTCGGCTTCAGCGGATCTATAAGATGCAGTAAAAAATTAGCAATAATCTTGAAATCAGGGCGCACCTCAGAAATCATTTTCAGCATTATTATTCCATCCAGTGCACCCAGCGGATGATTACTCACAATCACAAAAGCACCTGTTGCAGGTATCCTATTTAGGTCCTGTTCAGACACCTCATAGTTTACCCCCAAATCCTTGAGCAGCTTAGCCTCAAACTCAGGACTCTCATACTGTTCATTGCGCTGATACAGCGCATTTATATCGTCCAGCGATAGCATTCTATACAACCCATGAGCAATAGGTTTACCCAGAAATCCCAGTCTTTTCAGCGGGGTTTGGCGTACAAGATCGGTAGGTTTTATCAGTGCCATATCACGCTTGTATTACCAGTTGCAGCGTGTTGCCATTCTGTTGGTGAATCAGCACCTCACCGCTACGTTCTATTTGCTCAGCGCTATTGGCAGCACCATGGCGTATAGTGTACAGCGAGCAAGAACCATATTTTTGCACCACAAAGTTCTCCTCAAAATCTTTCAAGGCAGTCGCCAGCAAACTGTATTTGTCTTCAACACAGAGCAATACGCTTATCGCAGAAATCTGCATCAAATTCACCTTCAGCTTATTTTTAGACAAATTATCAAAGATTTTTTGCAAAATTTCCTCGTCTATGAAAGAGAAATCCTTCGTCGCCACGCGCACCACAGTTTGGCCTTTTTTCACAATAAAACACGGCACCAGCGGCTCAATTGCTGCACCTTCGGTTATCACAGAACCCGGCAATTCCTCCCGCTCAAAAGATCTCACATACAGCGGTATTTTCTTTCGTTGCAGGGGCTGTAGCGTTTTTGGGTGTATGATGCTTGCACCATAGTACGCAAGTTCTATAGCCTCCTCATAGCTTATTTTTTGTAGCAAATGCGTCTCTTCAAAATACCGTGGGTCCGCATTCAGCACACCTGCCACATCCTTCCATATCGTAAGGCTTTCAGCATCAAGGCAATACGCCAATATTGCACCCGTGTAGTCAGAGCCTTCTCTACCCAAAGTAGTAGAAAAATAATTCTCATCAGAGCCTATAAAACCTTGAATCACACACATTCCTTCCGCTCGCACTTGCTGCAAATTGCTGCAAGTTAGCGCCCAATCCACTTTACCTTCACGGTAGTCTGCAGATGTACGGATGATTTCACGCGCATCCAGCCAAGTATTTTCCACTCCTGCCCAAGCCAAATATTGGCTCACAATCGTGGTAGAGAGCAATTCGCCAAACACCACCAACTGGTCATATACAAAACTGTAACTTTGAGATCTATTTTGCTCCAACAAATTTTCAATCTGCACAAAATACCTCTCCAACTCCGCAAACACCGCATGATGGCTGGGGAACAACTCCTCACAAATCTCTAAATGAAAACGCTGCACATATTGCATATCACTTTCATAATCACTAGATTGCATGTATTTTTCCAGCAGCGCCTCAAACGCATTCGTCATCTTGCCCATGGCAGACACCACCACATACAACTCCTCACCCGCACAGCGCTCTATTATCGCCGCCACATTTCGCACGCCGGCAGCATCACGCACACTTGCCCCTCCAAATTTATAGATCTTCAAGCCCATCCCATTCTCTAAACAGCAAATTTACAATTTCAAAAAATATCATTCCGTGCATCCATTATTACTCAATTTTCCAGTGAGAATCCCATATGCTGTATGATGACTATTTTTTTTATTTGGGCGGCAAACGGTGTCCGGCTATTACTCCGCGGTCTTTTGGCTACAAAAAATTGCTGCAAAATCGGTTTTCCTTAATCTCTCAACCCGTTTTGCAGCTTTTTTGTAGAGCCAAAATCCCTTGCGGGGTAGCCGCCTCCCACCTGCCGCAGACAAGTTGGGTGCAAAACTACATTGCACAGTCTCTTTTCCCAAAATAGTTATTACACATATTCGATTAAAATTTTTATAATATAAAACATAGTAAATCAATGCTTAAGCGACATTAAAACCCATTTATTACACAGTACTACATTCTTTTTATTCTCACAGACACTCATATTCATCATTTGATACATGATCATTGTCAAAGCCGTTTTTTCACTGCATTTTAGCAGAAAATTGTATATTTCACTCATCAAAACCATTTTATATGTCCTTTCAGATAGATAATGTTAGTAAGCGATACGGGGAGCAATGGGCATTGAAAGAGGTTTCTTTCTCAGTAGAAGATGGCGAGGTCATAGGACTCCTCGGCCCCAATGGCGCCGGGAAATCAACCCTTATGAAGTGCATTGTTAGTACCATCACACCCAATAGTGGCCATGTATATGTACAAGGCAAGAACGTACAACAACATCCTATGGAGACCAAGCGCATGATTGGTTACCTGTCAGAAAACAATCCACTCTATCTTGACATGTACGTGCAAGAATACCTCTCATTGGTAGCAGATTTCAGAAAGTGCAGCCGTCAAGATGTAGAAGAAGTGATAGAAAAAACTGGGCTCACAGCAGAGCGCAACAAGATCATCAGAGCACTATCCAAAGGCTACAAACAGCGCGTTGGATTGGCACAAGCCATCATACACAAGCCTCAACTTCTCATCCTTGATGAGCCCACCAACGGCCTCGACCCCAATCAGATTATAGAAATCCGACAATTGATCAAAGAAGTAGGTCATGGAAAAACAGTATTACTGTCCACCCACATCATGCAAGAAGTTGAAGCATTGTGCACCAGAGTGATCCTGCTCAACAAAGGCCAATTGATCAAAGACCAAAATATAGAAAATTTCAAAGGCAAACATCAGTCATTAGAAGAAGCCTTTCATACTTTCACTACTTCATGAGTATACTCCCGCTTACACAAAAAGGTGAAGCATTTCCGCTGGGTGCAACAGTACAGCACAATGGTGTCAATTTTTCAGTCTTTGCACCCAAAGCCACAGCCGTAGAGTTATTGCTTTTTACAGACGCAGAAGATGTAAACCCTACCGTTATCCCTCTCGACCCAAAAAACAACCGTAGTTACTATTACTGGCATATTTTCATCCCAAGAGCAGGCATCAATCAGTTATATGGCTATAGAGTAGATGGCGCTTGCAAACCCCAAGAAGGCTTTTTGCATGATAAGTCCAAAGTAT
The DNA here is from genome assembly GCA_030535475.1 of Weeksellaceae bacterium. Lineage (GTDB taxonomy): Bacteria > Bacteroidota > Bacteroidia > Flavobacteriales > Weeksellaceae > JAUNRT01. The sequence goes on along the minus strand of JAUNRT010000077.1, from coordinate 7,480 downwards.
TGGTAGATCCATATGCCAAAGCTATAGTAGGCAATTATGACAGAAAACTTGCCAATGAGTATGGCGCTTCCAATTTGCATGCTTGTCTCAAAAGCGCCGTAATCTCAGACGAATTCGATTGGAAGGGAGACGCATATCCCAAACATGACCTCATGGAAAGCGTGGTATATGAGATGCACGTTCGTGGCTTCACCAAGCATGAGAGTTCAGAACTACCGGAGACCATACGTGGCACTTTCAGTGGGATTCGGGAGAAAATTCCTTATCTCAAAAAACTCGGGGTTACCGCCATTGAACTCATGCCCATTTTTGCATTTGACAAGCAAGACGCACCAGACGGGCTCGTAAATTATTGGGGGTATAGCCCTATCAATTACTTCGCACTGCATGCAGACTATTGCAGCACCCAAACCCCTCAGGAGCAGATATATGAATTCAAGCATCTTGTGCGTGCATTGCATAAAGCCAATATAGAAGTGTATTTAGACGTGGTTTACAACCATACCACAGAAAACAGTCCCCATAGTGGAGGACCTACTTTGTGCCATAGAGGTTTTGCCAATCAAAGCTATTACATGATAGATGAGGAAGGTAATTTCAGAAACTTCACCGGCACAGGCAATACGCTCAATGCCAATCACTCTGTGGTGCGTAGAATGATAATGGACTCATTGCGCTATTGGGTTACAGAAATGCATGTAGATGGATTCCGTTTTGATTTGGCCTCTGTACTTTCCAGAAATGAGGCAGGCGAGCCTATACACAATCCGCCCATATTGTGGTCTATAGATTCAGATCCGCAACTGGCACATACCAAGATCATTGCAGAACCTTGGGATGCATCCGGGTTATATCAAGTTACAGACTTTCCCGGCGACCGCTGGATCATTTGGAACGATGCCTTTCGTGATTCTATGCGCAAGGTAGTCAATGGTCACCACGGACGCGTACGCGATTTGGCTTTGCGCATTTTGGGAAGCCCAAACAAATTGCGCGCTCGTCATGTGGTTTTTGAGCCTAGACAAAATCTGCATTTCGTCACTTGCCATGATGGTTTTACACTTCGTGACCTAGTTTCATACAATGAAAAACATAACTATGAAAATGGAGAGGACAACAGAGACGGAAACAGCCAGAATTTTAGCAATAATTACGGCGTAGAAGGCGAAACCGATGACCAAGAAATTATTGAACTGCGCAACCGCCAAATGCGCAACTTTTTTACCCTTCTCATGATTTCACATGGTACCCCTATGATTTCTATGGGCGATGAAATGGGTAAAACACAATTTGGCAACAACAATGCATACTGTCATGATCAGCCATTTAATTGGCTTGATTGGAATAACTTAGATAGCGAATATTCCAATTTTGATTTCTTGTCTCAGCTCATCAATACCTTGCAGCAAATACATATTTTTTCTCACCATGATTTTTTCAATGGTCATGAGAAAAACGGCAACCCATACGTCAATTTTCATGGTGTATCTCCTAAGCAACCAGATTGGGGTTACTACTCTCAAAGCCTGGCTTGCGAATTTATTGCCAAAAAATATGCAGAACATTATTACCTGATTGTCAATATGTACAATGAACCATTGGAGTTTCATTTGCCGGCTGAGAATTGGAATCTAGTGCTGGATACATATAGTGGATTTGCACAAAATAGCGTCAAAAATACCTATGTAGCCCATAGCCATAGCTGCGTTTTATTGAAGAAAGCTGTACTGCAAATCACCAACAAAACATAAAGCATTATAGAATGTCTTTCGCAAGCTTCTTTATGCGCATGCAAAACTAATTTTTGCCTGCAGTGCAGTAGACTTTAATAAATTTCGTATTTGTTAGAATGCTTTCAAAGTCTGATAGAGCTTATCTACAGGAAGCCCTATCACATTGAAATAGGAACCCTTGAGCTCAGCTACACCCACATAGCCAATCCATTCTTGCACGCCATAGGCGCCGGCTTTGTCTAGAGGTTGATATTTGTTTACGTAATAGGAAATCTCTTCATCTGTCAGCGGATGAAAGCTTACTTGTGTCACATCGTGAAACACTACAGATTTTTGCAACGTATTTACAGCTACAGAAGTGATGACCTCATGTTCAGAGCCTTGTAAAAGTTTGAGTAAACGATAAGCATCTTTAGCATCGATGGGTTTGTTGAGTGCCTGATTTTGCCACCAAACTATAGTGTCTGAAGTGATCAGGATTTCATTGTCTGCTTGAAAACTGTAAGCAGCTGCTTTTTTCTTACAAAGAAAATCTGTGATGTGATGTGCCTGAAGTGTTGGGTCAAAAGATTCATCCACTTGTAAAGATACTGCCTCAAATTCTATGTCGAGACCAGCGAGAAGTTCGCGCCTTCGCGGCGACTGTGAGCCTAAAATTATTTTGTAATCCTTGAACTTTTCTTGAAGCATTATTTATTAACTTTTGAGCATTTGAAAGTGTGGTAAACCATCTTCCAAATAACGTTCAGAAACTACTTCAAAGCCAAAACTAGTGTAGAAATCAATGAGATATTCCTGGGCGCTTATTCTGCATTCACTAGTGTTATACAAATTTTGAATTGCTTGCAGCGCCAAAAAAACAGCTTTGCGTGAAAATCCCTGTTTGCGGTATTTTTCTCTGGTAACTACTCTACCTAAACAAGCTTCTGTGAAATACTGCCCGGGAGGTATGATGCGACAATAGGTGACCAGTTGGTCATGATGCATTCCCAAAAGATGATGACTACCTATATCTATCTTATCTACATCTTGGTAAGCCGCGTTTTGCTCTACCACAAACACCTCTGCACGCAAGCGCAACACTTCATAAATATCTAGATTGCTCAGCTCATCAAAAGTTTTGAGTTGCCAGTGCAAAATTTTTTCAGAAAACTTGGTATCTTCCATCAGCCTTGTAAGGATTGTTGAGTGATTTGCTTAGGGCTTTGCGTAATGAGATGCGCATTTACCAGTTGCCAATCACGGGCATGTAATAGTTCTTTTAGAACAACTTGTATCTGATCTGCAGCTACGGCCGGGAGATGACTTTTTTCTACTGCTTGTAGCATTTGCTGCTTACCATCAGCCTGTATTCTGGCCAAGTCTTCTTTACTGAATAGATTGTAAAATTGCTCTTCTATGTTGTAATATTGATAGTCTGTTTCAAGTGAAAGCACCTCAGGTGGTGGAAATTCTACCAATTTCACCTCACGTTTGTTTTCGTTGATTTCCCATTTACATTTAGAAAAATCAAATCCCAGTTGAGCTTTTCCTTTGATTACTACCAATGCTTTTTTGGTAGTAGGGATAAAACTGAATAATCTTCTGGTTTCTGCATAGTCATAAATCTCGCTGAAATGACCTTCTGCTGTAACTATTTTGAAAACCTTTTGCATGCTTTCCATGATGGTGTGGCTGCTCTCTTTCACGAGTGTAGGAGTTGCTGCTTTCTTGTCTTGCGCCAGTAAATAAACAAGTGTTGCGCCTAAAAGCAAACCTAGACTCAACAAAGAAATCATCATGGCTGTTGTGTTGGGCTGCTGAGTAACATTGTATACTAGATATCCTACATTGAGTAGAATAAGCAGAGCAAGTACCCACAATACCATCCTGTTTTTGATGTGTGCAATCATACGTCTTTGTTTTCTTTAAGCTTTCACCAGCTACAGAAATTATTGTGCCAGCATATTTATGGCTTTTTTGAGCCCTTCCTGCAACTGATCTACCTCTTCTAATGTGTTGTATATGGCAAAACTTGCCCGCACTGTACCTTTGATGCCAAGTCTGTGCATTATAGGTTGACAACAGTGGTGGCCGGTGCGTACCGCAATTCCCATGCGATCGAGTATCATGCCCACATCACTAGGATGCACATCCTTTTGGCGCATATTGAAGGATATGGCTCCTGACCTTTTAGATTGCGGTGCATAAATCTCCAACTCATCAAGTTCGCTAATTTTTTGCAAGGCATATTCTGTGAGTTTATCTTCATACTCACCAATTTCACTTACACCTATATTTTCTATGAAGGCTATAGCAGTCCCTAGGGCAATGTTTCCTGCAATATTGGGTGTGCCTGCTTCTAGTAGAAAAGGTAAACCTGCATAGGTAGAGTGTTGCATTGTCACCGTGTCTATCATTTCGCCTCCGCCACGCATAGGATACAAGTGTTTTAGAACTTCTTCTCTACCGTAGAGTATGCCTACACCAGTGGGTCCGTACATTTTGTGCGCAGAAAATACGTAAAAATCTACTCCCAATTCTTGCATGTTGAGCGGAATGTGTGCTGCTGCTTGCGCACCATCAATCAAAATTAACGCTTGGGTTTTCTCTCGTACTTTTTGAATGATTTCTTGTACGGGATTCACAATTCCCAAAGCATTGGACACATGATTGAACGCTACTATGCGCGTTTTGTGACTCAATAAGCCCTCAAGTTGGTCAAGAGCTAAATCTGCCTCACTGTTGAGCGGAATGTATTTTAGAACCGCCTTGGTGCGCTCACACAACATTTGCCAAGGCACTATGTTGGCGTGATGCTCTAATTCGGTGATGAGGATTTCATCTCCTTCATGAATGTGGCTTGTGAGCCCATGTGCCACCATGTTTATGGCATCTGTAGTGCCATACGTGAAAATGATTTCATGCGTTTCTTTAGCGCCAATAAAATTGCGTACCGCCAATCTGCTGTTCTCCATTGCGGTTGTAGCTTCCTGGCTGAGGGTGTGAATACCACGATGCACATTGGCGTTGAGCATGCTGTAATATTGCTGTATGGCATCTATTACTACTTGTGGCTTTTGGGTAGTGGCTCCATTGTCTAAGTATATGAGCGGCTTACCATTTACTGTAGCATCTAGAATGGGAAACTGTGATCTTATGGATTGCATATTGAGCTGTGGAAATTAGAAATCCAGTTTGAGTGCTAGCCTATCTGCCATGATATCCATAATGCGTGTTTTGAGCTCAGGTATTTCTACTGTATCCAACACATCTGTCATGAAAGCATAGAGCATAAGCGCGCGTGCTTGCTTTTTGGGAATTCCTCTTGATTGTAGATAGAATAGTGCTTCCTGATCTAATTGACCTACAGTACATCCGTGTGAACATTTCACATCATCTGCAAAGATTTCCAACTGTGGTTTGGTATCTATGCTACATTCTGGCGACAGTAAAATATTGTTGTTTTGCTGAAATGCATCTATTTTTTGTGCTTGCGGCTCTACAATCACCTTACCGTTGAAAACGCCTTTTGAATTATCATCCAGCACTGTTCTGTACAGTTCATGGCTCTCACAATTGGGGCTTATGTGCTCTACTTGCGTATGATGATCTATGAGCATATTGTCTCTACCCAAGCTTATTCCTTTGAGAATAGAATTGCAGTTCTCACCTAATTGCTTGAAGTTGAGACCATTTCGTATAATATTACCCGCCATAGAAAATGTGTGGAAAGAGGCGGTGCTGTCTCGCTCTTGGGAGACAAATGTGTTGTCAATAAGGCTTGCAGCCATGTCGTCATTTTGCACTTTGTACCAATCAACCTGTGAGTTTTTACCTAAATAGACTTCTGATACTGCATTGGTGAGGTTGGCTTGACTGTTGAGCGTTCTATGTCTTTCTATGATACGCACCTGAGAGTTTTCGCCCACTACTACCAAATTGCGTGTGTGGTACAGTGCGTCTTCTGAGGCTTGTGTAGAGAAATATATGATCTGTATAGGCTTGCTAAGGATGGTGTTACGTGGTATGTGTATGTAAGCGCCATCTTTAGCGTATGCTGTATTGAGTGCTACAAAATGCTCGTCATTTCGGGCAAATTTGTTGTAATAGCTTTCAATCACCGTTTGGTACATTCCTTTGCGCATGGCACTGCTCATTACGCAAACGTCGGCCTCATCATGTGTAGTGGATGATAAGAAGCTGCTGAACCTACCATTTACAAATACCAGATTATAGCTATCTATGTCATGCACCAAGTAGGGCATAACCTCGTTTACTTGTGGGGTGTCATCTGTTTTGACTTGAAGCTTGTAGTCCTTGGAGAGTATTTCTCTAAGATTTGTGTACTTCCATTCTTCATCACGGGGATGCGGAAATCCTAATTGCTCAAAGGCCTGCAATGACTGTTCACGGTAGCTGTCCATGACGGTAGCATGATTGCCATCATGATAGAGCAAATGCTCTGAAACTAATTTTTCTTTCAATAAATTCATGGGCAAAATGTTTAGATGGATGTTACCCAATCATAACCTTTCTCCTCTAGTTCTAGAGCGAGGTTTTTATCTCCGGATTTGAGGATGCGACCGTCTGAAAGTACGTGTACGTAGTCTGGCACTATATGGTCTAATAGGCGCTGATAGTGCGTGATGACAAGGACAGCGTTGTTCTGGCTACGGAATTTGTTGACTCCATCTGCAACGATGCGCAATGCGTCTATGTCTAGCCCACTATCTGTCTCGTCCAAAACGGCGAGTTTTGGGTTGAGCATCATCATTTGAAAGATTTCGTTGCGTTTTTTCTCACCACCACTAAATCCTTCATTGAGGGATCTGGATAGGAAGTCTTTTTTGATCTGGAGCATTTCTGCTTTTTCTCTGATGAGTTTGAGCATTTCGCCGGCACGCATTTCTTCAAGACCTTGTGCTTTGCGTGTCTCGTTGATTGAGGTTTTAATGAAGTTGGTGACGGTGATACCGGGGATTTCTATAGGATACTGGAACGAAAGGAAGATGCCTTTGTGGGCTCTTTCTGCCGCATCAAGGTCCATAAGATCTTCTCCTTCAAAGACTATAGTACCTTGGGTAACTTCATAGTCTTCTTTGCCTGCAATGACAGAGGAGAGCGTGCTCTTACCTGATCCGTTGGGTCCCATGATGGCGTGTACTTCGCCAGGTTTTATTTCTAAATTGATGCCTTTGAGGATTTCATTTCCTTCTACACCGGCATGCAAATTTTCAATTTTCAGCATAAAAATTTCATTGATTGGCAAAGATAATCAATTCCCAATAGATGGCTGTGCTGTGATGTTGGATGGTGTAGATGTGCTGTCCTTCATGGAGTGTTGCTGGAAATTGTGCTCTTCAATGGGAATAGTATGCGCAAAGTAGCGTAAATGAATGTTTGCGGCAGTTGGGAGTTGCAAAGCTAAATACTACGATTCTATTCCATCAAATGGAAATCTGCGTAGCAACGTGCCGCATTAAGAAGTAAGAGATTCCATCACAAGGCTTTCAACGCATCTACTTGCCGTACTAAAAAAACCTGTGAAAAGGCCATCAGCACTGCAAATCGGCCTTAGCTGTTGGCCGCGGCAGGTGGGAGGCGGCTACCCCGCAAGGGATTTTGGCTCTACAAAAAAGCTGCAAAACGGGTTGAGAGATTAAGGAAAACCGAATTTGCAGTTTTTTTTGTAGCCAAAAGACCGCGGAGTAATAGCCGTACACCGACCCTTTTTCCGGGCTTGTGTAGATGCGATTTATTGGATT
>JAUNRT010000076.1 GCA_030535475.1 Weeksellaceae bacterium | reverse complement strand
AATATTTAAACTAATACAGAATTGTTGTTTTAATCGCGTTATGGCGCACATTTTTTTTATTTTTTTTGGAGCTATTTCCGGCTGCCCGCTATTATCTTGCGCATATCCAGCCACAGCAATCGGTGTCGCGGCTGCCTTCACTATCGTTGCGGCCACCGCCACACCAGATTGCTGTATGGCTGTCTATTTTGCAAGGATAGCCGCTCGCATCCGGGCTAGGCCAAAGAGCGCAAGGCTATTTTTTTCGTTGAAAAGAAAAATTTGCGATGGCCAAAACATTCGACCCATACGGTGTCCTCACATGTCCATCAATAGACTATTCTTGCCGCACTCAAAAGGCACAAGACAGGAGAGATATTTATTTGAGAATCGTTTTACTAATCTTTGTCGATGCCACCACCGTACATTTCATTCAGGCGCTTGTTGTGTGCTTCATTGATTTCCTTAAACTCATTTCTGGTAACGCGCTGACCTTGGGTGGGTCTTGCAAATGATTGAGGTAATTTATCAAGGACTTGCACTGATGTTGCGAGCCAAGTGAAAACACTCTCTTCTTTGTCATTCATTGTGGTTTCAACCTTGAGAATGAGCCCCGGTAATCCTTGAAATTCTGCCGGTCCATGGCTCAGTTTGATAGCCGGAGCATACCAAGCAACGGTAGTTTGTTTTGCATCTCTGGATATAGCTTTGCGTACTTCATATCCCAGATATTCTTCTCTATCACGTGTTAACTGCCAGTCAAAATTTTTGAGACTATCTGTGACAAGAAATTCTTTGTCTGCCGATTTGGCTTTAGATAAGATTTCTTTTCTAGACAAGTCTGTGAATTGATGCTGAGCACCGGAACGGATAACTACACGAATTCGTCCAGGTTCTACCTGAGAATTGTCTATTTTTTCTATTTCCTTATACAAGGATTCTTGGCCGTTGATGACAAGCTCAAATTCTGTTTTGCGTTGCATTGCTTCCTTTATGGCTTCATACATCTCTCTATCACTGATTTCGTCCGAAACTTTATTGAGATCTACTTTGTGTTTATTTTGATTGACATAAACCACGCGCAGTTGTTGAGCTGAACAAAGGCTATAGCCAAGAATTAAAAATAAAAAAGTGTAAGCTAGTATCTTCATTTTGGGAAACAATTTCAATTGTATTTTACAAAATTACACTTATAATTTTGAGGTTGAACTATTCATTGAAAGATGATTGAAAATCAGAGTGTTGCTGAACGTGCCAATCGGCTATGATTTGTGTGATTTCTGCGATACCGTCCGTCAATGCTGCCGGACCCGGTTGCAGGATAATTTCTGAATCTATTTCGTAAATATGATTTTGCTGCACTGCAGTGATTTGATTCCAATTGGGTCGAGAAACCAATTTGTCTTTTTTGAATTTTTTGCCACACCAAGAAGCAAGTATAATATCCGGATTCCTCTTGACCACTTCGCTCCCATCCGCTAAAATTCGGTCTTTGGCCAATGACGCGTTTCTATGCTCCGGAAATATATCTTGGCCTCCTGCGAGTTCTATAATTTCACCCACCCATTGGATACCTGTAATGAGTGGATCATACCACTCCTCAAAATAAATTTTGGGTTTATGTGCTTGCTGTAAGTTAGCACGTGAAATTTGGTTGATTTGGCCTTGAATTTCTCGAACTAATCTTTCTGCTGCATCCATTTGGCCAACCATACTGCCAAGTTGAACAATCAAGTTGTAGATTTGGGAAACGCTACGGTGATTGTTGATCCAGACATTAATTCCTCTAGCAATGAGTTCTCTTGCAATATCTGCTTGGATGTCTGAAAAGCCGATCACCAAATCAGGATTGAGAGCTACAATCTCTTCTATGTTGGCAGTAGTGAAGGCCGAAATTTTGGGTTTCTCATTCCGGGCGCGTAATGGGCGCATCGTGAATCCCGAAACACCTACAATTCTGTCTTCTTGACCGAGAAGGTAGAGAATTTCTGTGGGCTCTTCGGTAAGACAAACAATTCGTTGGGGAAAATAGTCTTTTTCTAAAATCATTTGATGAGATGAATATCAAAAATAGCAATTATGCCAAAAGTCACACAATTCGATTACCATTTTTGGGCATGAGAGACCTTATTTACCAATATCTAGTCAAGTTTTTCTGCCTTTTCTAGCAAAGCAGAAAGCGTGTTGAAATTCCTTGCGGTCATGCGTACACCGGTTTGTTTTTCAAGAAAAGCGTTGTTTAGTTTGGATTTGGAGGCATCTACTGGTATGAACGAGTATAGGATGGGATGTTGATGCTTAATTTCGTCTTCGCCGAAGTCCATTTGAAGCAACTGAGTAAGATGACCTTCCGGTGGTTGCTGCTGCAGAAAATTGTAAAAAACACGTGAAATTGGATAACTTTCAGGGAAAGGATTAGAATTTAACGCATGTCGAATTTCTTCCGGAGTTTTGACAAAAACTTCCACATCCACGCCAAGCTTTGTTAAAATAGTTTGATGAATGAGTTGTTGTATTTCTGAACTATCAAGATGGCTTGTGCAAATAATATTACCCGTATTGCGATAGGTGCTTACATTGGAAAATCCGGCATTCTCTACCGCTTTTTTGAGATCGGCCATCACAATCTTGTTTTTACCTGTAGGCATGATTCCGCGAAGGAGTATGATGTAAGGATGCATATTAGCTTGAGATGCCATGAGTTCTGAAATATTAGTTGCGAAATTCCGGTTTCAGATGATCATTGAATTTTTTGTAGAATTTATCCAGCTTCGGCTTTACAACTGCGCTGCAATACGGTTGATTGGGATTGTTCACAAAATAATCATTGTGATAATCTTCCGCGGGGTAAAAATTGTTGTTGAGTGCGGTGATTTCAGTGGTAAACTTACCGGGCCAAATTCCTTTCTCTTCAAATTTTTGCAAAGAGGCTTCTGCCAAGTTTTTCTGCTCCTCGCTATGATAAAAAATTGCAGATCTGTATTGCGTTCCTACATCATTGCCTTGTCGGTTGAGGGTTGTAGGATCATGCAGTGTCCAAAATGCTTCTAACAAGGTTTCATAACTAATAATACTTGGGTCGTAGGTAATTTGCACTACTTCTGCATGTCCGGTACTACCAGTGCATACTTCTTTATAAGTAGGGTTTGGATCATGACCACCGGCATAGCCTGATTGCACATGTACCACGCCCTGTAGCGCATCATAAGCTGCTTCTATGCACCAGAAGCATCCACCAGCTAGTGTAGCGATTTGAGTATTTTCTGTATTTTGAGAAGAAATAGTTTGTGACATGAGTTGTGAGTTGTGTGAATTGCATGAAAAAAGAAACACAATTATACAAAAGACAATTGTGTTTCTTAGTTGATATTTAGCTGTTTTTACCATTAATTCTCAACGAGTACCCATTCACCCGTATTGATAAGGTTTTCTGCTTGCTTATACTTCATTTCTTTCTTTTCTCCGGAACGAACGTTGCGAATATTTACTTTCTCATTTCTACCAATTTTCACCACTTGTCTAGGCGCAGTGACCTCTGGTTGAGATTGGCTTTGATTGGTTTGCGGCTCACCGTTTTGAGAAGAGGTGTCTTCGCCGCGATTAGTTTGGACTTTTTCTTCTCTTTGTCTTTGCTGGCGTGCTTGCTGAATCTGTTGCGGATCTGGAGCCGGTAATTCACCTTTGAATAAGAATGAAACCACTTCCTTGTTTATAGTGTCGAGCATGTTTCTGAACATGTAGAAAGATTCCTCTTTATACACCACCAAAGGTTGTTTTTGTTCGTAAGTCACATTCTGCACAGATCTACGCAAGTCATCCATATCTCTCAAGTGCTCTTTCCAATACTCGTCTATGAGTGCAAGTGTAATTCCTTTTTCAAAGTCTTTCAGGAGAAGTTTCCCTTGAGACTCATATGCCTTTTGCAAGTCAGAAACAACCATGAGTGTTTTGTTGCCATCTGTAAACGGAACTTGAATGCGCTGGTAATTCGCTTGATTGTTCTCATAGATACTTGCCACTACAGGATAGATTTTCTCAGCAGTATTTTTCAATTTCAGACGGTAATCCTCCATGGCAGCCTCATAAACAATCTGCGTAAGGTCTCCTACAGACTTGGATTTGAAAACAGATTCTTCTACCGGCGAATTCATAGTGAAATGCATAATAAGATCCATTTCAAAATTCTTGAAATCGTTAGTAGATTTTCGGTTTTCGATAATATTTAAAGCTGTATCATAAATCATGTTTGAAATATCCGCGTCAAGTCTTTCTCCAAACAAGGCGTTTTTACGTCTTGTATAGATCACTTCACGCTGCTTGTTCATCACATCATCATACTCCAGCAAGTTCTTTCGTATTCCGAAATTGTTCTCTTCTACTTTTTTCTGCGCTCTTTCGATAGAGTTGGAAACCATAGAATGTTGAAGCACATCGCCTTCCTTATGGCCCATTCTGTCCATTAGCTTAGAAATTTTTTCAGAGCCAAAAAGTCTCATAAGGCTGTCTTCCAACGAAACGAAGAACTGTGAACTACCCGGATCTCCCTGACGACCAGAACGTCCTCTCAACTGTCTGTCAACACGTCTGGAGTCGTGTCTTTCCGTACCAATAATTGCCAAACCTCCGGCATCTTTCACCAAATCTGCCAACTTGATGTCGGTACCACGACCTGCCATGTTTGTAGCGATTGTAACTTTTCCTGGCTGACCTGCTTCTGCCACTACATCAGCTTCTTTTTTATGCAACTTTGCGTTGAGTACGTTGTGGCTTATTTTTCTCATTTGCAGCGATCGAGATAAAAACTCTGAAATTTCTACAGAGGTTGTACCCACAAGTACAGGTCTCTTTTCTTCCTCAGCCAGCCTTACTATCTCTTCAATTACCGCATTATACTTCTCGCGATTGGTTTTGTAGATTTTATCTTGTTGGTCATTCCGTTGAATCGGGCGATTGGTAGGAATCACTACAACATCTAGTTTGTAAATTTCCATGAACTCACCCGCTTCCGTTTCTGCAGTACCAGTCATACCGGACAGCTTATTGTACATACGGAAGTAGTTCTGTAGCGTTACGGTGGCGAAAGTCTGCGTAGCCGCCTCAATTTTCACATTTTCCTTGGCTTCAATTGCTTGGTGCAAGCCATCAGAGTAGCGACGTCCGTCCATGATACGACCCGTTTGCTCATCTACAATTTTCACCTGACCATCCATCACAACATATTCCTGATCTATTTCAAAAAGCGTGTAAGCTTTCAAAAGCTGGTTCATGGTGTGGATACGCTCCTGTTTTACCGCAAAATCACGTAGAAACTCTTCTTTTTTGATGTGTTCCTCTTCTTTAGGCAGGTTTTGTTGCTCTATTTTCGCCAACTCCTCCCCTACCTCAGGAAGCATGAAAAAGTCTGAATCTTGTGAATCGGTTGACAGGAAATCAATTCCTTTATCCGTTAAATTGATTTGGTTGTTCTTCTCGTCAATTACAAAGTACAAGTGCTCATCAACTTTTGGCATTTCTCTGTTGTTATCTTGCATGAAATGCGCTTCTGTCTTTTGCAACTGCGTACGCGTTCCTTCTTCGCTCAAGAATTTGATAAGTGGTTTGTGTTTTGGTAAACCTCTAAACACTTTGAACATTTCAAAACCTGAATCTTTCTTATCACCCTCTTTCCATAGAGCTTTTGCTTTGATGAGTGCTTTAGAAAGTTCTTCCCGCTGCGCTCGCACCAATTTATCTATGAAGGGCTTTAGAGCGTCAAACTCTTGACGATCCCCTTGTGGAACAGGCCCTGAAATGATGAGAGGAGTTCTAGCATCATCTATCAATACAGAGTCCACCTCATCTATTATAGCGTAGTTCAATTCTTGCTGTACAAGATTATCCGGAGAAGTTGCCATATTATCACGGAGATAGTCAAAACCAAATTCGTTATTGGTACCATAAACAATATCCTTTTTATATGCAATCTTTCGATTTTCAGAATTAGGCTGATGTAGATCTATACAGTCCACGCTGAGACCGTGAAATTCCATGATTGGCCCTACCCAAGCGGAGTCACGTCGAGCAAGGTAATCATTCACCGTAATCACGTGAACACCTCTACCGGGAAGTGCGTTCAGATAAATTGGTAGAGTTGCCACAAGTGTTTTACCCTCACCTGTTGCCATCTCTGCAATTTTACCTTGGTGTAGCACAACACCACCTATGAGCTGAACATCATAATGTATCATGTCCCATACAACCGCTTTGCCTGCTGCATCCCATTGATTTTTCCAAACGGCATTGTTTTCATCCACCAGTGTCACATAATCTTTTACACCGGATATTTGTCTGTCAAATTCGCTGGCTTGTACAGGTATTTCTGCATTGTGGTAAAAACGTTTTGCCGTTTCTTTCACCACTGCAAAGGCTTCAGGAAGTATGTCTGTCAACACTTTTTCTTCCACCTCATACATGTCACGGTTTAGCTGATCTATTTGCTTGAAAATGGCATCCTTATCGCCAATTTCTTCCATAGTTTCCACCTGATTTTTCAGCTCTTTCACTTGATTTCTGAGGTCTTGTGTGGCTTCGCTGATTTTATTTTTGAATTCAGCGGTCTTGCCTCTCAGTTGATCATGTGATAGATTTTGGATTTCTTTCTCGGCTTCCAAAGCTTGGTCTACAATTTTTTGCAGTTGCCCTACGTCTCTCTTGTTCTTGTCTCCGAGAAATCCTTTTAATATTTTATCTAAAAGATTCATTCTAATAATATAATAAAAATTTTGAAAAAGCCGGCAAAACCGGCAAATAAAATGGTAAAAGCCCTGAATTCAGGGCTTCAAAATAAGTCAATATTCATCTTCATTCCATAGAAAATCTTCATCTGTAGGATAGTCAGACCAGATTTCCTGTATGGACTCGTATGCGTCACCCTCATCCTCTATAGATTGTAGATTTTCTACAACCTCAAGTGGAGCGCCTGTTCTTATAGCATAATCAATTAGTTCATCCTTTGTTGCAGGCCATGGCGCATCGCTTAGGTAAGATGCAAGTTCTAATGTCCAGTACATATCGTATTTTTTTTGCAAAAGTAATTCGTTAATTCTTATTTTCAAACACTATGCGGTGCTTTCAAAAAATTTGCCAAATAAAATTGTGTAATTTTAGCGCCGAAATGGCAGAAAACAACCATATCAAAACATCAAATATTTCATAATATTTAAAGCAACATGGCATCACAGCACATAGCACAACCCAAATTTTCAAATTCACAAAGAATCCTAGACCTTTTCCGGATACAAATTCCAATCATACAAGGAGGAATGATTTGGAACAGTGGTTGGCGGTTGGCTAGCGCAGTGAGCAATGCTGGAGGACTTGGGATTTTAGGCGCAGGAAGCATGTACCCGGATGTGCTGGTAGAGCATGTGGAAAAGTGTCTCAAAGCCACAGATAAACCTTTTGCCGTAAACCTGCCACTACTCTATCCATCGATAGAAGAACATGTACAAACAATATTACGGTACAAGATCCCTATCGTTTTCACCTCCGCAGGTAATCCAAAAACATGGACAGAGACACTTCAAAAAGAAGGAATCACCGTAGTACATGTAGTGAGTAGTGCAAAATTTGCAAAAAAAGCAGAAGATGCCAATGTCAATGCCATAGTGGCAGAAGGCTTTGAAGCCGGGGGTCATAATGGCAGAGAAGAAACCACCACATTTTGTTTGATTCCGGAAGTTAGGAGAAATACCTCATTACCTCTTATTGCCGCAGGCGGCATTGCCACAGGTGCTCAAATGCTTGCAGCGCAAATTTTAGGTGCAGAAGGTTTTCAGTTGGGCTCTAGGTTTGCTGCTTCCATAGAATCTTCTTCTCATCAGAGCTTCAAAGACGTAATAGTTGATGCACAAGAAGGTGCCACCCAGCTCACATTAAAAGAGTTGGCACCTGTACGGCTTATCCGCAACCAATTTTTTGATAAAGTGCAAGAAGCCTACGCACAATGTGCCGGTAAAGAGGAGCTCGTACAACTTTTAGGGAGAGGCCGCGCCAAAGCTGGGATGTTTTTAGGAGATTTGGTAGAAGGCGAATTAGAAATCGGACAATGCTCCTCACTTATAGATTCAGTGGAGTCTGTAGAAGACATTATCCAAAACCTGTTACACGAATACGAAACTGCCCGTCAAAAAATTCTTATATAACCCTACTCATACCGTATGTTTACCACAGAAGAGATACAAGAACTCAAAAAAATATTTTCCACGCCGCAAAAAATTGCAATCATACCTCACCGCAATCCGGATGGTGATGCAATAGGCAGCTGTTTAGCCTTATTTCATATGCTGCAAAGCAAAGGGCACACGGCTAAAATCGTGGCGCCCAATGACTTTCCCAAATTCCTCAAATGGTTACCGGGAGCTAAAAAGCAAGTGCAAATCGCAGAATTCAATGACTTTGCTGCGGGTCAAATAATTGGCGGTGCAGACGTAGTATTCATTCTAGATTTCAACACACCATCCAGAGCAGACAATCTCGCAGTATATATCAAAAGTGCCAGTGGCATCAAAATCATGATAGATCATCATCAAGAGCCGGATGATTTTCACTACAACTATTCAGATGTTGAAATGCCGGCCACCGCACAGATGGTGTATCATTGGTTTCAAGCCATGGATTGGGAAGATGACATCACTACTGACATTGCTACTTGCATATACACAGGACTACTCACAGACACGGGCAACTTCAGATACCCAAGCGTGAAACCTTCCACATTGGAAGCTGCAGCCGCATTGCTACGCAAAGGAGCAGAACCACATCTTATCATGGACCAATTATATGATGTCAGTAGCCCACAAAGGCTAAAATTGCTCAGCGTATTCCTGCAAAATCTCACCTATGTAGAAGAGTATCGCACCGCAGTTTTCACCCTTTCCAGAGAAGAATTGCTTGCCAATGAATTTCAGAAAGGAGATACAGAAGGCTTTGTGAATTATGGATTGAACATCAACAATGCTCTCCTTTCTGTATTCATATCAGAAGACACCACACAAGACCTCATCAAACTATCTTTCCGTAGCAAAGATGATTTTGACGTCAACAAACTAGCCCGTGAGCACTTCAGTGGTGGCGGACACATCAACGCAGCCGGCGGTAGGTCAGAGAAAACTTTAGACGAAACAAAAAAACAACTACTGGAATTATTACCTTTGTACGATTCAGAACTGAAAAATGAAAATTAGCATACTACTTGCAAGCTTATTGCTACTCACCTCCATGTCTTGCCGCAAAAATCCGCCACAGTATCCCACCGTGTTCAGCAATGATGGATTTCTGGAATACTCAAAGAAATTCAATAAAGATTTGGTGCAAATGGAGAATGAACAATTCATAGAGTATATGCAAACGCATCCGGGTGATTTCATACAAACCACAGCAGGATTTTACATGACGCGCACCGCCATGGACAGTCTTGCAGTAGCAGAAGACAGAGACACTATATCCTTCACATATCGCATAGACAACATCCAAGACAGCACCTTGTACAACTATGAGACCATCGGTCGTAAAACCATAGTCATGGGGCAGACCAACCTCATCCCAGGCATAGAGTATGCACTCAAGCGCATGCAGCCCGGTGAGGAGGCCACAGTATTAGTCCCATCCACGCTCGCCTATGGATTAGAAGGAGACGGTGCCGCCATAGGTGCAGATCAGCCCCTTATTGTATATATAAAACTATTTAAAATCTTTTGACAATGATCAAATCGAAATTTAATTACGTATGGTTACTACTTATACTTTTCAGTAGCTGTACCACAATACCCAAATATATGACAAAAGAAGAGTTCAAAAATTTGCCAGACGGGCTTTATGCCAACATCGAAACCACCAAAGGCGACATGCTCGTGGAGTTTCATGAAAAAGAAGCACCCATGACAGTGGCCAACTTCATAGGCTTGGCAGAAGGTAAAATCAAGAACGACGCAAAACCCCTTGGCACCCCGTTTTACAACGGTATAGTATTCCACAGAGTCATTCAAAATTTCATGATCCAAACAGGCGATCCTAAAGGTACAGGCGCTGGCGGTCCCGGCTACTCATTCCCGGACGAGCCACATGAAGATCTCAAGCATGATGGCAAGGGCATACTTTCCATGGCCAACTCCGGACCTAACACCAATGGTAGCCAATTCTTCATCACAGAAGTGCCAACACCATGGCTAGACGGCAAGCACACCGTGTTTGGGAAAGTGATCCGTGGCATAGATGTCATAGACAGCATAGCCGCAGTAGAGAAAAATGTGCAAGACAGACCCCTACAAGAAATTTCAATACAGCGCATAGAAACCCTACGCAAGGGCAATGAGTATCAAAAATATGACCCAGCACAAGCTTTTGAAACCGCCAAAAAGCAGCATACTGCCAAAATGGAAGAAAAAGCGCGTAAAGAGAAAGAAGCCATGGCTGCAGAAGTCAATAGAATCAAAGATTTAGCTGCCAAAGCAGAAACCCGTGAGAGTGGACTCAAATACCATATCATAGAAAAAGGTAGCGGCAACAAGCCGGCTGCAGGAGACGACATACAAGTGCACTACACCCTGCGCTTAGCGGACGGCAAGGTTGTTGACTCATCCTACCAGCGCAATTCTCCACTAGACATCACCATTGGCGAGACACAACTCATATCCGGCTGGATGGAAGCCCTCACCATGTTTGAGCGCGGATCCAAAGTTCTACTTATCATCCCACCAGAATTAGGCTATGGAGCACGAGGTGCAGGAGGCGTTATCCCGCCAAATGCCACCTTGTATTTTGACATGGAAGTGCTAGATTAATCACTACAAACTCTACAAAAATCCTCGTGTTTTCACGGGGATTTTTTTTTGAGTTAAACAGAGAATTCAAAAAAAATATATAGAATAAATACTACCCAAACATTTATCAAAACCCCACTATTTCAATAAAATTTCGCAAAACTCTAGAGCCACATATAGAGTTGAAAAATTCATGTACGATTTTTATAATGGTTTTTTGGGCGGTCCCCGCAGTGGCAGGCTTCGCCGATGCCACTGCGGGTCGGTCTTCCGGCTTGTAGTCCGCAGTGCCTGAGCTGCAAAAAATCCTGCAAATTATGTTTTCGTTATTCTCTCAACCATATTTGCAGGTTTTTTGACTCGCTTATGCACTTTACGGGCTACCGCCTCAAGCCCTACCGCTTCCGTGACCTAAAGGTCACGGAACTAAAACACTAAAGTATTGTAAAAAAGAAAACCACCCTTTTACAGGCAGCTTCCTTCCTAAACTAATCAACCAAATTTATTTTTAAATCTCTTATATGCTATTCTTTTACAAAAGTGTTCCTGTATAATTCTCCCTGATTGTTATTCGCTACTATGTAGTAACTCCCTTTTGGCCAGTCACCCACATGCAACATATTATCATCCAACGGCATTTCTAGCATCATCTCTCCCACAGCATTATACACTTGTATCTGTTGCACATCATGTTGCAGAATGCGTACTTCATCTTTTGCACGTTGGGGCGATAATAACAGTGATCTATTAAGATTTGCCATAGATGGCATTTTCATTTTTATAGGACCAACCCAACTGCAAGCTTCTGCATCGGCAATCTCTGGTTTTATATACAGATAATACATTGTAGAAGATTGTAAACTATGGATATGGTGGGGAAACAACACCTCCTCACCCACCGGCAAACTCATCTCCGGAGAGAAGTCTGTTCCTTTACGCCAAATCATGGAAAACGGCACTGATTGATAACTGGCATCAACTGAAATCAAAATCTCTCGTGGACCCAAAATTTCCATTTTTAGATTATAGTCATTTACATCTCCACAGACCATAATTTTGTCGGCAGCAATGCTCGTAGAATTATCAGAATCATCATTTTTTGAAACATATTCCCTTTCCGTAAAGTTCTCTGGCACCCCAAAGTTGCCCTCATTCCTAACAGTTGTACCTGCGAGACTTGCCTCCACATTACCTAATTGCATAGAAGCTTTCTTTGTTTCTTTGTATATTTTCGGTAATAAAGCAGACTGAGCAAGCCCGGAATTGCAATACAAAAATGCCCACAACATCAGCATCCATCTGCATGTTTTCCAATCCATTATATTGTTAGCGACAAAGTACATTTTTTCACAAAGTTTTTAGGAATGTGCACCCATATTTTCTATGCAATAAAGGTATTAGTTGTCCTACATACCAAACATCAGTGTTACCACTGATTTTTATAAAATTCTTACCAATAATAGCCATTTAAAAAAATGGCTAGCATAATAATTGGAACAGAAAATCATTGTGCGATATTAATGGTAACAACTGCTACATATTACAA
>JAUNRT010000075.1 GCA_030535475.1 Weeksellaceae bacterium | reverse complement strand
TATCCAAGTATCATCATTAAAAATTCCATAAATTATGAAATGTATTTTTGTGATAACATTTTGCATTCTTTGCATTTTTTTCGCTTATTAGCTGCGAGCAAGGTGCCGCGGCAACTGCGCCGCACCTTAATCAGCCGGCTCACAATTTGTGCACCATATATCTCACATTTGATGATGGGCCCCTACAAGGCAGCCAAAATATAGCCAGTATCATTCTTGCAGAGAAATTAAAAATCAGTGTTTTCTTAGTGGGTGAACATGTAGAAATGAGCCGGCAAATGAGCACCTATTTCAAATATTATGAGGAAAACCCATATGTAGATGAGTACAACCACAGCTATTCACATGCCGCAAACCATTATCAGCGTTTCTATAGCAATCCTCATACCGCCACATTAGATATTGTACGTAATCAAGAACTTCTGAAACTTCCTTTCAAGATTGTGAGATTGCCTGGCAGAAATATCTGGCGTGAAAACGGCCGTCAGCGTAATGATGGCGTGAGTGGTGCCAGCACAGCAGATAGCTTGGTGTCAAGAGGCTATAAGGTGTTTGGCTGGGATCTAGAATGGGAACATCACCCAGATGGTAAACCCATTCAAAGCGCTAGCCAAATGCTAGAAGAAATCCACGCAATTTGCAATAATAGAAATAGCTTTACGCCCGGCAATGTAGTGGTATTGATGCATGATGAAATGTTTCAACAATCTTGGGAAAAAAGCGAGCTCAAACAGCTCATTGATCTACTCAAAACCAATCCCGCATACCGTTTTGAACAGCTACGTTTCTATCCTCAATAAGTTTTCTCACGTGGCAAAAAGCTTCCAATATTCTATGCTTTAAATAGATTGAGGATCATTTAGAAATAGAGCAAAATCAAAGTCCTTGAATTTTTCAAAATTTGTACGCATTAACTTTCATTAATCCTCTGGCTTCATGATTTTATTTAAACTAATGGGCAGCTCTATGAGATCTGCGTCATTCGAATAAATAAGATATTTGTTGTTCCATACATTGGCATATTTATCTTTGAAAAAGCGCAAACTATGATAGTGTTTCAAGCTCTTGATATTATTGTAAGCAAATTTCATAATCTGCTCAGCCGTGCTATCTGCCTGTTCTAGGCCAGCGAGTGGCGCCATACCCAGATTTACATATCTCAGTCCCATGCTTTTGGCATATTCCACAAGTTTGATCATAAGCAGATCCATACTACCGTTTGGTGCGTCAGAAGTGCGACGTATCATGTCATAGCTGCATTCTCCCGGCGCAGAATCTGGTATCAAATTCAAGAAAGCAGTGTGGTTCCCTTCTTGATCTTGCAATGTGATGACATTTTGCTTACGAAGCACATTTCTATTGAATTTTCCTTCAGCAAATACAATTTCTTTTTTGTCAAACCCTTTGAGCCAAGCATTTGAAATGTTTTGCAAATCGTTTAAAATCTTATCATCGTGAGGTGCAGTAAGGACTTCAGCACTATAACCCTTCTTATGGAGTGTATTTATTGTATTTCTTATAGATTTCTTTTCCTTGCCTTCCATAGTGAATTTCGCCACATCTATGATACCTTCTTGACCTATGAGCAAGTGCTTCTTATGCATTTGGTCAAACCTGATTTTACTTTCTTCACTCACACGATACCAGCACACGCGTAAACCCTTTTTGTGGCAATAATCCTCAAACTCTTGTATCAAGCCCATTTTATTGTCATGAGAGCAAACCGGTTCATCCAACACCACAGCAAAATTCCTATCATTTCGGTAGCTCACAAATCCATCTACTTTTTCAGAAAAGTAAAGACTCTTCTCCTCCGTAAGTTTGAAATAATCCATAGAAGACGTTCCAAATTTTTGCACAAGAGCGGCAGCTTGTTGAAAATCAGACTTACCCACGCTTGTATTCAGACCCCTTACTTTGAAAAACGAATATATGAGTAAACACCATGAAATCAATCCCAAAATTTGATTGAGAATAAGGAAATCTCGTGCAAAAAGCGTTTGAGGTTGGAGACCGCTATCGCTGAAAAACAGAAAAGTCTGCAGAGTGTAATAAATAGATTGGCTCCAGCTAAAGTCAAGACCAAAATGTTGTGGTTGAATAAGGTAAAAACTGACTAAATTCATTATTAAAACAGCGCTGAAAAGCATCACGAATAGCGAAAATCCATGTGTAAATGAAAGTTTTCTAGAGGCCAGTCTATACTCTTTTCTAGTATATAAAAGTAATAGCAATACTATTGCCGCAAAAAAAGCCTCGTTAAAATCTACAGCCTTTAGCAAGTTACCCACAATAGAAAATACCGTAAGCGACAGCGCTACATACCATGCTCTGCGATAGCCTTTTAGCATATAGGCAGCCGTAAAAAGCAGTAGAATGCCAACGATCATTATGAGAATTTTGGAGTAGTGCATCAGAGCTTCTGGCAAGAACAACTCGCTCAACTCCATTTGTGATACCTTAGGAGACAGTAGAACAGAAAGTATATTTATTACCCCCAACGCAAAAATTAAAAACGTAGGGATAAGCCTTGCCAGCAGTCTGCGTCCATTCCAGAAATAGGAAGAAAATCCAGCCGCCAATGGTAGCCAAAATTCAAACAAGCGGAACAGTAAGGTGACGCCTAGTGCCTGTGCATGCGGGTAGCCCAACGTACTTAGCACATAAGCCATAGAAAACTCCACAGCCCCAAGCCCCCGCAGAAAAGGTGATACTATCATCAGCAGCACAGAAATTATATAGCCCAGAGTAGCACCCGTAAAAGTAACATTTGCCCCCAAGGCATACATGGCAATCAACACTTGTAAAATGCCACAAAACTCAATCAATGTGGACATCAAAACAGTGAGCCAGAAGTACTTACTACTCACCTCACCAGTAAAAATATCTTCATTTTGCGCAAGAATTTTAGGAAACCTTTTTTTCAGCCATACATATAATTTGCCCTTGGTTTTCAGCGTGTAGTAAAGCGTGAAAAGTAACAGCAGCACCACGCCCATACTCGCCATTAGCCAGAGGTTTGAAACAAATTTTGGATTGATAAAAATGGCATAAACCAGAAGCGGAATCCCCACAATCACTACACTCAAAAAACCCACAAATCCATAAATCCCACTAGCCCTGTGCGTGGCATTACTCGGTATTTTTCGTCTTTTGATGTTTTTGGTGAGATAAGCCAAAGAAGTAATGCCACCAGCAGGCAAAAATACGCTTATCAGATTTCGCTTCAGAAAAATATCCACCGCATCTGTGATAGATATTTTGTGTCCAGCAGCGCGAAAACTATACACATACATCATCCCTTGAAGTAGAACATACAAACACGTAGTAAGCCCACCCGCAAATAGCCATAGCGGGTTGGCAGAGCGCATTTGTGGTAGCAGTTCGCTAATTTCGCCTTTCTCATTGTGGAAAAATACAAAAGCAAGCAAGAGCATGATCAGAGCCAAAACTTCACGCCACTTCAATTTCAGAAAAACGCTTTCGTTCTAGATATAAATTGATTACTAAAAATCAACATAATTTTTATTTTTTTATAGTATGCATGAAAAGAAATACAAGCAAAACCGCAATACCAGTAAGCGCCACAATAAACAAGTAATCGGCAAGATTTTCAAAAAATTTTTCTTTACGCGCATTTTCAGTGCGAATAGCAGCAAAAGAAAGCATAGAAGAAGCAATAAGCACAATAGCAATACCTGTAACCCCTTCGTCTATATAGGTTTGCTCTTTATAATTCGTAAAATGCAAGGAAGTAATCACAATAAGACAAAAGCCCAACAGCTGAGCAGAAGTATTGAGAATATGTTGGGAAGTAACGTTGGCCATATATTCGGTTTTTGAGCGCCCATAGTTTCAGGTCAAAAGTAAAAAGAAAACAAGTTAGCAAAAACATAAAAAATTGCAAATTTGGCGCAAAATAGAGCACCAATTTTTGGAGTTTGTAACTGACAAAGAGCTCCAAAGCACCTGTCCAACGTCTTTAAGGGCGATCTAGCCCGCAAGCACAAAAAGCAATGAAACATCATAGCCATAACAGCATCGAGCCAAACATTAAAGAAATACAAAAAAAAGCATGCAATAGCATAAAAAAATTTAGGAGCTATTTCCCGCTGACCGCTACAATCTTGCTCGCCCACAGCCGCATCTGCCGGGTTTTGGGCACGTCCGCTATCGCTCCAGTACCCAAAACCCCGGCAGCTGCAAAGGCTGTAGGCTTTGCAAGGATTTCCGCTCGCATCGGGGCTAGGCCATACAGCACAAGGCCATTTTGTTGTACTGCTTGTACAGATATTGCATTGGTTGTAATGATATTGCATTGCTTGTTAGGAAAGTTGCATAGTACAGACGTTGCATTGCAACGTCTCTACAATCGTTAGCTACACGTTCACTGAAAAAAAGTACGGTCACTGAAAGTAAACATGGTCACTGAGGGTTTATTATGCCAAAACCGGCAGAAAGATCATCAAAATATTAACTGCACAAAAAACGTCTCGAAGTGACGAGCAAGAATTTTTCACTGAGAAAACAGAGTGACTGAGGGTTTTTTGTGCCAAAAGTCTAAAGGCAAATCACCACAATCTAATTTGCACAAACGTCTCGAAGTTACGAAAATTGAAACTATTACTTTGCCAAAGTTGCGAGTAGAATCGGAGGAGTGACGCAATGTATTTAAGCCAAAGCGCAGAATACATCACACTTTGGCAAAGTTTCTTCAACAAGATAAAACGAAACTTTGCCAAAGTGGTTCTTTTATCAATCATGCAG
The DNA here is from genome assembly GCA_030535475.1 of Weeksellaceae bacterium. Lineage (GTDB taxonomy): Bacteria > Bacteroidota > Bacteroidia > Flavobacteriales > Weeksellaceae > JAUNRT01. The sequence goes on along the minus strand of JAUNRT010000075.1, from coordinate 7,921 downwards.
AAGAATTAAAGGATTATGTTTAGAGCACCCGGTAACTTTGGCAAAGTAATTCTTTCAACCTTGCAAAGTTTAATTGACCAATAAACTCAAACTTTTCGTAGCTAAATCCTACTTTGCCAAAGTTGCGAGTAGAATCGGAGGAGTGACGCAATGTATTTAAGCCAAAGCGCAGAATACATCACACTTTGGCAAAGTTTCTTCAGCAAGTTAAAACGAAACTTTGCCAAATCGATTCTTTTCTGCAATCAGAGAGATGAATTCAACGATTAAATTATTAGCACCCGGTAACTTTGGCAAAGTAATTCTTTCACCCTTACGAAGTTTAGTTGACCAATAAACTCAAACTTTGCGTAGCTAAATCTTACTTTGCCAAAGTTGCGAGTAGCAGCGGAGAAGTGGCGAATAAATTGAAGCATTAGCGCAGAATAAATCACACTTTGGAAAAGTTGCTTCAGTAAGATAATACGAAGCTTTGCCAAAGTGGTTCTTTACTGCAATCAGTGAGAAAAATTATGCAATTATGTCAATAGCACCCGGTAACTTTGGCAAAGTAAATCTTTGAAATTGAGGAGGATAAGATAAGTTCTTACTAATTCGATAAAAGTCAAGAAACTTGCTTGTAATATGCCGTTTCTATTTAAATTATGCTAAAAACTCACTTCTAAGCGACACTCCATTTTCTCGAATCAGGTTCGGTTGAAAAGTTTACAAAAACTCTAAATTTTACTGAGGAATGGCGTTAGCGAAGTAAAATGGCCTTAGCTGCTGGCCGCGGCAGGTGGTAGGCGGCTACCCCGCAAGGTTTTTTGGCTAAAGCAAAATGTGAGCAAAAAAGGTATGGCGCGGATGCAGAATAACTTTTTTGCCACAATTTTGCAGCCAAAAAACCGCGGAGTAATAGCCGTACACCGACGCTTTTCCGGGCTTTGGTATGGCCGAATTTTTGAAAATTATAGTGGTTTTCTTTTCAAAATCCTTAATCAAAAAGCTATGCCGATTATTGCCCGGAAAAGGGTGCCGCCCAAATCAAAAAAAATAAAAAAATGTAATGTTGCTACTTAAATTTGCTACAAATATCTTATGGCCGGACACTGCCGAAATGTTCAATTATCCGTTTTCAAATAAATGGGAGCCGCCTTGCTGAAGAAAATTTGTCAGAATAGTTCTTTGGCAATTTTCTGGATGTTTTCGCTCTTGCCCATGGAATAGAAATGAAGTACGGGTACTCCAAATTCCAATAGTTCTTTGCACTGTGATACGGTCCACTCTATGCCTACTTGCCGCACTGCTGCGTTGTCTTTTGCTGACGACACCGCTTTGATTAGTTCTTCTGGTAAATCTATCTTGAATGTTTTGGGCAACATGGAAAGATGAGATTTTGTAGCTAGCGGTTTTATGCCCGGTATTATGGGTACTGTGATGCCTATAGCTCTGGCTTCTTCTACAAATTGGAAATACTTCTGATTGTCGAAAAACATTTGTGTGACTACATAATCTGCGCCTGCATCTACTTTTTCTTTTAAGCGCTGCAGATCATATTTCATGGACGGCGCTTCTATATGTTTTTCCGGGTAGCCGGCGACACCTATGCAGAATTTGTTATGGTCTGAAGTGCGCTCTTCATCTGTAAGGAATTTGCCGTGTCCTATGTCTGCGATATGTGCTACTAGATCTCCCGCATATTTATGGCCGCCACTGGTAGCCTTGTAATGATTTTCGCCTTTCATGGCATCGCCGCGAAGTGCCATGACGTTGTCAATGCCTAGGTACAGGCAATCTACCAAGAGGTATTCTGTCTCTTCTTTGGTGAACCCGCCGCAAAGTACATGTGGTACTGTATCTACATTGTATTTATACTGTATAGACGCACAGATGCCTAATGTGCCGGGGCGCATTCTGGTGATTTTTCTTTCTACCAAACCGTTGCCTTTTTCCAGATATACATATTCTTCTCTGGAAGTTGTCACATCAATAAAAGGCGGTTTGAATTCCATGAGTGGATCTATATTTTTATAAAGATCTTCTATTCCTGTTCCTTTTGGAGGTGGTATGATTTCTATAGAAAATAGTGTTTTGCCTTGGGCGGCTTGTATGTGTTCGGTAATTTTCATGTTTTTGATTCATTATTTTTCTGCCAGGATTGGTCTTAACCATTTGATGGCAGTTTCTATATCCATGTTTTTTCGCTCTGCATAGTTTTCCAGTTGATCTTCTGTGATTTTACCTACCCCGAAATACTTGGCCTGTGGATTGGCAAAATAATATCCTGAGACAGCTGCGGTAGGAAACATGGCTAAACTTTCTGTGAGCTCTAGGCCAATGTTCTCTTTTACTTGTAATAGCTCCCAAATTGTTTGTTTTTCCAGATGATCTGGGCACGCAGGATAGCCTGGTGCAGGTCGGATGCCAAGGTATTGCTCACGAATGAGCTGCTCGTTGTCTAAATTTTCATCTGCGGCATAAGCCCAAATGCTTTTTCTGACTTTTTGATGAAGATACTCTGCAAAAGCTTCTGCCAATCGGTCTGCCAGGGCTTTAACCATAATAGCATTATAATCATCGCGATCTTGCTGAAACTTCTTTACAAGGTCTTCTGTACCAAATCCTGTTGTTACTGCAAAAGCACCAACATAATCCCGGATGCCTGAAGTTTTTGGCGCAACAAAGTCTGCTAAGGCATAATATTTTTTACCTTCACTTCTCTTAAGCTGCTGGCGTAAGGTTCTGAAAATAGCTACAGTTTCATTTTCTTCATTGTACACTTCGATATCATCATCATTCACAGTATTTGCCGGGAAAATACCATAAACAGCTTTGGCCTGCAGTAGTTTTCCATCAATTATATCTCTCAGCATATTCTGCGCCTCATGAAACAGTTCCTTTGCTTGTTCTCCCACTACTTCATCCTCTAAAATCTGTGGGAATTTGCCATGAAGTTCCCAACTTCTAAAAAATGGTGACCAGTCAATAAATTTTACTAACTCTGCTAAATCTTGGTTTTCAATAATTTGAATTCCTACTTGATTTGGTGTTACGATTTCTGCTTCTTCCCAATTTATCAAGAATTTGTTTTTTCTGGCTTCTTCTATGGGTAGATATTCTTTTTGGATCTGTCTGCTTAAAAACTTTTCGCGAAAATCTGCATAATCAAATTTGAGGTTTGTTAAATAGTCGCTATTTCTCTGGTTTACAAGTGAGCTTACAACGCCTACTGCTCTGGAAGCATCATTCACATGTATAACAGCACCTTGGTATTTAGGATCTATCTTTACAGCGGTATGTGCTTTGGATGTGGTGGCGCCACCAATTAATAAAGGAAAATTATGATTTTGGCTCTGCAGTTCATCGGCAATGTGTACCATTTCATCAAGACTTGGCGTTATAAGTCCGCTCAAGCCAATAACATCAACCTGATTTTCTACTGCAGCTTGAATAATTTTATCTGCCGGCACCATTACACCCAGATCAATAATTTCATAATTATTACAACCTAGAACCACGGCTACAATATTTTTTCCGATGTCGTGAACATCACCCTTTACGGTAGCCAGTAGAATTTTGCCATTAGATTTTTGAGCTGAGTCTTTTTCTGCCTCTATAAATGGCTGAAGGTAAGCTACTGCTTTTTTCATCACGCGCGCAGATTTCACAACTTGCGGGAGAAACATCTTTCCGCTGCCAAATAGATCGCCAACAACGCCCATACCTGTCATAAGATGACCTTCTATGACATCCAAAGGGCGTGAGACTTGCTGCCTGGCTTGCTCTACATCTTCTTCAATAAACCTATCTATACCTTTCACCAAGGCATGCGTGATTCTGTCTTGCAAGGGATTTTCACGCCACTGCAGATCTTCCAAAACTTCTTTCTTTACAGATTTATGTTTTTCTGAATATTGCAGCAAGCGGTCTGTGGCATCTTCTCTTCGGTCTAATATGACATCTTCTACCAACTGTAGCAATTCCGGAGCAATTTCATCATAAACCTCTAGCATAGCAGGATTTACAATACCCATATTCATTCCTGCTTTTATGGCATGATATAGAAAAACTGAGTGCATGGCTTCGCGCACGCTATCATTTCCTCTAAAAGAGAAAGATACATTTGAAACACCGCCACTTACTGAAACGTGAGGAAGATTTTCTCTAACCCAAGCGGTGCCTTCTATGAAATCGAGGGCGTTTCGGCGGTGTTCCTCCATGCCGGTAGCAACCGGAAAAATATTCAAATCAAAAATGATATCCTCTGCGGGAAACTGGACTTCGTTAACTAAAATATCATAGGATCTTTGTGCAATTTGAATCCTGCGCTGAAATGTATCAGCTTGTCCAATCTCATCAAATGCCATTACAATTACTGCGGCTCCAAATCTTTTAATGAGTTTGGCTTGATGAATAAATTGCTCTTCGCCTTCTTTTAGGCTGATAGAGTTTACAACGCACTTGCCTTGAACTACCTGCAATCCTGCTTCCAGAATTTCCCATTTGGATGAATCTATCATGATAGGGATTCTAGCTATATCTGGTTCAGAAGCAATGAGGTTGAGAAATTTTACCATACAGTATTTCCCGTCCAAGAGACCATCATCAAAATTTACATCAAGAATCTGTGCCCCGCCTTCCACCTGATGTCGAGCAATTTCTAATGCTTCTGAAAATTTTTCTTCTTTGATCAATCTTAGAAACTTTTTAGAGCCTGCAACATTGGTGCGTTCTCCGACATTTATAAAGTTAGACTCCGGTGTGATAACCAAAGGTTCTAAGCCGGATAGTTTTAAATATTTCATAATTCTGTTGGCAATGTAACAAGTTGTCTTAGTAGCCTTGAGCAGTGAATGCACAAGATGTTTTGATAACTCATTAGATTTTTACATTGACTTTTCTAGGTTCATAATTTTTCACCAAACTGGCGATGGCTTGGATATGATCTGGCGTAGTACCGCAGCAGCCTCCAACAATATTTATAAGTCCTTTTTCACAATATTCTTGGATTTGCCTAGCCATCTGTGCAGGTGATTCATCATATTGCCCAAAAGCGTTGGGAAGACCAGCATTAGGATAGGCAGAAATGTGAAAATCTGAATTTGCTGAAAGTGTTTCTAGATAGGGTGTGAGCTGTTTAGCTCCTAAAGCACAATTAAAACCTACGCTTAGCAAATTAAGGTGTGACACCGAAATTAAAAATGCTTCAGCTGTTTGTCCGCTTAATGTTCTGCCGGAAGCGTCGGTGATTGTACCGGATACCATAATTGGAATATGAACTTTTCTTGCATCTTGAATTTCGTCAATAGCGAAAAGTGCTGCTTTAGCGTTGAGCGTATCAAAGATAGTTTCAACGAGCAGAATGTCGCATCCGCCTGCTAGGAGCGCTTCACACTGCTGCTTATAAGCAGTTTTAAGTTCATTGAAGCTAATGGCCCGATAGCCTGGGTCATTCACATCAGGTGACAGTGATGCCGTTTTGTTAGTTGGACCTATGGAACCTGCCACAAACCTAGGTTTATCAGGATTTTTTGCAGTGAATTCGTCACAAACTTTTCTAGCGATTTTAGCACTTTCAAAATTAAGTTCATCAACCAAATCTTCCATTTGATAATCTGCCATTGCAATAGTAGTTGCAGAAAATGTATTGGTTTCGATAATGTCTGCGCCGGCTTCCAAATATTTATTATGGACTTCTTCTATGGCTTTTGGCTGTGTGATTGAAAGAAGATCATTGTTGCCTTTTACAAGAGAGTTCCAGTCTTTGAACCGCTGGCCGCGATAATCTTCCTCATCAAATTGATAGCGTTGAAGCATGGTGCCCATTGCACCGTCTAGTACCAGAATTCTTTGTTGTAAGGCTTTATAAAGCTGATTGGTGTTCTTCATGGATGGGATAATTTCTATTGTTTTTCTGTTTTAGGTGTTGAAATAGTTAGAGGAGTCATTTTCTACAGATTCAGATTTACTCGCTTTCAAGTGCTTGCTTAAGATCTTCTATAATGTCTTTCACATTTTCTAAACCCACCGAACATCTTACTAAGCCGGGTGAAATGCCTACTTCCAGCCTTTCTACATCACTAAGCTTAGAATGTGTGGTGGATGCCGGATGTGTTACAATAGTTCTGGTATCCCCTAAATTGGCAGACAAGGAACACATTTTGATCTTGTCTAGAAACTTCCTGCCACCATCTATACCGCCTTTGATCTCGAATGCAACTATATTGCCGCCAGCTTTCATTTGTTTTTTGGCAATATTGTAATTGGGATGTGATGGCAAAAAAGGATATTTCACCAAATCTACATTGGGATGTTCTTCTAGAAATTTAGCCACTTTTAGCGCATTTTTGCAATGCTTTTCTACCCTTACCGCCAAGGTCTCTAAACTTTTGCTTAGTACCCACGCATTGAATGCTGATAAGGATGGTCCGGCTAATCTGGAGAACGCATAAATTTCTTGTATCAAATCTGCTTTTCCTACACAAACGCCACCTAAAACTCTGCCTTGGCCATCTATTAACTTAGTTGCGGAATGTACGACTAGATCGGCTCCAAATTTGATAGGCTGCTGTAGATAAGGTGTTGCAAAACAGTTGTCTACAACCAGGATAAGATTATGCTTTTTGGCTACTTTTCCAAAAAATTCCAGATCAAGAATTTCTATTGCAGGATTGGTAGGAGTTTCTAAATATAAAATTTTGGTATTTGGTTGGATTAACTTTTCAACATCATAACTTGCTCCTGCCTTAAAATATGTAGTACTTATATTCCATTTGGGGAGATATTTTGTGAACAGGGTATGTGTGGCTCCAAACACTGACTGGCAGCTCACCACATGATCTCCGGCGTTGAGTAATGCTGCAAAGGTGGAATAGATGGCAGCCATTCCTGTTGCGAAAGCATAGCCGCTTTCTGCACCTTCCATTTTCACTATTTTATCTACAAACTCATTGGTGTTGGGGTTGCTGTACCTGCTGTATAGGTTTTTTTCTTTTTCTTCTGCAAAGCTGGCGCGCATATCTTCAGCATCATCAAATATAAAACTGGAAGTGAGATATACAGGAACAGAATGTTCGCAGTATTGACTTCTTTCTGTTTGAGAGCGTATGGCCAGGGTTTCAAAATTTGCCATAGGAAGGTGTAATTACGTGTTTAGGGTATATTTTCAGAAATTGGTAATGTGAGGTTTTGTAATAAGAAGCAACGGCAATAAATTTTGCGCCTCGAGGTGATGAATTTGCCGTCATTTCCCGGGCGATGAATGCGCCAACACTAGCGTCAATTATACAGAAGAGTCGGTGAATATTCAATAGCTTTAGCATTAATAAAAATATTCCTGCAATTTCTTTTGTGCTAAAAGACTTAAGGTCATCATTAAAAAATCCATCATAAGCATTATCAAGTTTGCGAGGGTAAATCGCGTTGAACTGCTTTATATTCAATGCTTTATGAAAAGAGATCAGACTTGTTAGCAGATCTTGTTTTCCGGAAACAGAAGTGTAACCTGTTAATGAATGCTTTATCCAGTTAACCGGTGCACTGAAAAGAGGTTGAATGAATATCTCATCTCGTAGGAAAATATCCGTAATCTTCCTGCCGGAGGTTTCAAATATATTGACGGTGAGTAAATGTAGCTGTAGTTTCAATCTAAAAAAAATATTCTAAAATTGAAAATGCTACCTAAAAATGGTAAAAAGTTGTCCTGCTATCTATCTCATAATATCTGTTTGAGTAGAATGTAGCACCTTTTCGCAAAAGCGACAGGTTGCTAAGGTTTCCATGGGTCTATTCCCTCCACCTTTCTTGATAACATTTTCAATATGTAAATGAACAATTCGTGCGGCAAAGAAAAAAATAATATCCCGAACCTGCAAATTTTTTCATCTGAGCAAAGATCAAACTCACGCTTTCTGTAAATAATAGCATCCAGAATAATATA
>JAUNRT010000074.1 GCA_030535475.1 Weeksellaceae bacterium | reverse complement strand
TTTTAAGTGTTTGTAAGTAAGTTGTTCCATACTTTTTTTACATTAAACAAGTTCTATTTAATCTGCTTGCCGAGTATTCTAATTCACACATTTTCTTGCCTCCAAATTGCTGTGTTATCAAAACTTTGAATGCTGTCTGAGGAATAAGAATGCCAAAAGTCAATAAACCTAGGCCGTGCAGGATATTCCGTAATTTACAATCAATGAGCGCAGGATGCGGTCGCGAGAGGGGTAGAAGCGGAAGTACACATAAGCACCTGCGGCTGCGGGAAGCTTGCTGGGCTGGTTGAGAGACTAACGAAAACAGACCGGCAAGACTGACCGCCCGATGGTGCATGTGTACTACTAGCGGATGACCCGACCCTCCCCATTTTTATGCTTCAAAAATCAGAAATTTATAAAAATGGGGAGGGGCTCGCCCAAAAAAAAATTAAAAAATCATCAATGCAATAGACTATGAAACATCAATCTGTAGTAAGGTTTTTGATCTTGTCTAATTCTCGAGCGTTGCGTCTGAGCTTGCGTAGGAATGTGCCATAAATGAGGTAATAGTACAGCCAATAGAATACCAATGTGATGGTGATGAGCACGAATGCTACTATGGCCAGTATGGTATAAAATTGGGATGAGGTGAGTTCGGCCTCCGGAACACCCGCCAATGCCACCCATACAAAGAGTATGATGATGGGAAACAAAAGCGCTACGTTTATAAGAAAGTAGTAGTTGACCAATCGCCGAAATTTGAGTATATGATGTGTAAGGTCATTCACAGATGATTCTACGCTTATGCGGCGGTATTGCTGGAAAAACAAATAGGTGAACACTATCACTGTGACGATAGAACATACATATAGCAAGTCTATAATGAATGTGGAATTGCCTATTTTGCTAAACATGTCATCATGTGCAATGCGCACTTGTGGTGATGCCAAGGTGGCAATCACGGATATAGTGGTCAAGACGAGCTCTAGTACGCTTATGAGAAATATCCAGCGGGCTGCATTCATAGATTTGCGCTGCAGCATCTGGAATATTTCTGTGCTTTGATAGTGTTTTTCGTCCGGGATTTTCTGCCAATCAGACTTGAAACTATCTAAATTAAAGGGTTCGCTCATGCTATATGTGGAGTTAGTATATCTTTCAATTTCTTTTTAATTCTATTCATTTTCACACGGGCGTTCACTGCGGTAATACCCATGGTGTCTGCGATCTCGTTGTAAGGGAGATCTTCCAGATAGAGCAATGTGAGGGCACGTTCTACATCATTGAGCTGCTCAATGGCTTTGTGCAGCATCTGCATGCGATATTCCAAGTTTTCATCTTGCTCTTGATGCGCAATGCGGAAGTGCTGTAGCTCTATGCTCTGATACTCTGGACGGTTTTTCTTTTTGCGATAAAACGTGATGGCGGTGTTAATGCCCACACGGTACATCCAAGTAGAAAATTTAGAGTCGCCCTTGAAGCTGTCATAGCTGCGCCAGAGTTGTAGCACAATCTCTTGAAAAAGGTCATCATGCGCCATAGCATCCTGGGTGTACATGCGGCAAACTTTGTGCACGATACCCTGATTCTGCTCTATGAGGTCTGTAAACTCATTTTTCTTTTGGATGTCACTCACACGCTATAAGTAGTTTTGAATGAGAATTTTGTTACAAAAAATTAAAAAAAACAGCCAGTAAAAGGCTGTTCTAATATTATTGCATGTTGCGCATCTTATTATTTATTGGCGATTGCACGGGAAATTACTATCTTCTGTATTTCTGATGTGCCTTCATATATCTGGGTGATTTTGGCGTCACGCATCAGGCGTTCTACATGGTATTCTTTCACATAACCATATCCGCCGTGTATCTGTACAGCTTCTACTGTGGTTTTCATGGCCACTTCAGAGGCTTTGAGCTTGGCCATAGCACCTGAAAGGTCATAATTGATTTTGTTGTCTTTTTCCCAAGCGGCTTTGTAAACCAACATTCTGGCGGCTTCTATCTCAGTATGCATTTCTGCTAACTTGAATGCTATAGCTTGGTGCTGGATGATTTCTTTGCCAAATGCTTTGCGCTCTTGTGCATATTTCAAGGCAAGCTCATAAGCGCCGGCTGCAATGCCCAATGCTTGTGAGGCAATACCAATACGTCCACCGCTGAGTGTTTTCATGGCAAACTTGAACCCAAAACCATCTTCGCCGATGCGATTTTCTTTAGGCACCTTCACATCTGTGAACATCAAAGAGTGCGTGTCTGATCCGCGAATCCCTAGTTTGTCTTCTTTTTTGCCCACTACAAATCCGTCCATTCCTTTTTCTACGATAAGAGCATTGATGCCTTTGTGGCCTTTATCTACATCTGTCTGCGCTATCACCAAATATATGGAAGCAGAGTTACCGTTTGTGATCCAGTTTTTGGTGCCGTTGAGCAAGTAGTGGTCACCTTTGTCCACAGCAGTAGTGCGCTGAGAGGTTGCGTCCGAACCCGCTTCCGGCTCTGATAGACAGAATGCTCCGATTTTTTCGCCGCTGGCCAGTGGCTTCAGATATTTTTCTTTTTGCTCTTCTGTGCCAAATGTTTCAAGACCCCAGCATACTAGAGAGTTGTTTACAGACATCACTACAGAAGCAGAGGCATCCACCTTAGAGAGTTCTTCCATAGCTAGTACGTAAGACAAGGTGTCCATACCAGACCCATTGTACTTGGAATCTACCATCATACCCAAAAATCCAAGCTCACCCATTTTTTTGATTTGCTCGGCAGGAAATTTTTGTGCATCATCTCGCTCTATGACTCCAGGTAGCAACTCTTGCTGCGCAAAGTCGCGCGCTGCTTGCTGTATCATTAAATGCTCTTCACTCAATTGAAAATTCATGTGATAATTTATTTTTTTCGGCTCTAAGGTAGATATAAAATGTTAATTGTATAAACTTTTGGCGCTTTATAGCCAAAAAAAATCATCCTTTTCAGCTGCGAATACTATGTAGCATATATACACACCAAACATGAAATATTTTTCAAAATCATAGATTGGTACCTACTTGCGCCAAGATGAATTGATTGTAAATAGTATAAAATTTCAAGGTTCCAAGTAGAATTATACTTTAGGAAATTCAGAAATTAGAGAATCATCAGAAATTAGTAGTATTGTATCGAGAAAAAGTAGCCTACAAGGATGTAAAAGCGAGAAAATTGAAGAGTACGAACACTTAGATCACAAATATCTAGACCATGAACTCGCCATCTATTTCGGCATCAATTACTGCAAAATTAGGCATTTACCAGCCGTTAATCTTTTGTTAAATCACAAAACTTAAACTACAGTTAACCTACAACTGATATTCATTTGGTTAACTTTGTGGCTGTAAGTTGCGGAATGGAAAAAAAACTTTTTCAATTTCTGCAATCAATTAAATTTTAATAATCACTAATCCAAAATTATTTTTTATGAAGAAAATTACCTTTCTTTTTGCGTTGGTCTTCGGAGGCATGCTCTTTGGACAAACGTTTACGGAAACCTTTACAGGTTTAGAAGGCCTTCCGGGAGGCACTTACACTACTACTACTTTCCAGGGTACGCATGGCAACACATGGTCTGTTGGAGAGGCTAGAAATGAAGCAGACTATGCAATCAATGGCGAGGGTATCATGATCAGAAGAGCTTCTGACTCGTATATCACAACTACATTGTCAGATGTTGCTACATTTTCTTTTCAGTATCGCAAAGCCTTTACAGGTGCTACACCGCGCCAATTGGAGGTTTTGGTAGATGGCGTTCAAGTATGGGAAGGCCCTGTGTTTGGTTCAGAGACTGGTGCTGATGCTACTGTGCACACAGCAGAGGTTGCTATCAATGCTACAGGTGCTTCTGTAATCACTATCAAAAACGTGGGTTCTACAACAGGTAACCGTCAAACAGTTGTTGATAACATCACTTGGACATTGCTAGGTGACACAGAGCCTACAGACCCTACAGATGGTCTTGCTCTTGACTATGTGAACACTTTGACTACGCAAGCTTTGTATGACCAATTCCTTGCAGACGGATTCACTACTACAGAAGGAGTTACATTCCAAACTGCTGCAGGTGGATATGTGAGATTTGGTGCAGGCCAAGGCTTTACATCTCCAGACATAGATGTTGCTGGTGTGAACGCTATAGAAATAGCTTTTGACCTTGCTACATTTGGTGCAGGTAATAATAGAGTAGTTACGCTCAACGTAATGGATGATGCACACAACTCTATCCACTCTCAAAATTTCTCACCTACATCTACAAACTATATCACTGGCACAGCTAGCGTAGATGTTTCTGCTTATGACCAAGTACACTTCAGCGTTACCATGACAGGCGGCACAGGAAGCGTAAGATTCAGAGAGCTTTCTATCACTGCTACTGAATTTGCAGAAGATTGCCTTACACCAAACACTTTACAAGCTACACAGATCACACACAACTCTGCTACCCTTACATGGAATGCAGGTGGTACAGAAACAGCTTGGCAAGTAGTATATGATGTAGAGAACGTTGAGCCATATGAGCAAGATGCTGTTACAGTTACATCTACTTCTTACCAACTAGAAGGTCTAGAGCCTGCAACTGGTTATGATGCTTACGTGCGTGCGGTATGTGCAGAAGGCAACTACTCAAACTGGGTATTTGTAACATTCAATACTACAGAAGAGCCAGATGAAGACACTTGCGGACTATCTACAGCTGACGTGCAAATCACTCACATCTCTCCATACAGACTTGAGTTTGATGTATTGGGTGGTGAGCCTGGACAATTGTATGACCTATCTGCCGGTGAGCCTGGTTACACGCCAAACAATCCAAACTTTGGTATGGCAAACAGAACTATGCCTTACCTCAGAACTAGTTTGCATGCTGGTAGAACTTATGATTTCTACATCAGAGTAGCAGGCCAAGACGGCGAGCCATGTGCTTGGGTAGGACCATTTACAGTGACAATGAGCACAGTAAACGCTACTGCACAGAGAGCTACACTATATCCAAACCCTGCAAGAAACATCGTATCTATAGAAGGTGCCAATGTAGAGATGGTACAGATCTTCAACAACACTGGCGCTGTAATCAGCACTCAAAAAGTTGTTGACAACAAATTTGATGTAAACACTTTGCCAGTAGGCACTTATGTGATCCAGATCACAGATGCTGACGGTAACGTGTCTTCACAGCAAATCATCAAGCAGTAAGCATTAGCTTCAGCTTAGACACTCAACGCCTCGCATTTTTGCGGGGCGTTTTTTTATTATTTTAATTTTTTTTTGGGAGGCTCCCTGTTTTGGCCAAGGCAAGGGCAGCCAAAAACAGGGCCGGACTTTCCGCTTGTATCTTGTTGGTCTGTGCATACAATACCTGCGGCTGCCGGCACACTCTCGCAGATGAGCTGCGACCCGGTACCGGCAGCCGCGGTTTTGTACTATGCACAGCCTGCACAAGGATACCGCTGCAATTCCTGCCTCGGCCAACCCACAATGGCTGGCCAATTTTTTTATGCTATGCATAGCATAGCACATCCTAGCGCAGCCAAATTTGATGCTATCCATAGCACACCCACTATACAGCATCACCGCTTTCATACAAAAAGCGTAAATTTGCAATTAAAGTTTAAGTAAATTTATGAGCACGCTTGCAACAGCCAGTACAGTAGAAGACGGACTATCACGTGGAGGCAAACCCAAATGGCTGAGAGTAAAATTACCCAATGGCAAAAACTATCGTGACCTGCGCACCTTAGTAGATAAGTATGAGCTCAACACCATATGCCAGAGCGGCAGCTGCCCAAACATGGGCGAATGCTGGGGCGAAGGCACAGCCACATTCATGATTTTGGGCAACACATGCACGCGTAGCTGCGGATTTTGTGGCGTGAAAACAGGCAGACCCGGAGCGGTAGATTGGGCAGAACCGGAAAAAGTTGCACGTTCCATACATCTTATGAAAATCAAGCATGCAGTGCTCACCTCTGTAGATAGAGATGATTTGCCAGACATGGGCTCCATCCTATGGGCAGAAACCATCAATGCCGTGCGCCGCATAAGCCCGGGCACCACCATGGAATCCCTGATTCCGGACTTTCAAGGCATTACCAAACATCTAGACCGCATGCTAGAGGTAGCACCGGAAGTCATTTCACACAACATGGAAACCGTGAAGCGTTTGACCCGCGAAGTGCGCATACAAGCCAAGTATGAGAGATCACTAGACGTGCTCAAATACCTAAAAGACAATGGACAAAGACGCACCAAAACCGGAATCATGCTCGGCCTGGGTGAAACCCTCGATGAGGTGTATGAAGCCATAGAAGACGTGAGAAATGCAGGCGTAGATGTCATCACCTTAGGTCAGTATTTGCAGCCATCCAAGCGCCACTTGCCTGTTAAGAGATTCATCACACCAGAGGAGTTCAACCAACTAGGTGAATTTGCCAAATCTCTCGGATTCATACATGTAGAGAGTAGCCCATTGGTGCGCTCATCTTATCACGCAGAGAAACACATTCATTGAGTATAGCCAGTGATATCCAGCTCAGAAAAGCAGCCGTTGTAATCATAGGCGATGAAGTGCTGCTCGGCGAAACACTAGACTCCAACTCGGGAGAAATTTGTCGTCAGCTATTGGCCAATGGTATTTTGGTGGGTAATATCACCACCGTTTCAGACAGCAAAAAAGCCATAGTAGCGGCCATACAATACGCCATGCAAGAGCACAACATCATCATCACTTCCGGAGGATTAGGACCTACTTTGGATGATAAAACGCGTGATGCCATGGCAGAATTGCTCAATCTACCATTGATTGAGCATGTAGAAGCACTAGAATGGATCCAAAACTACTTCAAGAAAGAAGCGAAAAGGCCCATGAACCAGCTCAATAATAAACAAGCATTGGTGCCGAAAGGTTCACAACCCATTCAGAATGAGGTGGGTACAGCACCTGCAATCTGGACAGAGTTCAAGGAAAAAATCATTGTCAATTTGCCTGGTGTTCCTTCAGAATTGCAACATGCATTGGAAAACACCATCATGCCCAAACTGCAAAAGCAAGTAGGCGATGGGTACTTCAGATTTGTGTACGTATATACAGAAAACATCCCTGAAAGCGAACTGGCGGTGAAACTCCAAGACTTTGAGGAAAGTTTGCCGGAGCATTACAGCTTGGCATATTTGCCCAACAAGCGCAAAGTAAAGCTACGCTTGAGTGGCTTAGCAAAAAATCAGGATGAACTGCAAGACAATCTCAAAAAATTGTCTGAAGACCTCATGAAAATTGTTCCCTCAGCCAGCATCATCCCATTTGAAAACTGGGAAGAAAAATTGGCGTCATTGCATAAGGAGAATAGCTTTACCATATCATCAGCAGAGAGTTTCACCTCCGGTCGCATAGCCAATCTCATAACCACAGTTTCCGGCTCATCTATGTATCTCAAAGGAGCACTTGTAGCCTATGACAAGAAGGTAAAAACAGATATTCTCGGAATTTCAGAAAATCTTATCAATCAGAAAGGAGTTGTGAACGAAGAGGTCGCGAAAAACATGGCAATTAACTGCAGAAAAATGTTTAGTACAGATTTTGCAGTATCCACTACAGGAGTAGCAGGATCAGAAAAAGATGAACATGGAGCCGATCCTAAAACCGCTTACATAGCCGTAGCTACACCTACAGAAACGAAAATTTTCTTCTTTGAAAAGCCGGGTCTGTCTCGCAAAGATTTCACTGAAACCCTTGCTCAAAAAGGCATAGAACTCCTGCATAACAGCATTAAGGATTATTTTCAGAAAAATAATAATCACGAAAACTCAGAAGAATAATGGCAGCAACACCCTCACAAATGTTATCACTCAACAGCGACTATCATCCATTTACTTTACCCAACGCTACACACGCAGGAGATTATACGCTGAGCTCAGCAGATCATCCACAAGGCTTTGTGCTTGTATTTATATGCAATCATTGCCCGTTTGTAAAGCATATTCTTGATAGAATGGTAGAGTTGGCACATGCAGCCATGGATCGCGGGCTAGGATTTGTAGCCGTGAGCTCAAATGACGTTGTTTCTTTCCCGGAAGACTCATTCGGTAATATGAAAAAACTCGCCGCTGAGAAAAACTTCAGGTTCCCTTATTTATATGACGCTTCACAAGAGGTAGCAAAAGCCTATGACGCCGCTTGCACACCAGATATTTATGTGTTCAATGGCAAAGGAAAATTATACTATAGAGGTCAGTTTGATGAGACCAGACCTATGCAAGGCGAGGCTACAGGAGACGATCTACAAAACGCTATCAATAGCTTACTAAATGATGAAGAGCCACCAGCCAACCAAATCCCTTCATTGGGTTGCGGCATCAAGTGGATCAAAGAATAGGATGTGAAGTAGAAAATTCTGCGCAATTTCACTACATCTGCTTTATAGGCAGCAAATAGCTTGTTCATAAGCTTTGGATACTTAGAAAGAATTCAAAGCCTTTTCACCCAAAAATCATTACTTTTGCTACAAGGCAAAACATGAAAAGATGAGCAAAAAAGAAGATTTCATCCAGCATATACAAAACGGATATCAGCCAAAAGGTGATTATATGACCCTAGGCGCTGGAAAATTGGGAGAGGAGATAATTTCCGAAGCGCAGGTGAAAATTCCTTTGAAAACGCTCAATCGTCATGGGC
Organism: Weeksellaceae bacterium; assembly: GCA_030535475.1. GTDB lineage: Bacteria > Bacteroidota > Bacteroidia > Flavobacteriales > Weeksellaceae > JAUNRT01. The sequence continues at coordinate 4,066 of JAUNRT010000074.1, read as the reverse complement.
TCATTGCGGGTGCTACCGGTACAGGTAAAACCAAAACATTACAGCTCATTTGTGAACAGCTCTCAGACCATGCCGTGCCCGTTCTTGTGATGGACGTAAAAGGAGATTTGAGTGGTATTGCTCAACCCGGTGATGCAGAGAGCAGACACATCCAGGAAAGACATAAAAATGTTGGAATTCCATATGAAGCCAAAGGCTTTCCGGTAGAATTTCTATCCTTGAGCAACGAGCCGGGTGTACGTTTGCGCGCTACTGTCACCGAATTTGGCCCGATTTTGCTCTCTCGAATTTTAGAACTCAATGAAACGCAAACCGGCGTAATTTCTGTATTGTTCAAGTTTTCAGATGATCATGGCTTACCACTGGTTGACCTTAATGATTTGAAAAAACTCATGAATTACGTGCGCGACAATGAGGAAGGTAAAGCAGAACTATCTCGCAATTATGGCTCCATATCTCCAGCCACATTAGGCGCTATACATCGTAAAATCGTTGCTTTAGAGCAGCAAGGTGCAGATGTGTTTTTTGGCGAACCTTCTTTTGATGTCATGGATTTGCTACGCACCAGAGATGGTAAGGCCATGGTAAACATTCTTCGTATCACAGACATACAAGATAGACCGCATCTTTTCTCCACTTTCATGCTCACCCTACTTTCTGAGATTTATTCAGTATTCCCGGAAATGGGTGACCCGGAAAAGCCAAAACTCTGTATATTCATAGATGAAGCGCATTTGGTATTCCAGCAAGCTTCTCGAGCCTTATTGCAACAGATAGAAATCGTTGTGAAACTCATTCGTTCTAAGGGTGTTGGTGTTTATTTCATCACGCAGATCCCAGGCGATGTTCCCGACAATGTTTTGAGCCAATTAGGCTTGAAAGTGCAGCATGCCATGCGCGGTTTCACAGCCAAAGACAGACGCGAAATCACCAAAGCCGTAGAGAATTATCCAATATCTGAGTTTTACAACGCAGGGGTAACTATTCAAGAGTTGGGAATAGGAGAGGCATTCATCACAGCATTAGATGAGAAAGGGGTGCCAACGCCGCTTGTACATACACACCTGCGTGCACCAGCCTCACGCATGGACATACTCACACCTACAGAGATTCAAAACATCATACAATCCTCTGATTTAGTTAGGCATTATGAGCGCACACTAGACAGCCGCACAGCCTATGAAATCCTAACTGAAAAGATGGATCAAGTCACACAGCAAGAAGAAGAAGCCAAGAGTCAAGCTCCAACCTCCGCTCCTCCAAGAAGAGGAAGACCTGCTAAAGAAGAATCTTTTGCAGAAAAAGTGTTTGGAAGCCCACTCGTGCGCGACATGGGTCGCACGCTTACACGTGAAATTACACGCACATTCTTTGGCTCACTAGGTGTGAGAAACACTAGAAGAAGATAGTCTTAAAGTGGATTTTGCAGTAGTTGATATAGAAGCCACCAACGGCAAACCCGGGACAGAGCGTATGATAGAGATTTATATCTTACGCTTTGATGGAGTGAATGTTGTAGACCAATTTGGCGCACTCATCAATCCCTCAAAACCTATAGACCACTTTGTGCAAAAACTCACCGGTATCACAGACAAGATGGTCAAAAGAGCACCACACTTTCATGAGGTTGCCAAGAGAGTGGTAGAAATCACAGAAAACTGCTTGATCACCGGGCATGGCGTTTCATTTGATTATAGAATTCTACGCCAGGAATTTGCTGCCTTGGGCTATCAGTATGAGCGCAAAACTCTTGACACCATGACGCTCTCCCAAAAACTAATACCCGATGCAGAAACCCACGGGCTCAAAAACCTCACCAAGCATCTGGGTATTCCATTTAGAGAAGTCCATCGTGCAGAAGAAGATACGCGCGCTACTTTGGCTATTCTCAAAGTGCTTTTAGAAAAAGATCGCGACAAATATATTCTACAAAAAAGAGAACTCAATTCATTTGCACAAAACCGCACTCAAGCCATAGAATCCTTATTAGAAAAAATCCCAGGTGATCAGGGTATAATATATTTTAGAAATCCATTGTCTGAAGTCTTGTTGCAAACTGCCGCCAGCAATATGAATAGATCTGCCCGAGCGCTCATGCTCGGCAAAAGCAATACTTCTATTCAGTTGCAAGATGAAATAAGAGATATACATGCAGAGCCTACCGGCAGTTACCTGCTTGCACTTATACGCAACGCCGCAGAACTTCGGCAGAGAAAGTCCGGCATTGGTGTGCCAAGACAATCCCTACCGTTTGGGCTCACAATCCCAAAAAACAAACCGGACAGCCTGAAAGTAGTTGCGGCAAACACAAGCACAGATTTTCCATTTTTGCAATTTAGCAATCGTGCAAAGGCATTATATGTCAAAAATCAACTCACCGAACAATTTTCCCAACATCGTCAGCAGTGGAAAAAACAGCTTACTCAGTTGCATAGACTTCCCTCCAAAAACTGCGTAGTGCTGGACAAAGGGAGAAGCCTCTCAGAAAAGAGCTTCATAGTAGTACTAGAAGGCAAAATTGCAGGCTATGGACACCTGGATTACAACAATCAATTTCTCAATGTAGAAATTCTCGAAAATCTCATGACACCTGTCAAGGAAACAAGAGATATGCGCACGCTATTCAACACACATATTGTGCTCAACAAAACACTTCAGATACATCCACTACCCGAAACAGATAAGGCACAATCCTCCGCTAATAATTCTGTAAAGTAAAGATTCTTAGATTTTTAGATAACCTTTACCCTCTCGCAAAAATTTATTTTTCTTGTTCAGCATGTAACTTGAGCTTGGATAAAGAAATCAAACATATCATCTTTCACAAAAATTATTACATTTGGTCATCAAACTAGCGCAATGGACCTCAAACAACTACTTGGCATACAACATCCACTTATCGTAGCACCTATGTTTTTGGTGTCCAATGTTGCCATGGTGCGTGCTGCCATGGAAGCCGGTTGCGCCGGTTGCATTCCGGCTCTCAACTACAGAAGCATAGAGGGTTTGGAGCAAGCTATCCAGCAATTACATCAATACAAAAAGCAGTATCCACATGGCGCATTTGGCTTCAATCTTATTGTCAATAAAGCCAACCCAAAAACAGATGCCCAATTGGCTGCAATATGCCGCCACGGAGCAGACTTCATCATCACATCTCTGGGCAATCCTCAACAAGTTATAGAGCAGGCGCACGCTGTGGGCATCAAAGTATTCTGTGACGTCACCGACCTTAAATTTGCGCAAAAAGTAGAAAAATTGGGCGCAGACGCCATCATTGCAGTCAATAGTGAAGCAGGTGGCCATCGCGGCAACATTTCACCCAAAGAACTTCTGGAGAGTCTCACTGCACACTGCCAAATTCCGGTGATATCAGCGGGTGGCACGGCTACCCATGCACAGATGCAAGAAAAACTGAGTTGGGGAGCAGCAGGCGTTTCAGTGGGCAGTCCATTCATTGCAAGTGCAGAAGCAGAAGTTTCAGAAGAGTATAAGCAAGCTTGCGTAGACTTTGGGGCAGCAGATATAGTCATGACAGAGAAAATCTCAGGAACACCTTGTTCTGTCATCAACACCCCATACGTGCAGAAAATCGGGACCAAAACCACCGCACTGGAGAAATTTCTCCACAAAAACAAAAACCTGCGCAAATACCTCAAAATGCTACGCTACATACGCGGCATGAACCAAGTGGAAAAAGCCGCCACCCAAGCCACCTACAAGACAGTTTGGGTAGCAGGACCATCTATAGAGCACACTCACGCCATAGAACCCATGGCTACCATCCTTCAGCGCATACTAGATACTCCGAGTAGTACAGTGTAAAATTATTTTTTTTATTTGGGCGGCGGACGGCATCCGGCTCATACTCCACAGTCTTTTGGCTGTAAAATTGTGGGCAAAAGGGTTTTCAGCCGGTTGGGCGGCTTCAACCCCTTTTGCCTCAAATTTTGCTTTAGCCAAAATCCTTTGCGGGTTATGAGCTTCCTAAATGCCTTTTTGATGGATTATTAAATATTATTTAGCTTTTCGCCTACTGTCTGCTGTGCACACCGCAACCTTTTGA
>JAUNRT010000073.1 GCA_030535475.1 Weeksellaceae bacterium | reverse complement strand
CAGATGCGGCTGTGGGTGAGCAAGATTGCAGCGGGCAGCGGGAAATAGCTCCTAATAAAAAACTTGCCGGAAATTGGCTATGACCAGTGATATTGCAAGTATTGTTGGGGAATGTATGCGGAATTTGTTTTGTATCTTTGTGTTTTGATGTAGACTATGATTAGCAAAAAGAATGTAGAGGAGGTTTTGGAGAAGTTACAGTCGCGCGATTGGGTGCGAAATGTGCAGGTAATGGGCAATAAGATAATGCTGGATGCTGTGTCTCCCTCTCCTGCTATGCACGATAAGAAGAAGCTGCAAGATGCGCTAACGCGTGCAATGATAGATCATTTTCCCAAGGCTGAGGTGGAGGTGCGTGTGAGCGTGAAGGCAAAGGAAGAGGTGCCGCAGATAAAGGGTAACAAGATTGAAGGTATAAAGAATATAATAGCTGTGGCGTCCGGGAAAGGCGGTGTAGGGAAGAGTACTGTGGCGAGTAATCTTGCAGTGACTCTTTATAAGATGGGGTTTTCTGTGGGATTGCTGGATGCGGACATTCACGGGCCATCTCTACCGGTGATGTTTGATGTGCTGGATGCACGCCCGGTTTCTGTAGATGTGGATGGCAAGAATAAAATGCAGCCTGTTGAGGCTTATGGGATAAAGTTGCTGTCTATTGGATTTTTTGCTCAACTGAATCAGGCTGTGGTGTGGCGTGGGGCGATGGCTTCTAAGGCACTGCACCAATTGATACATGATGCGAATTGGGGCAAACTGGACTTCTTGATTGTTGATTTGCCTCCCGGAACGGGTGACATACAGCTCTCTCTGGTGCAGGAGGTGCCGGTGACCGGTGCGGTGATTGTGAGCACGCCACAGCATGTGGCGCTCGCTGATGCGCGCAAGGGTGTATCTATGTTTCAACTGGAGTCTATCAATGTGCCTGTGCTGGGTATTGTGGAGAATATGGCCTACTTTACCCCACCGGAGGACTCGGATAAGAAGTACTACATTTTTGGCCAAGGAGGTGCTCGCAATTTGGCGGAGCAGCTAGATGTGCCTTTCTTGGGTGAAGTGCCGCTGGTGCAGAGCATAAGAGAAGCGGGTGATGTGGGCAGACCTGCGGCCTTGCAGCAAGATACGGCTGTGCGTGATGCATACTATGCTATAGCACAAAATATGGTGGAGAGTCTTGCAGAGCGCAATGAGCACCTGCCGCCTACTGAGATGGTGCGCATCACTACTATGGCGGGCTGCTCTAAATAAATTGGAGGAAATGAATAAGGATAATTTACAAAAAATAGAATCTGCTCTGGAAGAGTTGCGCCCGTTTTTGCGCAAGGATGGCGGCGACATTGAGTTGGTGAATGTAGAGGGCAGTACCGTGTATGTGCGCTTGCTGGGCAACTGTGTGGGCTGCCCGGTGAATCAAATGACGCTGCGTGCCGGTGTGGAAACTACTATAAAGCAGCATGTGCCGGAAATCACAGAGGTAATAAACTTGTCTGACTAGGCTATGAACAAGGAGTTGAAGCAGGTGGTGATACTATTTGCCGGTGATAGTGGCGATGGTATGCAGTTGACGGGTTCAGAATTCACCAATACTACGGCGCATTATGGCAATGATCTGAGCACTTTTCCGGATTTTCCGGCTGAGATACGTGCTCCGGGTGGTACGGAAGCCGGTGTTTCCGGGTTTCAGGTGCACTTTGGCAGTGTGGAGGTGACTTCGCCCGGAGATCAATGTGATGTACTGGTGGCCATGAATGCCGCTGCCTTTATGAAAAATAAGGCTAAACTGAAGCCACACGGGATTTTGATAGCAAACACTGCGGGCTTTGATGCGCGTAACTTACGGCTTGCTAAGCTTGACACCAATCCGCTGATAGACGCCAAAGCGCACTATGAGGTGCATGAGGTGGACATACAGCAACAGGTGAGCGAGGCGCTGAAAGAGAGCCCATTATCTGTAAAAGACAAGGACAAGACCAAAAACATGTTTGCACTGGGCTTTGTGTATTGGCTCTTTAACCGTCCGTTGGACTACACATTGGAGTTTTTGCAGAAAAAATTTGCTAAGCAGCCGGAGATTTTGGCAGCGAACCAGACTATGCTACGCACAGGCTACAATTATGGTGAGGTGACGGACACTTTCACTGAGCGATACGTGGTAGCGCCCGCTGCCATGCCAAAAGGCAAGTATAGAAATATCACCGGCAATCATGCGCTGGCGATAGGGCTTGTGACAGCGGCACATAAGGCGGGTGTGGAACTGTTCTATGGAGGGTACCCAATAACACCGGCTTCTGATATTTTGCACTTTCTATCCAGATACAAGAATTTTGGTGTGAAGACTTTCCAAGCGGAGGATGAGATCGCCGCAATAGGCTCTGCCATTGGCGCTTCTTATGCGGGTGCATTGGGCGTCACAACTTCTTCCGGTCCCGGAATTTCTCTGAAGATTGAGGCCATGGGCTTGGCTGTGATGCTGGAGATACCTTTGGTGATAGTGAATGTGCAACGCGGTGGCCCTTCTACGGGCCTGCCTACCAAAACAGAACAGGCAGATTTGCTACAAGCAATTTATGGAAGAAATGGTGAGGCACCAATTCCTGTGCTGGCAGCAAAATCGCCACAAGATTGCTTCTATATGGCGTTTGAGGCTGCCAGAATAGCCGTAGAACATATGACACCGGTGATATTGCTCTCCGATGGGTATATAGCCAACGGATCAGAGCCTTGGAGGTTTCCAACTTTGGATGATTTGCCGCAAATACAGCGAAATTTGGTGCCGGAAGCAGTAGAAGATTTTGAACCGTATCGCAGAGACGCTCGTTTTGTAAGAAACTGGGCTGTTCCGGGAACTCCGGGCTTGGAACATAGGGTAGGAGGTCTGGAAAAGAAAGATATCACCGGTGATGTAAGCTATGAGCCATTGAACCATGAGCTGATGGTGAAGCAACGCCAAGCCAAGGTAGATACCATTGCGCAGCACATACCGCATTGCAGCTTTGAATGTGGTGGAAAGGAAGATGATGTACTCGTAATAGGGTGGGGCGGTAGCTATGGCGCCATACAGGCTGCAAGTAGGCAGTATGCTGATGAGTGTAAGAGTTTTGCGCACATACAATTGCAGTATTTATACCCGCTACCCGAGAATCTCGAGGAGATGATTCGTGGGTTTACACACGTGATTGTCCCTGAGGTAAATCAAGGTCAGCTAGTGAAAATTTTGCGCGAGAAGTTTTTGATTGATGCCAAATCTATCTGCAAAACGCAAGGCGTACCCTTTACTTCCAAAGACATCTGCGAAGGGATTAAAAAGATTACCCAAAATTGAGTATAAAGCGCTGAGTGTATGTGAGAAGACGATTGGCAATGGACAATGTCATCGAGCAAAAACACTTCATTCTACTCAAACATCATGAGCCAATATCATTTGCCGCGAGTAAATGCTATTTAACTTTCACTATCACTTGATGGTGGTTTGAGAGATAGAAATATGAGAAATACGTTTCAATTTTTGGTTTTGAGACTTTTTCAATCTCCTAAGTTTGACTCAGACACCTCAAATAGAATTAAAAATCATTTCCGAAGGTGTTAGTTATAGCGCCGGACTATGCCACCCATTATTTCGACCGTCTGGATGTCTAGAACAAGTGTTGATTGTTAATTGTTTAATAGTTGACTTTTCTGTTCCACAATATTTACAAGCGTATTTTGATTTTTCAGAGCCCTCATACAGTTTGTGTTTTCCTTTATGAATTCCAAGTGGGTGTCTAGAACAAGATTCCTGCGTTAATTGAGCAATTTTTGAGCGATGTGTTCCGCAATACTCACAATAAACTTTTGACATAATAAATTGATTTTGAAATAATGCTTACTCTTTAAGGTTTTTCAGCTTCCACCGTTGATATTGCAAAAATAAATTGTCGGTCAGCCAAAGGGTGACGTGCAACTGCGAAATTGTATTATAAACTTGTCTCAAACCCAAATTTCCATGCAATTTTCTCATTTGACGATCTAAATATAACAATAATTCACGTATAAACCTCTTTTGATCAACAATTTATAGAGTCATTTTTATTTTGTGATTCGTATATCAATTCATCTATAAAATAGGGGTGCATGGTCATGGAAAGGTGAATCAAAAGAATTTAAAGGCAGTAATTTTATGAGTTTTCATGCGGGGAATTGTATTTTCAGGAGCTATTTCCCGCTGCCCGCTGCAATCTTGCTCACCCACAGCCGCATCTGCCGTGTTTTGGGCACGTCCGCTATCGCTCCAGTACCCAAAACCCTGGCAGCTGCATAGGCTGTGGGTTTTGCAAGGATTTCCGCTCGCATCGGGGCTAGGCCAGCGGCGCAAAGGCCATTTTCTCTTTTTTGACAAAAAAGAGAAAAGGTTCTCATAGAATGAATTGTTATAAATGGCATTGAAAAGCACTATTGACTCACTCTCAATAGCATTTATATTATGTTTCAAAGACGGGATAGATCTGTAGAGCCGTGATTTATCGCGTCTAACAATGAGTCGTAAATTGGCCTTAGCGGCTGGCCGCGGCAGGTGGGAGGCGGTTTACCCCGCAAGGGATTTTGGCTCTACAAAAAAGCTGCAAAGCGGGTTGAGTGATGAAGGAAAACCGAAATTGCAGCATTTTTTGTAGCCAAAAGACCGCGGAGTAATAGCCATACACCGACCCTTTTCTTGGCATGTAGAGCAAGGATTTATGCGTATCATTTATTCCTATATCACGTGGCTATATACCCAAGAAAAGGGTGCCGCCCAAATAAATAAAAATTTAAATAAGCTTAAAATAATATTTATAGCTCGCCATTATGTGCTAACCATGCTTTTCAATACACTTGGCAGCTGTTAAAAAGCTATATTAAAGGAAGTTAAGCAATATGTATTGTTGCAAGATGAATATGATGATTCCTGCTATAAAGCCTGCAATGGCATAGGGTGTGATCTTACGCAGATACCAGCCAAAGGTGATTTTTTCTTTTTCCATAATGGCAATCCCCGCCGCTGAGCCTATGATGAGCATGCTGCCACCTGTACCTGCACAGAGCGCTATGAACTCCCATAGTGGATCGTTCATAGGGTATTCTGCCAGTGGGAACATTCCCTGTGTAGCAGCTACCAATGACCCGTTGTCCACCAATGCAGAGAGCACTCCTATGGCTATGACCATGAGCTGCTGGCTGGGCAAATGGGTTTGCAAAAAGCTAGCAAACCATGCCAATATTCCCGCATGCTGCAAGGCAAATACCATGAGTAGTATGCCCATAAAGTACAGGATAGAGCTGATGTCTACCTTGGTGAGGGCATGTGCTACAGAGTAGTGAGATTTCTCATCTTGGCTCTTGTTTTTGTGAAAAAATGTAGAGGTGAGCGCCACAAATCCTAGAGATATGATGACCCCAAGAAAAGGTGGTAGTCCGGTGAGAGATTTGATGACGGGCACAGCCAGGAGTCCTATGACGCCTGCGATAAGCAAAGTTTTGCTGCCGCGCATTTGCTCTTCTCTCTCAGCTGCTTTCATAGAAATTTGGGCACGCAGCACAGCAAAATCATTCATGCGATACGTGATTAGGATCAACGGCACTAGCATTACAAAAATGGATGGTACAAAAAGCACAGTTGCAATACCCGCAGCACTCACCTGCCCCCCAATCCACAATAGGGTGGTGGTAACATCACCAATTGGGCTAAATGCTCCTCCAGCATTGGCGGCTATGACCACCATACCTGCCAGTTTGAGACGCACATCACTGCGCGGCATCAGTTTTCTCAACAACGTCACCATAATGATGGTGGTGGCAAGGTTGTCTAGCATTGCCGACATGAAAAAGGTGACAAAAGCCACTATCCACATGAGTTTGTGTACAGAATTGGTGCGGATGCGGTGCGTGATTACAGAAAAACCTTTGTGTAGATCTACCAATTCTACTATAGTCATGGCGCCCAATAGGAATATGAGCAAACCTGCAATTTCTGCGAATGAATGCATAAGCACATCATGCGTGTCAGGCTCTGTACCAACATTATAGGCGGCTATCACAAGCCAGGAAAGTCCGCCGGTGAGTAGTGCGGTAATAGTTTTGTTGATGCGGATTGGGGTTTCTAGTATGACAGCTAGATACCCGGATAAGGCCACTATGAGCAATACTAAAGTCATGTCTTGAAGCTAGAAGTTGAAGTGTAAAAATTTTGAGCGAATTAACAATAAAATAACGAAAGAAAAAACTGATTTTGAGCCGGTTTTGAATTTTTGCAAGTGTACTTTTTACACATTACCAGCTTTTTTTGGCTTTATTAAATATTCTACTATCCACTACGCCGCAACACGGTGAGAATATCTGTTCAAAGATGATTTTACAGAAATCATCAACACCAAATAGGCCAAGGCAGATAGAAGGCTGAAGGCTGCCAATGCAATGGTGAAACTGGAATATATATAGCCCAAGTATATAGCCAGAAGATTGATTAAGAGAAGTGTGCAGTTGAAGTACAGCGCATAATGATTCTTATTGATCACCAAAGTCACAGGTAATATCACAGCCGAAACACTTCTGGCAACAATCAGCACAGACAATATGGGGATAAACAGCGCTAGGCTGTTCCACTCGCTGTCATAAAACCATAGCAAGAAGTACAGCCCTATAGTATTGGCTAGCAATACAAAAAGCGCCATCACAGCCGTGGCATATAGTGTAAGGCGCATGGTGAGCCTGTGCAGCATCCAGGGCTTTTGGTCCTTGAGTTCTGCAGCCTTGCGCAAGAAAACTTGGCTCACAGAAGAGGTGATGAGAAACAAAGGCGTTGTAAGAATCTTATAAGCCAGTGCAAAAACACCCACCTCTTGTTTAGGGAAAAACATGATGAGCAATATGGGTAAAATATTGTTGGCCACAGTGTGTATGATGTCCGAGGGCAAGGTAAAATACAAAATCCTGCGCTGCGCATTGAGAATTGATTTCACTGCAGGAATTTGCGGTATTTTGATTTCTTTAGCCGTAAAAAAGGCCAGGAAAATCGCCGTAGCCACCACCCCTAGAATCCATCCATAGATGAGGCCACCCTCTTGATTGTCAAGCATATAAAATAGTATCTGCGCAGCTATAGTGACCACAGCACCAACCAAATACGCCGCAGCCATATACTTATACTTGGAAAGCTTCACAAGCACAGCCTGCTGATTGAGATTCCAAGCAAAAAAAATCGCGCCCACGCCGCTCAGAAAAAGCCAACCAGTGTTTAGGTTAGAAACCTGAAAACCAACCTTTTGTATCACCCACATCCCCAGCGTGATTACGGAAATGATCAGGGTAGAAATAAGAAAAGTGAAGCTGAAAAGATTCCTAATATCACTCCTAGGTTGCAGCAGCAGCAACATCTGCTCCAGCCGCAAATTGCCAATCACCGGCAGTATCATGGCCAAACTCAAGAAAACGCTATACACCGCAAAATGTTCCGCACCATACCAGCGAGCCAAAACAAGCCCGCCCAATGCCAAAATCACGCGAGAAAGAGACAATCCGGCAAAGAGCGAAATTGTTCCCTTGGCATAAGACGTAGAAAATTTCTGAAAAACCGGATGTTGAAAAATCCTCAAATTTTGGAGTTTGCGCAAAATTACGGAATACTTTGGCATTGCCGTCAATAGGGTACAAAAGCCTTAATCAACTATATGTAATCTGATTTGTAAAGATTTTTTTTGGGCGGCATTTAGCTTCGCTGAATGCCTTTTTGATGGATTTTTTTATTTTTAAGTGCGGCATTTCAACTTTCGCGAGCATCGCACATGTGTGTAGAAAATAACAACTTGCGTATTCACATCAATTTTTGCGTTCATGTAAAATAGGGAAAAACACAAAAACTTGCTGCAAGCCATTCCAGAAAGAGGACAAGCGTGAAAAATATTAGAAGGTTTATTGAAAACGCTTATTGAATCATTCTAATTTTTGTTTAAAAATGTTGGTATAGTCGATTTATGAAATGGATTTTGAAAATGTTATAAATCCAGTAAAACCATATCTCCAAAAATTCAAAAGCAAATTGCAACAAATAAAACCCTATTCAATGCAAAAGACGCAACGAATATACCCTATATTTTTTGCAGAATTTAAGACGAATGGAATATTATATTCATCAGAAAGACAATTGGCCGCATTTCACATGGAATAATGATGAGGTTGTCAATCTGCTGGGCGAACCCAGGAATTTACAAGGGCGGTTGATGGGTAAAATGGAAACTTTAGGCTTTGAATTACGTGATGAAGCTCTACTTGAAACATTAACTTTAGATGTGTTGAAATCCTCAGAGATAGAAGGAGAACTATTAAATCCTGAGCAAGTGCGCTCCTCAATAGCTCAACGATTGGGCATAGAATCCGCTGGCGCCAACATGTAAGATAGGAATGTGGACGGGATGGTGGAAATCATGATTGATGCAACTAAAAATTGTTTTAAACCATTAAGCACAGAAAGACTCTTTGATTGGCACGCAGCATTGTTTCAGATGGGAAGAAGAGGTATATTCAAAATATCAGTTGCCGATTGGCGCCAAGATACATCAAGGCCTATGCAAGTACTGTCCGGAGCAGCAGGTCGGGAAAAATTTCATTTTCAAGCGCCTAATGCCAAATTAATCGAATCGGAAATGAATCGTAACTCCAAGATATTAATGAATGAGAGACAAAAGAAAGTATTAAATAAATTACTCGATGGATTTGAAGGCAAACTCACTTCAATGAAGTGGACCAAAATTGCAAAATGTTCCAAAGACACAGCCATTAGAGATATTAATGACTTGATAGCTAAGGATATATTACAAAAAGAACCCGCCGGAGGAAGAAGTACAAACTATGAATTGAAGGCTAGGACATAAAACCCAGCAGGAAACACCACTAAATACCTTGCAACACAAGTTAAACTGCACAATCATTACTGCACAAAAAAAGTCTCGAAGTGACGAGAGTAGCACGATAAAATGTAACCACGGTCACTGGTATTTTTTCTGCCTTCAAACACAAGATAAACTGCACAGTCGTCACTGCACAAAAAATGTCTCGAAGTGACGAGACTAGCACAATCAAACGAAATCACGGTCACTGAGGGTTTTTTGTGCCTTCAAACTCAAGATAAACAGCACAAACGTCACTGCACAAAAAACGTCTCGAAGTGACGGGAGTAGCACAAACAAACGAAACCTCGGTCACTGGTATTTTTTGTGCCCTCAAACTCAAGATAAACAGCACAAATGTCACTGCACAAAAAATGTCTCGAAGTGACAAATTTTAGCATATTGCTTTGTTTCTCGTGGCTTCAAGACAATTTAGCTAAGGCAAAATCCCTCAGCCACCGTATTTTCTTTGAATTTTCGTGTTTTTCTTCGGGAAAATAAATCAACGTTTACAGAGAAAAAACGCACACTGAAGTTTTTTATGCCTTCAAACACAAGATAAACTGCACTATCATCACTGCACAAAAAATGTCTCGAAGTGACGATACTAGCACAAACAAACGAAATCACACTCACTGGTATTTTTCTGCCTTCAAACACAAGATAAATTGCAAAATCGTCACTGCACAAAAAACATCTTGAAGTGACAAATTTTAGCATATTCCTTTGTTTCTCGTGGCTTCGAGACAATTTTGCTAAGTCAAAATCCCTCAGCCACCGTATTTTCTTTGAATTTTCGTGTTTTTCTTCGGGAAAATAAATAAACGTCCACCGAGATAAAACGGTCACTGAGGGTTTTTTGTGCCTTCAAACACAAGAAAAACAGCACAAATGTCACTGCACAAAAAACGTCTCAAAGTGACAAACTATAGCAGATTTCATTTTTTCTCATGGCTTCGAGATACTTTTACTAAGGCAAAATCCTTCCGTCACCTCATTTCCTGTCCTTCACTGAATCCTGAAAATAATAAGAATCTGCAGTAAGAACAATCCAGAATTGGCCTCAAAACAAGAACAACTCATACGCTGATTTTCAGATTTTTCTCGTAGAATGTATAAATTCAAATCATATTAATTTTACGTGAAATATGTGCTTTGCAAGTCGTCGTTGGATGCAAAATCTATGACGTGTAGCACATAGTGGCTATATTTGCCACATGAATTTTAGCACAAAAAAACACGTGTTTTTTGATTTGGACAACACCTTGTGGGATCATAGAGCCAACTCAGAAAAAGCCTTGAAATCTATATTTGAGGAACAAGAAATCACACAACGTTTTGACCTCTCATTTGACGAGTGGCACCCTGTGTTTTATGAGAAAAACGAGGTGCTTTGGGCGCTTCTCCGTGACAAGGAAATCAACAAAGACCAACTACGCGAAAGAAGGTTTACAAAGCCCTTTGCTTTCTTTGACATTGATGAACCTGAATTATGCCAGTTTTTTGATGCAGAATACCTAGAACGCATGAAACACCAAACAGGATTGGTAGAAGGCGCCGTGCAACTGCTAGATTTTTTGAAGCCCAATCACATCCTGCACATCATCACCAATGGTTTTGAAGAAGTTTCAACACACAAAGTAGAAAACTCTGCTTTGAAAGGCTATTTCACCACACTCACATGTGCTGATGAAATCAACGTTCGCAAACCCGACCCAAAAATCTTTGATCACGCCCTCAACAAAGCCGGCGCAGCCAAAGAAGACAGCCTGCTCATTGGAGATGACCTAGTGGCAGACATAGTAGGAGCTATAGAGTATGGAATGGATACCATATTTCTGAATGTTTTTGATGAGCACTTCACTTTTGAAAATGTTCCTCAAGTCAAAAAATTAGAAGAAATCAAGCCATACTTTCAACCATAGCGCATCTATAAAAACATAAAAACCGCCACAAGTTCATCGTGGCGGCTATCATAGGTTGATTGAGAAACAGTGTTTTCACACATTTGATTTCTAATATTCAAAACTCACCATGATGCTTGAACCAAATTTTTTGCAGATGGTGAGTTTGCATCTCTTACACAAACCTATCACTTAGATAAATTGTGCCCTTAAAGGTTTCAAGTAAGCAATGCTAATCAAATACCGAAGGCCAATTATTTAGAAAGGCAATTCTGTCTCATCAGCAGAAGACTTGTATGCATCTTCCTTGCTATGTCCTCCACGGTCTTCTACTGTGGCCATGGCATACTGCTCTCTTTTCTCCAACAGCATAAAGGTTTCTACCTGCACTTCGGTAGTGTATCTCTTGATGCCGTTGCTGTCTGTGAATTCATTATTTACCAACTTTCCTTCGATCAACACCATGTTGCCTTTTTGCAACTGTTTTGCAACACGCTCCGCTACTGAACCCCAAGCTACCAGGCGATGCCATGTTGTCTCTTCCTGCCATTCTCCGTTTTTGTCACGATACGCCTCATTTGTAGCTACGGAAAATCTAGCTAATTTACCATCGTTTGCGAAAGTTTTGTAATCTACTTCCTGACCTAAACGTCCTACCAATTGTACTTTGTTTCTGATACTCATTTTACTAATTTTTATGGTTTAACAATTCGTTTCTATTTTTTTGGACAAAACCGCAGTGAATTTTTTAGCACCTGTATGTTATCTTTTTCTTGATAATTGTCTATAGAATCTGATCAACACACATTGGCTGAAAACCTTCTTACGATTTCTTGAGGCAAAGATGAAACACCCACAAAAAATTAAATGAACGATAAATGCTTGCTTACGATTAAAAACAATTATAAATGATTAAAAACTTTTATTTTATTGAAATACAATGATTTAATAATAAACAAAAAACCCATAAAAATTTACGTTTTTTATGGGTAAAATATGTTTTAGCTGTTATAGAAAAGAATTTTAATGAAGTTTTAGCTGCGCACTTCAGCCTTGGAAATCAAAGCTTCAAGCTATAGCCATCTACCCTCAATGTTTCAGAGGTGTACTCTATTTCCTGCTCAGTCATAGGTTGGCAAACCTTGATTCCTGCATATTTAGCCACGGCGTGTCCAGCAGCAATATCCCAAAAATTCACACTCAAGAATCTCGTATATTCATGGGCAACACCTTCAGCCATCAATCCCAGTTTTATAGCACTACCGCAGACTACCTTTTCTGCTGATGGCTTTTCTCGCTTCAAGCCTTCCCAATACTCATCCGTTACTGGGTCTTGATGATAGCGGCTGCTGAGAAACTTGTAAGTTCCAGTCGGTTTTTGCAAAGGTAGCTTAGCCGAATCTTGGCATAGATTCTCAAAAGATCCATAGCCAAACTGCTGCAAAAGCTCATCAAAATCGCCAATAAATTTGTACGACCCAATGCCTTGCGCACCAAAGTACAGCAAGCCCATAGCCGGAGCAAGTAGCACACCGGCCAAAGCAGTGTTTTCACCGATCATACCTATGCAGATTACAAACTCATCAGTATGATTCACAAAGTCCTTTGTGCCGTCAATCGGGTCTAGAATCCAATACTTCTCACTGGCCTTCACCACTTCTGCATTGAGATACGGACCTTCTTCACTATACACAGGAATTTGGGTTTGCGCTAGTTTTTCTATGATGATGCGGTTGGCTGCCAAATCTGCCGTCGTCACCGGAGATTCATCAGATTTGATTTCTGTAGTGAAACCTTTTTTATACTGTTTCATTACCTCAGCACCGGCCTGTGCAGCTGCCTCCACAGCGGCAAATAGCAAATCTTTCATGAAGAATTTTCCCCAAAAATACAAAAACAAAGTGCAGGGCAAAACCAAGCAGCACGCACTTTACCCTGTACCCGCATGCCATCTGAGGGTCAGATTCCTCACATACACCCTTCAAATTCAGCGCGTATTTCAACCACTGTTTTTCACCGTGGGGAAGAACTCTTTTTTATTTTTTTT
>JAUNRT010000009.1 GCA_030535475.1 Weeksellaceae bacterium | reverse complement strand
AACACTTTCATTGTCACAAATCTTTTGCAACAAGCTTTCTACTCTTTAATATTTAGAGTTTCTGACTGTATTTTCACTTGTCTTCTCACTTGTAAATCATTCGGAAATCCAATAATTGTTTGAAGAAAATAAATTCGTCACTAATTCTTTACAATTTCAAAAATTCAATTTTCAAAATACTCTGTAAAAAAACATATTCAAACTAGTAGCTCATTTCCTTAGCATCAAATATGGCTTCCTTGAGCAAAAATTCAAAAGCGTAAGAAATCATAAATTTTTCCAAGAATTCGCTCTGTAGCCCAAGGTTTTTCTCTGAAATATTTATCGGCAAGAGCTTTTATAGCTTCAAGTTTATTCTCAACCAGTAATTTACTTATGGCCATTTCCAATTGTTTTGGAGATTCTACAGTTTGCAGAACACCCAACTTTTCCAATTCTTTAGCTTCTCTAAATTTTAAAATGTTCGGACCGCATATCACTGCTTTGCCATACACAGCAGGTTCCAAAGTATTGTGAACCCCACTTTTTTTGAAACCTCCTCCCACATAAGTTATATCGGCATAGCGGTAAATACTACTCAGCAAGCCAATGCTATCTACAATCATGATGGGCGCCTCAGTTGTCACTGATTGGCTAAAGCGTTGTGTAATGCCTGGCCACATTTTCTCTAGCTCTGTGATTCTAGATTCATTCACCTCATGCGGCGCTATGATATACTGATAGTTTTTTTCAATCCCTTGAGCGATTTGTTCATGCCAAATTTTCTCATCCTCGGGCCAGGTACTGCCTAAAACAAATGTGGTATTGTGCTGCCATTCAGCTATTTTTTCAATGGTTTTCACTTGCGAAGCCAGACTTTTTACTCTGTCAAATCGGGTATCACCTGCTACACTCACTTTTTCTATGCCAATTCGTTGCAATAAAACCTCAGACTCTTCATCTTGCACAAAAAAATGTGTTATACTTTTCTTCAGTTTTTCAACTAAAGGCTTTCCCCAAGACTTAAAAAACACTTGATTTTCTCTAAAAATCGCTGAAATCACAAAAATTGGAATTTTTCTTTGTTCCAAGGCTTGTAGTGTGTGGTGCCAATAATCATATTTCACCAAAATCAGCATTTTGGGTTGTAAAATTTCTATTAATTCTTTAGCATTAGACTTTGAGTCAAAAGGATGATAAAACACCAAATCAGCTAGTGGGTAATTCTTTCTCACTTCATATCCCGAAGGTGAGAAAAAAGACAATGCCAATTTACACTGCGGATACTCTTCTCTCAAGGCCTCAAATACCGGTCTGCCTTGCTCAAACTCACCTAGCGAACTGCAATGCATCCAGATCCATTCATCACCGGGTTGCACTCGCTCATGCAAGCTTTCTTGCCAATTTTCCCTACCACGCACAGCCAAACGCGCCTTGGGATGAAATGGCGCAGCCAATCTTATGCCTACAGGATATAGATAGGAAAATATGGAATAGATCATAATAACAATAGGCTAAAATATGCTGTAAAATGCACAAAAAACTCTCAAAAATATAGTTTCGCACCAATGCAAAAACCATTTCATGGGCTAAATATACAAACACCTGTTGATTGTCAAATGCGCCGCAATTTTTTAAGCCCATTTATTCTTGCACTCACTAAATACATCTGATTTTATTCATCACACTTTACACAACATACATATTACTTTGCCTGAAATGATTTTTAGTAGCTTTGCAAGCAACCAAGCAGTATAGGATAGTGTTACGATTCAAGGAAGTAGAGTTTGCATATGAGAAAGGCCATCCCGTAATTCGCGATTTCTCATTCTTCATTGGCAGAAACCAACTCATCTGTCTTCTGGGTGAGAGCGGTAGCGGAAAGTCAACACTTTTGAAGCTAATTTACCGCGAACTCAAACCGGACAAAGGCGAGATCGTCAATGATTACACCTCATACGCACACCTACCAGATCCTTTATTGCCGGGACATTACAACATACGTTATGTCCCGCAAGACTTACGTCTAGAACCTTTCATTACAGTCAGAGAAATCGCAGGCAAGCACCTGAGTAATATGTTGGGTGATAAAAAAGCTCAACGTGTCACAGAGGTGCTGAAAGCCTTGGGCATACTTGAATTGCAAAACAAAAAACCGCATGAGTTGAGCGGTGGTCAGCAACAAAGAGTGGCCATAGCGCGTGCCGTAGCCGGCAAACCAGATTTGTTGCTCCTTGACGAGCCCTTCAGTCAGCTAGACCATCATTTGCACAATGAAGTCCGGGCAAGACTCATGCACTACCTTCACAGACACAAAATCACGCTTATCTACACCTCCCACAGAGCAGAGGATGCCCTAGGTTATTCAGACAGAATAGCCGTGATGCAAGATGGAAGACTGCTGCAGTATGACACACCTCAGCACGTTTACCAGCATCCCAACTCTTATTACGTGGCAGGACTTTTAGACAGAGTAAACAAATTGAACGGGGACCAAGTAAAAGCATTTGGTATAGCAAGAAATTTCATGAAATCCGCCGTACTATTCTATCCTCATGAAGCAGTGCTCACACAAGAATCCAAAACTCAAGTGCGAGTAGTAGCAAGCCGTTTTGCAGGGCACACCTACATTTGCGATGTGAAATGGGAAGGAATGAATTTCACAGTCTTTCATCCTACTCATTTGAAGAAAAACACCATCCTAGGCATGGAAATCAAAACCTTTAGATGGGTTTAAGCATAAATCAGGAAACGCCTGCGCACAATTTTATTTCGGCTTTTTAAACAGCAATGCAGCAACGAAAAAGCCGCTTTTGCATGCAAAAGCGGCCATATTTTCACGTTTTGGACAGAAAATTACTTCGCCAAATAAGTTTTCAAGATTTTACTTCGGCTCGTGTGCTTCAATCTTCTTATCGCCTTTTCCTTGATTTGGCGCACCCTTTCGCGTGTCAGGTCAAAGGTTTCCCCTATCTCTTCCAGCGTCATTGGGTGATTACCACTTAGCCCAAAATACAATCTTATGAGGTCGGCTTCACGCGGCGTGAGCGTCTGCAAAGAGCGCTCAATCTCAGTACGTAAAGACTCCAACATTAGCTCCCTATCAGGGTTTGGAGACTCACCAGAGCGTAGTACATCATACAAATTACTGTCCTCACCCTCTACCAATGGCGCGTCCATAGACACATGGCGCCCAGAGTTCTTTATAGACTCCTTCACATCCTCCTCGGTCATTTCTAGAATATCAGAGATTTCCTCAGCAGACGGCGCACGCTCATGCTCCTGCTCCAGCTGTGCATAGGCCTTATTGATCTTGTTTATAGAACCAATTTTGTTCAAGGGTAGACGCACAATACGTGATTGCTCAGCCAAAGCCTGCAAAATAGATTGGCGAATCCACCATACAGCATAAGATATAAACTTAAAACCACGCGTTTCGTCAAAGCGCTGAGCCGCTTTTATCAGTCCCAGATTCCCTTCATTTATCAAATCCGGCAAGCTAAGCCCTTGATTCTGATACTGTTTTGCTACAGATACCACAAATCGCAGATTCGCTTTGGTCAGTTTTTCCAAGGCCACGCGGTCTCCCGCTTTTATCCGTTGAGCCAGCTCCACCTCTTCTTCTGCGGTGATGAGGTCAACTTTGCCTATTTCCTGTAAATATTTGTCTAGTGATGCGGTCTCCCGATTGGTGACCTGTTTGGTTATTTTTAATTGACGCATAAATGCAAAAACTAATTTTAGGTTAACAAAATTTCGTACACAAAGGCACGTGTTATTATATACGTAGAAAAAACAAAAAAGTTACAAAATCAGCACAAAGATTTCTCAAACCAGCATATACTGTGGTATTTGGGATATTTTTTTTGGACGGCTCCCCACTTGTTAGCAAGGTATGCTACGCATTCCTTACCCACAAGTGCGGTCGGGTCATCCGCTTGTAGTCCGCAACATCCAGCCGGCGTTGCTGGCCGTTACGTCTTTTTGTTATTCTCGCAAAGCCGTTCCGGCTCAGCACGCATCGGCTGTCTGTTTTGCGGGCTACCGCTACTACCCCTGCCGCGGTTCCGGCTCCCAATCCATGCTTTGCAAATTCTGCGTTTGGTTCATCGCACCTATATCCCTACAAAATATTTTGCTTAAAAGTAGCTAAACACCTATCTAAATTGATCAAAATCTTACCAATTCCCTACCAAAAACTTATTCAAAAGACTTGTTTCTACACAAATTCTATTATATTTACTCCAAAATCAATTCATATGAAAACATCAAAACTTAGTGTAATTCTACTTATGGCAGGCTTTGTATTTCTACAAACCTCTTGTGACAGTAAAGAGACAACTACCACCACTACAGGTGTAGCAGGTGACACCATACGTGATGGTGCAATTGTCTTAGATGATCAGCGCGTAGTCGCAGACAACGGCGTCAAAACCCTTCAACTCCAATCTCGTAGCAACAGCCAAGTGAGCGGAACTGCAGAGCTCAGAGAATCAGAAGGCACAGTATATCTTACTATCAATGCCACAGGTTTTCCAGGTGCAGGAGAATATGCTTTGCATATCCACGAGTTCGGTGACTGCTCCGCAGAAGATGCTAGCTCAGCCGGCGGACACTGGAACCCGGATGATGACGCACATGGAAAGTGGGGTCATGGCGAATTTCACAAAGGAGACATAGGCAACCTTACCGCCACTGCAGATGGTAATGTGACCTACGAATTCAATACAGATAAGTGGTGCCTTGGCTGTGGAGATACCAGTAAAGATATTGTAGGCAAATCTATTGTTATTCACAAAGATGCAGACGATTTCACCTCACAACCAGCAGGCAACGCCGGCGATAGAATCGCTTGTGTAGTTATTCAGTAAAACTTTTAAAGTATTTCAAATTTTTTTTAATCAAAATCACCCTCTATGAGCAAGGCAATGATGCTAATCAACGGGGCGCCACCCAGAATTTTTCCAGATACAGAGTTATACGATTATATCTACTGTACAGATGGAGCTTACCCCACACTATTAGCCAAAAAAATCAGACCAGACTATGTAGTAGGTGATTTTGATTCTATTTCCATGGAAGATCTCTCGCCACAAGTGCAAGCAGTCTTCAAACCAGACCAAGACTACACAGACTTCTACAAATGCCTAGAATTATTGGTCGAGCATGGCGTAGAATCAGTAGATGTATTCGGCTCTACAGGTATGGAACATGACCACTATTTAGGCAATCTGAGCACAGCTCTTAGATTCAAAGAAGAATTAGACATTGTATTCTATGATGATTACGCCACATTTTTCTTTGCAGATAATTATTTGGAGTTAGAAGGTGTCAACGAGAGAATAATTTCACTCTATCCATTTCCTACTGCAACCAATGTGCAGAGCCAAGGATTATTTTACCCGCTCAACGGCATAGATTTAGACATTACGCAGCAGATCGGAACACGCAATCACGCTACCAATGATTTGGTAAATCTATCCTATGACAGCGGAAATTTACTTGTTTTCATCAGTAATTATACCTTGGCAGAGAAAGACGGCGTCCTCTAAATGCTAATTTTCCCATAGAATAAATGGTTGACATCACCCACAAAAGTTCAACGCTACGCATAGCCATAGCGCAGGCAGAGGTGCACATGAGTGCAGGAAGCATAGATGCAATCCGCAACCAGGCTGTGCCAAAAGGCAATGTACTTGAAGCAGCTCGTATTGCAGGACTTTTTGCTGCAAAACGCACAAGCGACATCATCCCAGACTGCCATCCACTTCCCATAGAATATACTGATGTACGCTATGATCTACACGCAGACAAAGTGGTTATAGAGGTAGAAATCAGAACCATTTACAAAACGGGAGTAGAAGTTGAAGCCATGCATGCCGCATCTGTAGTCGCACTTACCATGTATGACATGTTAAAACCTATAGATGATGATCTCGTAATCAGCAGCATAAAACTGCTACAGAAAACTGGCGGCAAATCATCTTATAAAGACAATTTTACAGAAAAGTTGAGCGGTGCTGTTTTGGTATGCTCAGACAATATTTCTGCGGGAGAGAAAACGGACAAATCGGGTAAAGTAATTCTACAAAAACTCGAAAATCTACCGGTAGAAAATGTGTATTATGACATTATACCGGACGAATTGGTGGAAATTCAAATTCGCGTGCAGCAATATGTAGATGAAGGCATAGACCTCATACTCCTCACCGGAGGTACAGGATTGACACCCAGAGACACCACCTACGAAGCCATAAAGCCTCTATTGCAAAAAGAAATTCCGGGAATTGGCGAACATTTGCGCCAGTATGGACAGCAAAGAATGCCTTGGGCAATACTCTCAAGAAGCCTTGGTGGAATTATTGGCAAAAGTATGATTATCACCCTTCCGGGATCATCACGGGGCGCAGCAGAATCTATGGATGCGCTTTTTCCTCACGTGTTGCATGTCTTTAAAATGCTACACTCAGGCCAGCATTGAGCGTTTTAAAGAATTGAATTTCCTTTACACATCGTAAATCAATTTCAGCTACTAAAATTAATTTTTGGTAATTCAAAGCCGAAAATATCTAGGGTTATTTCTCCAAAAGAATTAATGATTTCTGGGAAAATAAGGCTTAAGACATAATTCTAAATTGAAACTGCAACACAAGTGCATCATACCTGTATGCAACTATTTGGAAATCTGTATTATTGATTTTTTAAGCTCTCTATTTGAGGTATAGCAGCTATGAGCTCTTGAGTATATTGTGTAGATGGATTCTGATAAATTTTCTCTGCATCACCATACTCTTGAATGATGCCATGACGTAGAACTATCAATCTATCACTCATGTAGCGTACAACACTGAGGTCATGTGAGATGAAAATATATGATAAGTCAAATTCCTTTTTCAAATCATTGAGCAAATTGAGCACTTGCGCTTGTACAGAAACATCAAGTGCAGAAACACTTTCATCACAGATTATGATTTTTGGGCGCATTGCCAAGGCACGTGCAATGCCAATCCTTTGTCTTTGACCTCCTGAGAACTGATGTGGATAGCGGTTGAGCGCATCAGCATCCAATCCTACTTTTTCTAACAACTCAGCAGCCAAGTTTTTTCTTGTTTTGCCAGAACCGGCAATTCCGTGTATTTGCATTGGCTCGGTAAGAATTCTTAATATACTGTGTCTGGGATTGAGACTAGAATATGGATCTTGAAAAATGATTTGAATGTCTTTGCGCAATTTGCGCATTTCACTAGAACTTATTGTGGCCAGGTCTTTTCCATGGTACAGAATTTCTCCTTTTGAGGGTTTTTCTAGCATGAGCAAACATCGAGACAGCGTAGTTTTGCCACTGCCAGATTCACCTACCAAACCAAGCGTTTCACCGGCATAGAGTTCAAATCCTACGTTTTCTACTGCAGTGAAGTGTTTGGGTTTACCAATAATTGGGTTTGAAACCACAAAATATTTAGTCAAATCCTTGACTTGTAATAACACCTGCTTTTCCTCCTGATCCACTATAGTTGTTACTTTCTGTGGCAAGTTAGGTTTAGGTGATGATTCGCTGAGAAAGTCTTGCAGCACCGGGAGTCTGTTGCCTTTTGGCGTTTGGCCTGGTCTGCAAGCAATAAGACCTTGTGTATAGGGTTGTTTCGGATTTGAAAATATAGTACTAGTGGCTGCTGTTTCTACTATTTTTCCTTTGTACAATACCACCACTCTATCACACAATGTGCTTATTACACCCAGATCATGAGAGATGAAGAGAATACTCATCCCAAGTTCTTGCTGTAACTTTTTGAGCAGATCAAGTATGGATTTCTGCACCGTAACATCTAAAGCCGTTGTGGGCTCGTCAGCGATGAGCAGAGAGGGTTCACTGATGAGCGCCATTGCAATCATCACCCGCTGCTTCTGCCCACCGGAAAGTTCATGTGGATATTTGCGATAAGTGGTTTCAGGATCCGGCAATTGCACAAGATCAAATAGCTCAATGACTTTTCTATGAATCTCCTCTGAGGAATGTTTGCCCTTTATTTTTAATTTTTCACCCACTTGAGCACCACACCTCATACTCGGATTCAGAGAGGTCATAGGCTCTTGAAATATCATGCTAATGTGCTCAGAGCGAATTTGGCGGTTTTTACCAGCATTGAGCAAATCAATTTCACCTTCTTGTGTAGAAAGTCTTATACTGCCGGAAAGCTGTGCTTGTGGCGGTAGCAGCCCCATTACAGCCAAGGATGTCAATGACTTTCCTGAACCAGACTCGCCTACCAAGCCAACAATTTCGCCTCTAGCGATGTCAAAACTAATGCTGTCAACTACTCGTGTACCGTCAAAAGCAATACTCAAGT
Source organism: Weeksellaceae bacterium (assembly GCA_030535475.1). Classification (GTDB taxonomy): domain Bacteria; phylum Bacteroidota; class Bacteroidia; order Flavobacteriales; family Weeksellaceae; genus JAUNRT01. The sequence goes on along the minus strand of JAUNRT010000009.1, from coordinate 36,797 downwards.
CATCTATGCGTAAAATTGTATGATTGGGTTCTTGATTCATTTTCTTTAAAAAAAAGCCTTCTCTAACAAGTCCTAAAATTGCGTAAAAAGAAAGCACAAACTGGCTATCAATCTTTCAAGGCATTCACATACACACCATTTTGCACTTTGGCGCGCACAGCCTCTATATAGGGGGCAAAATAATCATCTTTTTCAAAAAACGGCACATCTTCTCTCACCAAGTCTCTTGTTCTTTCTATATATGGGCTGCTCTTCAATGGTTTTAGAAACTCCAAGGCTTGGCAAGCAGTAATGAGCTCTATAGCTTGTATTTTTTCTAAATTTTTCACCACCATAAGCAGTTTTCTTCCGCTGATGCTGCCCATACTCACATGATCTTCCTGACCCATAGAGGTGGGTACACTGTCTGCTGAAACCGGGAAACACATAGATTTATTCTCCGATACCAAGGCTGCAGTAGTGTATTGCCAAATCATGAAGCCACTGTTGATGCCAGTATCTTCGAGCAAGAGTTTTGGCAGACCCACTTTTTCTCCCTCAAGACTCAAGTACACTCTTCTGTCTGCAATATTGCCCAGTTCTGCCATGGCAAGTGCGGCATAATCTATAGCCATTGCAAGTGGTTGTCCATGAAAATTGCCTCCTGAAATGCTCTCGCCATCATGTAGTATGATGGGATTGTCTGTAACCGAATTTAGTTCGATTTCGGTGAGTTCTAAGAGGTGTTGTACAGCATGGCGTGATGCGCCATGTACTTGTGGCATGCAACGAAGTGAATATGGATCTTGCACACGGTCACAATGAGCGTGCGAGTCAGGTATTTCACTACCTTCAAGCAATTTGAGTAGGTTATTGGCTACATACTGCGTTCCTGGAAAGGGTCTAATGCTATGCAACTCTTTCTTGAAAGGTCTTATGGAACCGCTTAAGGCATCTATCATCACCGCACCATTGAGGTCTGCTTGTTCTAAACAGTTTTGCATACGAATTAGCCCTAAAACAGCATGTGCTAGGATGAATTGCGTGCCATTGATCAAAGCTAGTCCTTCCTTGGCGCCCAATTGAAGTGGCTTCCAATTTTTATCCTCTAGCATTTTGTCTGCTTCAATTTCTTGATCTTGATATTGCACTTTCCCAAAACCGATGAGTGGCAGATACAAATGTGCTAAAGGGGCTAAATCACCAGAGGCGCCAACTGAACCTTGTGCTGGCACCCACGGCAAAATGTCTTCTTGCAGCATGGCATATATGCGCTGAATGGTTTCCCAGCGAATGCCAGAGTATCCCATACATAGCGCATGAAGTTTTGTGAGCATCATAAGGCGCACGAGATCAGCTTCTATGGGATCGCCAACGCCTACTGCGTGACTTTTGAGTATGTTTACCTGTAGTTCAGAGGTTTCTTCTGCAGAGATTTTCACGGTGCATAATGGTCCGAAACCTGTATTGACACCATATACTGTGCGATCTGATTCTACAATCTCTTGCACTCTGCGAGCACTCTCTTTTACACGTTTTTCTACTTCTTCACTTATATTCACAGAAACCTTGTTCTGCAAAAACGCATGACAAATGCTTACTGTAAGCGTGTCTTTTCCTAATTCAAATTTTGATGACATTCTTTGTATTTCAAAGTCTAAAATTACATTTTTTTTGGCGAAGAGTACGGTGTTTCTCATTGAAAAAGAAACTTGACCGGGTTCAAAGACTAGATGTGCTGTATGAATTGGCTCATATTGTGTTTAAAGAATCTTGCTAAAATGCTCAAAATATGCAGTCTTACAAATTGTATCATTCACAATTTCTGAGCCCTTCAAGAATAGTCTCATAAACATCTGTCTTGTACTTTTCCAATTCTTTGCGGGTATAACTACCCGGCTGAATGATGGGATGCAAAGCTACCTGTACTTCTCCAGGTCCACCCTCAAAATAGGCATAGGGCAATCTTTCTTTCATACCGCAAATACTATAGACAGCCAGGGGAAGATTGTTCATAGTAGCAATGGCAAACGGACCATCTAAAAAAGGGGCGAGTTCTACCTCACGCTCCGGCACTCCACCTTCCGGAAAGATGCAGATGCTGTATCCGGATTTGATTTTTTCTGCCGCTTGACGGAAAACTTTGATGCGGCTATTGGGGTCTTTTCTGTCTACGACTATATTCAACTTTTTGAAAACAATACCAAATACCGGTAGTTTGGTGAGCTCGGCTTTTCCTACAAAAACCATAGGTTTTTTCACCAAAATGTACATAAGCATTATATCCATCATAGAGGTATGATTGGATACTATTACACACTGCAAATCACTTGGTAACCTCCTCTCATTGAGATGTTTGATCCACAATCCGGAGCCATAGAAGACATAAAAGGCCCAGGCTCTGAGAAATATGTATGCTTGTGGATACTGCTTTTTACTGAAAATAAAAAACAAAATAAGAATTCCGAAAAACAATACGCCGGTAACTGCCAGGAAAATAAACCAGCCACGCCACAGCAATATGAGAGCCCGCCTAAGCATTTATCTTTACTTACCGTTGTAAGTGTTCATAACCTGATCTATACCCGCAAATACGAAATCATAAACGGCATCGGTACAGAATCGCACGCGCTCGGGCAAAGACTGCATTTGCTCATCTGTCCACTGACCCAAGACATACTCTACCTGTTGACCTTGTAAGAAGCGATCACCAATACCGAAACGCAGGCGAGGGTACTGCGTGGTTTGCAAAACTTGCTGCACACTTTTCAAGCCGTTGTGTCCTCCATCACTACCTTTGGACCTTATGCGCACCTGCCCAAACTCTAAATTGAGATCGTCTGTGATAATAAGCAGGTTTTGCATGGGAATGTTTTCTTTCTGCATCCAAAATTTAACCGCTTGACCACTCAGATTCATGAAGGTGTCCGGCTTGAGAACTGTGACCGGACGTGCTCTATACTTGAACTGAGCAATGGAACCGAATCTAGAGGCTACAAAAGCTGTTTCTGCTTGAGCGGCTATTTCATCTGCTACTAAAAACCCTATGTTGTGGCGTGTGTATCGGTATTTTTCACCAATGTTTCCTAATCCCACAATCAAAAACTTTTGCATAAGGCAAATATATTGAAAGCTCATTAAAATAATGGCAGTATGAGCCTGAGAAAATATTTGCTGTTGTAATTTTCCGGATGCTTAGAAAAATTTTTGCGAGAGGTAGGCTCAAAGGGATACTAAAATAGTGACCTATGATCCTTTGTAATCTCCTGATGGTATGGATTTGTGGAAATCAATAGGATTGCCAATACCTATTCTACATGAAATGTGTAGATCTAATGTTAATACAATTGTGTAGACGTTAGGCGAAAATGCGAGAGGGATTGCAGCGGTATCCTTGTGCAGTACAGGTCTATGTGACACCGGCCTGGAAAGTACCGGGTCACGCGATAGCGTGAGAGTGTGCTTTGCAGGCCTGGTGGAACAGACCTGGGCAAACAAGATACAAGCGTAAAGCCCGACCGCAGGCACTTATACTATAAATGATTGAGAAAATAATAAAATGGGTGGTTTGAGTAAAATGCTAAAAAAATAAGGAAATTACTTGCCTGCGGGCTCGCCCAAATAATAAAAAATAAAAAAAACCGCCTCTGAAAGAGACGGCTATGTGTTTATGCAATGTGTGCAATGCGATTATCTCGCGCGGCTGATGATGTTGTAATTAACACCTATACCTACTGCACCAATGTTCATAGGGCTGTCTGAAACTCCTTGGTAGAAACCAAATACGTTCCAATCTTCATTGTGCCACCCGATCTCCGGACGGAAGTAGAATCCGCCTTCAAAGTTGTCTGAAACTCCAATGGCATAACCAAGGTCTGTACCAATGAAGAAGCTCTGAGTTGGGTAATAACGAAGCAATACTGCTAATGGAATGAAGCCGAAATCCTCTGCATCAATGGTCATACCTGCTACGTTCATTTCTTTGCCAAAGTAGTGTGAATAACCAGTGGCTGCTCCAATACCAAAGCTATTGAAATCTAGGAATTGATACTTAGCGTCTATACCTGCCATGAAGCTTGAATAGTCTCCAGCGTCACCTACAGGGATACCTGCATGTACTCCTAATTTCAACCAATTTGTCCCTTGCTGTGCGTTTACGAAAGCCATACCTACGAAAAGCGCAATCATTAAACCAATTTTTTTCATATAAATATTTTTTGATAATAGGTTTCAAATTAACAAATTATATGCCAAGCGCGATATTTTTTAGGGATTAGATAAGGTTTTCTTGACATTTTATTGGGAAGATGTGTTAATGGTTTGCATGGTTGATGAATGTGAAAATGGGTGAAATATTCCAGCCGACACATTGATACAGAATGATTTGCAAAAAAGTATGTTGGGGAATTGTTATGGGCGAAATATTGGATGTTTAACTAAAGAAGTTTTTTGAATATTTTTTTGTTTTAGTATGATGAATTTGGTGCTTGAAGTGAGAAAAGTGTTCATTTTGGCTAACTTTCGGGACTGAAATTTAATAGAAATGCGATATATAGAGAGGGGTTTTGCCATGCCAAACGCTGATGAGGCCAATGATGAAGGTATTGTTGGCTTCACTACAGAGCTGAGTTTGGAGCGTGTAATGGAGGCCTATCCTAAGGGTATTTTTCCGTGGTATGAGGAAGGTGAACCAGTGATTTGGTGGTCGCCCGACCCGCGTTTTGTGCTGCTGCCGGCGGAACTGAAGGTGAGCAAATCTATGAGAAAAGTGATGCGAGATGAGGTTTTTGATTTTAGCATTAATGCGGCTTTTGAGCAAGTAGTGGAAAATTGCCGAAATATAAAGCGTGCAAATCAAAATGGCACTTGGATAACAGATGAGGTTTGTGGTGCCTATTATGAGATGTACAGGGCCGGGTATGCTATGAGCGTGGAGGTGTGGTATGATAAGGAATTGGTTGGCGGTTTTTATGGGGTATGGGTGGGAAAGGTGTTTTGCGGTGAAAGCATGTTTGCACGGATGAGCAATGCTTCTAAAGCCGGGCTGATATGGTTTGTGCAGCGTATGGGTGATAATCTAAAGTTGATAGATTGCCAGGTGTACACAGAACATTTTCAATCACTTGGCGCGCAAATGATACCTAGGAATCTGTTTTTGCAGATTCTTGCAACGCAGCGTTTTGCCCCAAAGGAGTTGTGATATGTGTAGCTGAGTAATTTTTGCAAAAACAAAACGCCGAAAACTGAGTTTCGGCGTTTTGTTTTTGCATCGCAAGTATATTGTTTTATTATATGCTTTACTATCTAGGATCTATGTTGAATGGGTTGCCAAAATCATAGCCAAGTGAGATAAGGTGGCCTTCACCAAACTCTCTAGAGATATCACTCAAGCCCATTTTGTATGCATATCCTATTCTCAATTGCCCAATTTCTAGATTGACTAGTGGTGTAAGAGCAAGATTTTGTGTTCCAAGTGCATCGGAATCCATTCTATAGTTTACGCCTAATTGCACTCCGTTCTCGCCCATTGCAAAGCGTGAACGTAAAGTAAGGTCCATTTGACGCTCTGAGTTGGAATTAAGATTGAGTAGTACTGAAGGTTGTAGTTCTATACCTTCGGTCACGTTGAACTTATACCCTACCAAAATGTAATACCATGTAGGAAGCGGCTCTATGGAATTGACAATGGGTCTGTGGTCACCAAGTGGAATGTCTAGGATAGAGACTCCAGCATATATGCCTTGGTAGTTGAAAGAGGCTCCAATGTTGAAATAATTGAGAAAATAGCTATCTACATCGAGTAATGGATCGTCTGGGTGTTGGATATTCCACTTGGTTCGATCAAACACTTGTGAGAAACCGTTGTATGAAAGACCGAAGGAGAACTTATTGTCTTCCTCTCCATAATAACCATATGAATCTCCTATAGGAATATGGTATGCTGCAGATAGGTTGAATCCGCGTAATGAGGTTGCTCCATTGCGATCATTGAATACATACAAACCACCAGACAATCTGTTGACGATGCGTGTATGTGCTGAAAGGGTTTGCAACGATGGTGCATCTTCCAGACCTGCCCATTGGGAGTAGTGGGTAGCGCGTACGCGAAGTACATCTGGATTTGCTCCGGCATAAGATGGGTTGATCAAATAATTGTCACTCAACAAATAATGATCGTAAAATGGTAAACCTTCCTGTGCTGTCACTGGCAAGCAAATCAGCATGAGAGCTCCCAAGACTATTAAATTTTTCAATCTCATTTTGCCTGTAAAATGTTACAAATATAATGGCTTGGCTTGAACCAAGCACATTATATTTGATTTAATTCAGTTTTTAAAACGATTATTTATTAAAAACATTGTTCTATTTATTCTTCAAAGTAACATGTCCTGTAAATACTCGACCATCTGGTAGGGTGATTACATACCAATAATCGCCAGTGGTGAGTTTTCGACCGTTGTAGGTTCCGTCCCAGATAAACTCTGTGCGGTTTTCTGAGGAGGTTTCAGTATATAGCATTTTACCATAACGGTTGTATATGCTAATTTCTGAAGGAATTATCACCCCTTGTTCGTTGGTGAATACATCTAAATAGCTGATTCTGAATACGTCATTGAGACCATCATTGTTTGGTGTAATTACATTGGTAATATTCAATACAAGAACCTCCTGCGGTATGGCATCACATTGAGCATTGTATGAACGTACGTACACAGTTTGCAATCCAGTATTTACATTATGGAATACGTTCGAGTTTTGCCAGTTGATACCGTCTAGTGAATATTCAAATGGTCCATCACCGTTGACAATGGCAGTAAGGGTAGTGCCTTCCACTCTTACCTCAGCAATTGTAGGCGTGCGTACTACATTGATTTGATATTCAATTATTGATGAACAACCTGAAACCGGATCATTTACTAACAGCACTATTTGTGTGCCTTGTTGTACATTATCAAATGTAAGTGTAGGTGTGTCTGAAGCTAATATATCACCGTTTATACTCATCCAGTCATACTCATATGCAGGATTGTAACCTATTATGGAAAGTGTTACAGATTCATTCTCACAAGTGTATTCTTGTGAAGCTTCTATCTCTGCCAATGGTCCATCACCAAATAGTATATCAAAACTTGTGAAGGCTGGACACTTTCCAGGTGCTTCTACGCGAACGTAATAAGTACCTGCAGTGATGTTCTGAACTCCGGTGAGGGCGTTGGTACCATTCTGAGCATCTGCCATACTATTGTGATATGTAACTGTAGCGTTGGCTTCAGTGGTAACAACTGTGTTCATAGAACTAAAGTTGAACTGAGCCGTACCATCAGTATCTGCACATAAACCTACATCTGCAATATCTAAATTCACGTCTGCAGCTAAGTCACTTACCAACTCCACTTCTGCAATACTATAGCATCCTCCATTTCCCGTAACACGTACATATAATGTGTAAGGTAATGGCCCGCTGAAATTGTTTGCGTTTGCTTGCGTAAACTCATTGGATTCAGATTGTGCATTTGCCAAAGAAGTATAGTAAGCGATTTGGTAATTAGAAGGGTTGTTTATCACCAATTGACTCAAGTTGTTTAGAACGAGGTTGTAACTTCCAGTTCCAGTGTCATCACACAAAGCATAGGTGATATCCTGTGCATTTGGTGTTGGGTTTACTGTAAGAGTCAATTGAGCTACAGCTGTACAATCTCCGCCATCACTCACTCTCACATAAATGGTAGCGTTTCCAGAAGTATAGTTTGCCGGATCTGCAATAGGATTTATGTTTTGAACTGCATTGGCATTGGAAGTGTGGTAGCTATAGACTAGCCCTGAAACTCCATTTCCGATTTGGGTTTCTGCGTCTGTAAGATCAAATGTGAATTGATTGGTACCCGGTTCTGCACAAGCTACCAATGTAGCATTTTGTACTGAGAGGCCATCACCAAGTATCACATCAAAAGATGTAGTATCAAAGCATCCATCACTATTTTCTACCCTTACATATATGGTAGTTGTTCCCTGAGACACACTATGCTGTGAAGGGTTGGCAATAGCATTGGTTCCTGCATTTGCATTGTTCTGGGAGGTATGATACGTAACTGTAAGACCTGTTTGTCCACCCAAGATTGCAGCTTCATTATCTGTAAGGTCAAAAATCAAAGTGTTTTGGCCTTGCACTTCACATGCAGCTAAGTTTGGCGCATCGTTGGCTACCGGTTGCGGAAGAACATTTAGGTCTAAAGTTGCAATAGCAAAACAGTTCCCTCCTTGCAATCTCACATATATGGTTTCCGAGTCTGTCACCGAATAATTGGTTGTATTGGTGATTTCAGTGCCTGGTGTTCCAGCTTCAGCAGCTGCCTGAGAAGTGAAATACAAAAGTTGTAAACCTGTTTGGCCACCTAGAAGATCATTTGTTGCATCAGTGAGATCAAAAATCCAGTTGCCATCCAAATCTTGACACACACTAAGTGTTGCGTCATTGGCTATAGGGCTTGGAATGAATTCAAGCTCTATTGTCGCAGTACCATAGCATCCTTGTTGATTTACTACCAAAACATAAATAGTAGTCTCCCCTGAAGCAAACGTAGCTGGATTGGCAATTGCGTTTGCTAAGTTCTGTTCTGTGGCATCTTGCTGATTTGTGAAATAGTAGTATGTGTATCCGGTAACACCTTGACCCATTTCAGTTTGGGTTTCGGTAAGATCCCACTCTTCTGTGTTATCATCGTCCAAATCACAACTTGCTCTCGTAACGTCAGTTAATGGAAGACCTTCGCTCACCACTATGTCAAAAGATGTTGTGCTAAAGCAGCCATTCTCTCCTACTACTCTTACATAAATAGTAGTTGTACCTACATCTGAAGAGTAAGCAGCCGGATTTGTGATAGCATTTTCACCACTATCGGCATCCGCTTGAGACACATGATAAGTAACAGATTGTTCAGATATTCCCTGCAAGATGTTTGTCTCATTGGTGGTCAAATCAAACACCTCAGATCCTGTAGAATCCAGGTCACAAACTGCTAGGTTTTCTGGTTCTCCTAGGACTGGAGCAGGTGAAACTTCAAAAGTAATATTTGAAATTGTATAACATTCGCCAATTTGCATTCTCACGTATACTGTACCTGTAGCAGCGGTTTCATATTGAGTGATATTCGTGATTTGCTCACTAGCTGTCTCATTCTCAGCACCTGTTTGTGAAGTGTAATATGTGAGAGTGATTCCTGTTTGGCCTCCAAGCAAATCATCCGTTGCATCTTCAAGATTTACGGTAAGATTTCCTTCCAAATCCTCACAGGCTGTAAGCACGGCCGGATTTGGTGTTGGAGCCGGCAGGAATTCCAGTGTGAGTTGTGCAATACCGCTACAATCATCATCATTAAATACTAACACGTATAGCACGTCTTCATCAGAAGCATAATTAGCAGGGTTTGCAATGGCGTTACCCAAGTTTTGATTTGTAGCGTCTTGTTCATCTGTGAAGTAGTAGTAGGTGTATCCGGCAGCATTCTGGCTCATTTCATCTTGACTTGCAGTCAAATCCCAGTTTTCTGTTCCATCATCATCTAAGTCACAAAGTTGCAGCGTTGCATCTTCCAAAGGAAGTCCTTCACTTAAAATTAAGTCAAAACTTATGGTTTCGAAGCAATCCCCAATTTGTACGCGCACATAAATGCTTGTAGTGCCGAGACCTGCTTCATAAGCAGCAGGGTTGTTGATTGCATTTTCACCTTGATTAGCGTCTTCTTGAGATGTATGGTATGTAACCACTGCTCCGGTAAGACCACCAAGAATAGTAGCTTCGTTGCTAGTGAGATTAAATGTGTATAGTCCGTCCAACTCTGTATCGCATGCCGTAAGGTTATTTGGTGTTGTAAGTTCTGGGCTATCTACAACGTCTAGGGTAATTGTACTTACCACAAAGCATTCGCCAATTTGCATTCTCACATATACAGTGGTAGCTTCCGTGACAGTGTAATTATCTATATCTGTGATGAGGTCTGCAGGGTCTTCATTAGTAGCGCCTTCTAGAGAGGTATAGTAAGATAGTTCAACACCTGTCTGTCCTCCAAGCAAATCTTCCGTTGCATCTCCCAAATCATAAACAAAGTTTCCATCAGCGTCCTCACACACTGCTAATGTTGCAGGGTTTACAGTAGGAGCGTCAAATATAGTAAGCGTAAGTTGTGCCACATTAGAGCAATCTTCCTCTGCATTGTACACTAGCACATATAGCACAGTTTCACCAGATACATAATTCGCTGGGTTAGCAATTGCATTGGCTAAATTCGCATCCTGAGCATCCTGCTCATCCGTGAAATAGTAGTATGTATAGCCGGCAACATTTTGGCTGATTTCTTCTTCACTTTCTGTAAGATCCCATGTGGCATCACCTGTCAATGGGTCACATTGATCTAATGTTGCATCTGCCAATTCCAAGCCTTCATCCAATATTACATCAAAAGATATCACTACAAAGCATTCACTGCCGGCTTCTACCCTTACATATATAGTGGTAGAACCTACCGACGCCTCAAAAGCTTCTGGGTTTATAATAGGGTTATTGTTTGCATTTGCATCTACTTGGGAAGTATAATATGTTACTGTCACTCCCGTTTGAGTGCCAATTATATCATCTTCATTTACTGTAAGGTCAAAAGTGTAGGTACCCGTTAGATCTGCGTCACATGCACTCAAATTGCTTGGAACTTCCGCAGTAGGTTGTTCAGAGGCATTTAGCGTAATAGTAGAAACTGAATAGCAGTCTGCAGCTTGCAGACGCACATATACTACAGTGCCATCAGTAGCCGTAAATGCATCTATGTTTGTGATTTGTTCTGATGCATCTTCTTGGTTTGCCGCTTGTTGTGTGTTATAATAACTTAAAGTAATATCTGTTTGTGCTCCCAACAGGGTTGCAGTAGCTTCATTTAAGTCAAATACCAAGTTACCGTTCTCATCAGGACACACAGATAGTTCTGCAGGTATCACTTCAGGCGCATCATTTATAGTTAAAACAAGTGTTGTGATACTAGTACAACCTTGCTGATTCTCCACCACCACATATAATGTTGTAGCTCCTGATTCATAAGCCGTTGGATTGGCAATAGCATCTGTGCGCACATCTGCCTGGGCTTCGGCTTGGGATTCATAGAAGAAGAACAGATAATTATCTGGAGCATCACTCACAAATTGTTCATATGCATCTGTGAGATCAAACACCTCAGTACCATCATCGCTGGTTTCGCAGAGCGCTAGGTTAGCTTCTTCAAGTTCGATGCCGTCTGTTAAGTCAACAGGCATTTCAATGATTCTATAGCATCCCTCACCCGCTAATACACGTATGTAGATAACCGTGACATCACTAGTCAGTGTATATTGAGTTGGATCAGCAATTGGGTTGGTCTCCGCCTGGGCATCTGCTTCAGACTCATAGTAGGTAAAAGTCAAACCGGTTTGTGTGCCGGTAATATCATCCTCACTTTCTGTGAGATCTACCACCTCTGTGCCTATCTCATCATTATCACAGAACTCCACCGGCTCTGTAAATTGATAATCCTCTGGTTGCGGAAGTACATCCAATGTTATTTCTGCAATACCAATACATCCTTGTGCACCTTGCACGCGTACGTATATAGTCGTATCAGTGGCTGTGGTATAATTTACCGGATCAGCAATCGCGTCTGTAGTAGTTTGTGCATCTTCATAAGAAGTGTAATAGGTGAAATCAACCGTTTCAGCACCTGTATAAATTTGGTCTTCATACGAAGTGAGGTCAAATTCAGCTTCTCCGGACACACCATCCAAACACGCCTCATCACTCACATCATTCACTTCCAACTCAGGCAAAATATCCAGTGTGATTTCAGCTACGGAGAAACATCCGGTTTCAGCATCTTCCACTCTTACAAATACAGAACCCGCAGCAGACTCATATTGTGTAGGATCTGCAATCAAAGTTGAAGCATCATTGGTATTCGCACCGGCAAGTGTGGTAAAATAGCCTTCAACGTTCCAGGCTGTATTGCCACCCGTAATTGCATCAATCTCAGCAGCTAGGTTCCACACAAGACTTCCTGTAAGATCAGTGTCACAGTCATCTATCACTACATCATTCACCTCCGGAGGGAAGTTGTTCATAGTAATAGTCATGATGTCTTCTACCACAACCGGAGCACCACCACATACTTCATAGGTTACACGCACCTTATATGTAGTATTGTCTGTAGGGCATACAGATATTTCGTTATCAGTACCTATCACATTATCTTCTGCATCCAACCATTCAAGTGTTGCACCTAGCTCAGGACCATTCGGTCTGAAACGCCAAGCCTCATTCTGCGCAGACCAGTGAGAAGTATTTCTACCCGGAGGGTAAACAAACTGAGTCATATTAGACCCTTGCAAGCCTACCAAAGAAGGTCTCCAAGAACAGTCTGGCTTATTTAGCATATACACATCTATGATCCCAGTACCCTCATATAGTACAATCTGCTGTGTAGTACGCGAAGTTGTACAGCTAAACCATGGTATATTGTTGTAATTCGCCACAAAAGCTCTACATGGATAAGAACCCAGAATTCCGTATCGGAAAGAAGCGTTACCCGAACCACCGGCCGCCGCAATATTCATATCATGGTATGCACCATTCACAGTGTTTTGCATATCTGCACGCATAGTAGGTAGTGCATCAGGCGTATAGGAGTCCCATTCGTTTGCCATGGCTGCATTGAATGACAGGCGTCCATTTGCGCCTACAACAACTCTATTTCTTGGCGTATTGTAGAAACAGAAATTAAACGCTGGCGTACTGGCTGTCGCAGCTGGGAAGTTTTGAATTGGACCAAAATAGTCATCAGTTGTGATTGGGATTGAGGTTCCTTCGTTGAAAGGATATGGAGGAACAAAAGGTATGGAATAAACCTCATAACTACTAGATGATCGCAAACTGTTATAATTCGCTATGAGTGTTATACAACCTTCTTCATTAAATTCATAATCACAATCTACCGTGAGATCGTTCATATTGTTGCTCAAGTCAAGCGCATCTACCGTAGGGCATCCGGCGTCCAGATCAGGGTTCACAACTACTTGAAAAGTTTCTACCACAACACAGTCCGGGTCACCGGAGGCATCTGTGATAGTAAGCGTAACCGTGTAAGTACCCCAATCTTCATAGGTGTGCGAGCCACTGGATCCTGTAGCAGTATTTCCATCACCAAAGTTCCATAGATACGTAGCGCCGGCGCCCGTCTGCGAAAACACGGCTGCAGAATTGTAGCTGAAAGAGTCACCTTCATCTATTTCCACAATGTTATCGGCATTTAGCGCTGGTGTGGTAGAAATATTAGCATCAATGGCTTGACATGGGATATAACAGCTTATAGCCGCATTCCATCCGGGACCTACACCCGCGCCATCCGATACAAATTGTATAGTCAAGCAACCACTTGCATTGAAATCCGTGGCTCCAATACCAGCTGCCAGAATCGGGTGTACACCACCCGCCCATTGACCAATCAAAGGCGCTGTAGTGTCCGGCCCATCAAAGATTCTTATGAAATCAGTGTTTGGCTGCGATTGCATACCCAAAGTCAGCGCACCCAAAAAGGTAAGTTTCACGTGTGTTCCTGCAGCAGCAGGATCAGGGCATATTGTAAAAACGTAATTCTCATTGTTTTGGTAAAAACCTGTTGGGCCACCAGAATCGTAAAAATTGCCCGAACAAGTATTGACACTACCATTCTGCATGATATAAGTCTGTGACCATCCCCAACCCGCAGTCAGGATAAGCATCAGAAGTAAAAATCGTTTCATGAAGTCTTTTTATGTTGAAGTATAAAAATCAGTATTTGTTATAAAAATAGAATCTAGTTGGTTGAAGTTGAAAGTATAGTACAGGTTTTTAGTATATGGGAGAGAATTATCTCCGCTTAATCGTACCCCTTTTTTGTGGCAAAATAGTGATGAAATAGTCACCAAATTGGTAAATCTCCTCCTTTACAGGATGGTGATTGATATCGTATTTCAAGATATTAAATGTAGATTCGTTGTAAACCATATCCCGTATCACAGAGGAGTTGTGCACATCATATAATCCCACATTTTGCAATTGTGGCAGATTTTGATACATAGGCTCATTTTGGTACTTAGCGCGGTCTAGTCTGATCACCTTTACGCGATTGCGCAAAAAATCTTTCAAATCACGCTCCGTGAACGGTTGGTCAAAGACATAAGCCTGTGCCTTATCGCCAAAAGCCTCTACAATCATTGCTCTTTCCCTAGCGGTGAGTGGCGCATCTACATTGGCATCAAAAATCACATGAGGTCCTGTTTGCCCAAAAACCAGAGAACCCATAAAGGCTACAATTAGAAAAATCTGCTTCATTTTTTCCGTCTTTTATGAATAGTTGTAATTAACAAAAGTAAATTATTTTTTTCAAATTCAAAACAGCGACCTGTTAAATTTTAAACCATCATAGCATTCAACGCCGTTTTCTACGCATAATCTATTAGATTAGACGCAACAGGCCCTGCAAGGTTGCCTACCCAAGGCAAAAAAATCAGCAAACCCCATAAAAAATAGTAACTTTACCCTTAAAACCATACTACATGCACTCAAACACTAAAGATCTAGTTTGCTACATCACCGGCGGCACCAAAGGCATAGGCTACGGCGTAGCCCAAGTATTATTAGAAAAAGGAATGCGCGTTGCTATTTCCGGCAGAAAATTGAAAGATGGAGAGCAAGCCGCAGAAAAATTGCACAACTCTGCAGACAGAATCCTTGCAGTAGAGTCAGACGTCACAGATATAGCCAGTGAGCAGAAAGCCATAGAGCAAGTAGTAAAACATTTCGGCCGCATAGACGTAGTATTGGCCAATGCCGGTGTAGGCCACTTTGCACCCGTAGATACGCTAAGTCAAGAGCAGTGGCATGCCATGATTGGCACCAACCTCACAGGTGTTTTCAACACCCTACAAGCCTGCCTATCCCAGCTCAAGGCCACACAAGGCTACTACATCACCCTCTCTAGCCTGGCCGGTACCAACTTCTTTGAAGAGGGCGCCGGATACAACGCCTCCAAATTCGGTGTCGTAGGCTTCACACAAGCCGCCATGCTAGATTTGCGCAAGTACAACATCAAAGTTACCACCATCATGCCCGGTTCAGTAGCCACTCATTTCAACAACCACACACCCACAGAACAAGACAGCTGGAAGATACAACCAGAAGACATAGGCCAACTCGTGTGGGACCTCATACAAATGCATCCGCGCACCCTCCCCAGCAAAATAGAAGTGCGCCCCACCAGACCCGACCTCAAATAAATACTATCTAAATTCGAAAATGCAGCATACAGAATTTCAGACACCCTTGCCCAAAGGAATAGTTTATAACCCAACATGGCATCACAAGAGCATTAAATTGCATTTCTCTTGATTTTTTTGGGCGGCACCCTTTTTTGGGCAATTCACGGCATAGCTTTGAGGTTGAGATTTTTGCCACAAAACCACCGGGATTTCAAACTATCGCCTATTTCATTGCCCAAGAAAAGGGTCGGTGTACGGCTATTACTCCGCGGGTTTTTGGCTGCAAAATAGTGGTGCAGTGGGTTTTCCGTATGCACTACAACCCCACTGCACTCACATTTTGCAAAAGCCAAAAACCCTTGCGGGGTAGCCGCCTCCCACCTGCCGCGGAAGTTCCAATCATGTTTTTCGAATAGATTTTTTTGAAATTTTCACCTGTTAGCGTTCAATCAAGATAAAGAATTATATTCTCAGTTGAATTATTCAACAAGTTAGTTTAGAAAAAAAAAATTTTTTTTAGTGTTTCAAAGTCTTCAGCTATTATATACTTAGTACGTTCGCGTTTTACAGAAATATCAACAACTCAAAGTTAACCTCATTGAATTATGCACCACGGATTATAAGAATAAAGAAAATGATCAAATGTTTAAAAACAATAAAAGTAAAAGCCGTATCATACACTAGAGATATCCTAGCAAACCTTTTATAACAAGACAAAAACCGTACAACAAAATTATCAACTCTACACGCTGCGAAACGCAACATATCTTCCCCAGCAGGAAACGCTGGTTTGTTTCAGGGGTATCACGTTTCACAGGCTTAGAAAAACTACATTCCCATCATGTTCTAAAAGCCATTGCACATAATTAAAGCGTTCTGTGGGAATAATATATAAATTAGCGAAGAATTGATAGAAAACCACTCCAAAAGTTGTTACAATTCCTACAAATTATTGAAACTACAATATTTTCAATTCTCATCATCAAACCAATCAGATTTTAAACAGAAAAATTCATTCTTGTGGCATTTTTTTACTCAAACAAATTATTCATAGGTTTCCATTATTTAATTTCTTCTTTATAAGCAGCATTTCTTTGGTTGCGCGCATTAAAGTTATTCCGTTACCAAATGTCTTACCCATTTGAATGCTTGACTATTTTGCAACACTTAAACTCCTTGTGGCCTCCATTGCAATTGTAAACTTGTCAATAGCAATGGGAATTTGACTTAAAGTATCTGATCAATATAGCTCACCATATATTTTCATCTTTAGAAAACCATCCAAGATCTTATCCCCAGCTTTTCCATCATCCTCACCATCAGATTAATCACGCATCAACCATTTGTCCGTTTCTGCCAACTCTGAAATCTAATTCCGGGCAATACACTTACTGCAAACTCAGCAAAGCCTCATCATTTTTTCAGAAAAGAAGCAATTAGAAACGCATGGCCCAAATGTACTGTTACAAAATATTTTCCGGCTGACCAACCTTGCACATCAATAGTGCCCTCAAAATCTGTAGATGTGCTGGTAAACAGCATTCTACCAGCAGTATCATATATGGTCAGTTTCACTTTTTCCACATCAATTATACAATCTTTTAGGCGCCATGTGATGGTGGAATTATGAACAGGATTTGGAGCAATTTCAAAGGCTTTTGCACAAAAATCGAGTTGATCTACACTCATACTTTGCTCTTTATACTTCAACAAAAATGATTGAGAACTACTTCCCACGTTTGCAGGTGTTTCATTGTAGGCACCGGGAGTGGCAATGCCTTGAGTATTATCACTAAGCACTTTGCAGGCATAGTAAAATCCATCCTCTGTCAACGAAAATAGATTTCTAAAATAACAATTTTGATAAGAAATTCCTATATACATTCCCCATATTGGAAAACCATAATCATTGAATTTCATCAATAGCTTGTCTCCCTCGTCAGCAAACGAACTGGGGTTTTCTATGTAGTTATCATACTCTGATTGTGGGTTTGATACTTTCAACAATACATACACTTCATTTTGCCCCAGTTCCATATCACTACGGCCTGCCCTCACCCCTACGATATCCATAAATTCAACTCCACCTAAATATGTGCTCCAATGCAAATCGGCATTCACACCCAGAGCCATCAAAAAATGTGATGTTTCCGCTGGCATATTGTCAATGAATGCGCCCGCAGTGGCAATTCCTATAGTGCTACTTGTGTAGCCTCCTATAAATAATATTTCTTGAATCTTTGCTAGTGAATATGGCTGTAAAGTTTCCCAACCATCGCCACCAAAAATCCTACTCCAAATCCGCTGACCCTGCATGTCAAATTTTGATACAAAAAAATTATATGATTCACCTACAAATGTGAAGTTGCCATGTGTATCAAAATATTCTACCACCTCTTCACTCGTAGATTCATCAAGATATACAATTCCCGCAACATAAAAAGTGTCTCCATCTATCAATATGCTTTGAATTTTTGAATTATTTGCACCATAATATGTGGTCCAGAGCCGCTGCCCGTTTTCACTAAATTTTGAAATCACGAAGCTTGCAGATAAGGCTTCTTGCTGGTAAGCGTCACTTGTGGCATATCCCTCACCCAGCACTACACTTGCCCAAATAATCTCGTTGGTATCTGTGACACTTATCACGCCATACCTTTCTTGAACACTAGTCAACGCGTCATTAACAGTTCCTGAAAAAAAATCATTTTCTGGCCCACCAAAATAGGTGCTCCAGATAACCTCACCTGTGGCACCAGACAATTTGGTAAGAAAGCCGTCTCGCTGACCAGCATTCAGCTCTTGAAATACACCTGGAGTACCATATTGAAAAGAATCTGTGGTAATACCGTTTACCAGCACATCATCATTCCCATCTACCACTAAGGTACTAACTAATGCGGTATTTTCGTAATATATGTCTTCTGAATCGCTATCAAATTCTCTAACCCACAAAAATTCACCACTTGGCGAAAATTTATATACAGAACCTTTATTAGAAAAATTAAAATTTCCCATCACAAAAATATTTCCTTGTGAATCTTGCTCTAGGGCACGTAGCATAATCAAATTAGGCAAAAACGTACCCCATTCTTTTTCATAGCTTATGGTCTGTGCATGCAACAACTTTGCCTGCAACAAGTTGCAAAAAATGATTATTATAAAAAATATTGATTGCATTTCTAGTGTTTTTTAGTTATCCCAAATACGAATTTGATATACAATATTACCCGATGTGTCCAAGTACTCATAATAATCAAAACTTACAACCTCTCCTACTATCAGGTCTTGCACCTGATCACTTATAGGTTTTCCCAAACTTCCTCCATCATAGAGGCCCTCTCCTATGGCTGACACTTTCATAAAATAAAATCTTTGATGGAATGTTTCTTCCAAGATGTCTTGTGGATATGATATTGGGTAAGGTGAACCTTCAGGACAACTGGGACTGCATGTCCAGTTACCCAAATTCAGTGATACGTAGGGGAAATTATCATCACTGCTGTAAAAATATTCCTGATCAGTACTAAGTGTAAAAGGATGGGAGAAAAACTTTTGAGAGTCTAAGGGGTCTGTTGAGTCATCATACCAGCTTTCTATAGTGTAGATATAGCTAACGTATATTGGGTAGGAAGACATATTATAAATCCTTAATTGCTGTTGCCCAAAGCAAAAACAAGATGTGAATAATAGAAGTAATAAAAAATATCGCATAATCTTTTTTTTCAAAAATAGGGAATTTTTTTTAATTGGCTAATGATAAATTTAAAAAATTTTTGTCAAATTAAAATTTTATCACATGACAGCGTATCCTATTCAATACCATTTCTACTTGAAATCCTTTCTATACTACTGTGATGATGTGCTACAAATGATATCACGGAAACTAATTTGAGGCAACACAGAGGAGCCCTTGGCCCCTGCGCTGCTGGCCTAGCCCCGATGCAAGCAGAAATCCTTGCAATGCCCACAGCCTGTGGCAGCTGCCAGGGTGTTGGGTACTGGAGCGCTAGCGGACGTGCCCAAAGCCCGGCAGATGCGGCTGTGGGCGAGCAAGATTGGAGCGGGCAGCGGGAAATAGCTCCTTAAAATAATATGGTAGAGGAAATTGTACTTATTGCTCTGCGCTTTTCTATACCAATTTGCTGATGCTGAGTATGGTACCTAGGTGCAGAGTCTCATGCATGAGGTTGAACCGAAAGGCTTCCTGGGCATTGTGCAAGGTGATGCCAAAACTGGTGGCATACTGCTGGTAGTCTGTGAAATTGCCTGCTATGTGGTCTTCTTGCAACCTGTTGGCGGTGCTGTGTATGAGGCTTTTGACTTCTTGTAAATCTCGACTGATGTCTGCCTGCGGATCTGGTACGGTGCCTTTCTTATAACGCTGCACGAGCTCTGCAGAGACCTGCATAGGCCGGTCTGCTAGGTAGTAGCAGAGTAGCTGTTGGGTGACGAGCACGTGGGCTATGTTCCAGAATATGTGGTTGCGGTGGCCATAGGGTATGTCTGTGAGGCGCTGATGGCTGTAATGGTCTAGATAGGCTGCGAGTTTGCCACGGAGTATGCGGTGTGACTCGAATTCGTAGGCTTGGATGTTCATAGTCTGTTTTTGAAATACAATTGGTTGGTGCCAGGTAGATGCACCAGGTCATGCCGTGGTGATATTTGCTGTGTGCCGGTGGGTGTGGTAAGCAAATAGGATCTCTCTGGAAGGGCTCCCACAATTTGCTCCCAAAGGCTATGCTGCACTTCTTGCACTTGAATGATGGGTGCTATGTGCCGGGTGGTGCCAAAAATGCTGCGAACTTCCACTCCATCACCTACTATGGTGTAGTTTCGTCCGAATTTTTTGGCCATGGTGAGTAGCGGGGTGAATAGGATGATCAACAAAAATATACCGTACCGCCAAAGGAATACCATGGCAAGTATTGCGCCTAAATAGGTGAGCAATGCTCTGCGCGAGTACAATTCTGCAGACTGCCGTTGCATCACATGCCTGCGCGGTGCTTACGCCAGAAACTAGCAAACATGACTACTGCAAAAAATACTAGGACAATGAGATATATCCATGTAGGCACCTTCATGCCAAATACCTCTGTAATAGGCTGATAGGTAGTTGCACGCAACAGTACGGTGAAGCTCACAATGAGTGCGAGCACGAGGTCTAACCATTTGCTTCTCATAGTAGAAGATGTTTTTTGGTGATATTTAATTTCCCGAAATTACAATTAAATTTTTACATGGGAATGATGGTGATCTGCGCACGCTGTACTGCCGCCACTTTGAACAGACCTAGTGCATTGCCGGAAATGTTGCTCACCGGGTTGGTAGGCGTGGCAGAGGTTTGGTTGGTGTTGAGCCATAAGCCCAAAAGGTAATCATGTGTAGCGCGGTCTATATCTAGTTTTTCTACTTGCACTATGTCACCGGGATTGGCTTCTAGAAACAATCTTCTGATGTTGGGCTGGCCGCTGAAACCAGTGTCGTTGAACGCTGTAATCTGGTCTTGCAAACTGTCATTGCGGAAGAGGCGCAACTGGTAGAAATTGGTAAACTCTGCCGGGTCTATGAAATTTGGTTTCACGATTGCTAAGTTGGCATCACTGAAGTTTTGAAATATAGGGTTTGGAGCTTCTTGTGAAAGGGAATCTAATGGCACCACATATGGCATGCGTGCTTCTGCTGTATAGTTGACGCCTTGGTGCATGACACGCAGATGGTATAAGTGTCCGGGCTCACCAAGGAGTTCCGGATGTCTATAGATGCCTAGGGTGTCCGGGATTAGCTGATAGATGCTCCCTGTGCTTTCATCTACTATTTCTACAGAGGCATCCATAACTTGGGTATAGGGTTGTGTAGCATTAAATGGCTGTGTGAGGCGCAGTTGGACGCCACTTTCACCTTCCTGATCTACCACGTTGGCTTCTATAAACAGCTTGGGTGCCACTTGGCGGGTGTCTACTTCTATCTCTTTCTCACATGATGTGAAGAGAAGAATGAATAGCGTGAGGAATATGGGGTATGTGAGGTTTTTCATGACGATGGAGGATTAGAATTTGAAGTTCCAACTGATGGATGGCACGTATTTGAACAAGGCAAACTGAGTGACAACTGTACGATTGGCCACGGATTCGTCTCTGCCAAAATTGATGATAAACGGATTTTCACGACCGTAGAGGTTGTACACACCAAAGACTAGCTCCGAGAGTCGGCGCTCTGTCTGGCGCAAGGTCCATGTGAGTGAAACATCTGCACGGTGATAGAGTGGCATTCTATATCCGTTTCTTTCTGTATAGTAGTAGGCTTCCTGGCCTTCCATTTCATATCTAGCCACGGGAAAAGTGACTGCGTTTCCTGTTTGTAGCACAAAGACTGCTCCAAGACTGAGCTTGGGTGTGAGAGCATAATTAGAAACTATAGCCAAATCATGCGTGCGATCTTGCCTTGCGGGATACCAATTATCATTGTTCACTCCATCTATACGACGCTCAGATTTGGAAAGATTGTAGCCTAACCAGCCTGTGAGTTTGCCTTGATTTTTGCGTAAAAGCATTTCTACTCCATAAGCTCTGCCTTCACCAAAAACCAATTGACGCTCTATGATGAGATCTTGCTCATTGGCCGCATCTTTGAAGTCGGCTTGGTTTTGCATTTTCTTGTAATAGGTTTCCAAAGCAAAATCATAACGCATATTTTGCAAATTGCGGAAGTAGCCTAGACTTATCTGGTCGCCAATTTGTGGGCGTATGTAGTTGGTGTTCATGATCCAACGGTCTGATGGGCTAGCCGCTACAGAGTTAGACACCAAATGTATGTGCTGCGTGTTTCTGGTATAGCTGAGTTTGATGCTTTGATCTTGGCGCAGTATGTAGTTCATGGCCAATCGCGGCTCTAAGTTGAAATAAGACGCCACAAACCCGCTGCCTCCTGCAATGGTGTCTATTACCTCGCCGGCAGAGTCAAAATTGTAGTAGTTGCCGCCCGGCAGCACACCAAAGTGGCTCAAACGCAAGCCATACTCTATTTGGAATTTGTCTGAAGGTTTGTATTGATTGGTGAAGTATGCTGCAGACTCTAGTCCATATCTTTTCTCATTGGTATCTTCCAATCCCACTAGGCCTACAATTCCGCCTGTAACGTTGCTATGATGTATCGTGCTCACACCCATGCGCATTTCGTTTCTTGCATTGGCATAGTATTGAAACTCATGTCTCAGGCTAAAATCTCTGATACTAGAAACTATGGAGAAATTGGGTGCGGTGGATTTAATATCTATACGAAAATCAAAGTCAGAGAATACAAAAGTGGTGTTGGAAAAGAGCTTATCATTCCATATGCGATTGTAGCGCGCAGTGGTAGTAGCATTGCCCCAATTGATACCAAAGACATCTCCTATAGACAACACATCTCTACCAAAATATCCAGACACAAAAAGTCTTTCCTTGTCAGAGAGCTCAAAGTTGAGTTTGGCATTGAGGTCATAGAAATAGAGTTTGTTGCCCTTGAATTCTTCTGTAAGCTGTAGAAACATGTCTGCATACGTGCGCCTACCGGATATGAGATAGGAAGATTTGCCTTGCTGTATTGGTCCTTCTACATTGAGACGCGAAGCTATGAGTCCCAATCCGCCGCTCACACTGTGATGCCTATTGTTTCCATCTTTCATGCGCACATCCAACACAGAAGATATTCTACCTCCAAATTGTGCCGGAGCAGTACCTTTATACAAAGTTACATCCTTTACCGCATCTGAGTTGAAGGTTGAGAAAAAGCCTAAAAGGTGAGCAGCATTGTACACAGGAGCATCATCTAGCAGTATCAAATTTTGGTCGATATTTCCGCCTCTCACTGTGATACCACTTTGGCCGTCACCCAATGAGCGCACACCCGGCAATAATTGTATAGACTTGATGAGGTCACGCTCTCCGAGCAACACAGGCACTTGATTCAGCGTTTTTATGGCAAGCTTTTCCACGCCCATGTTCACATCGCTCACCTTGTTTTGCATACTAGCTTGCACTACTACACTTTGCAGCTCTACATGGGTATCTGTGGCAAATAATATGATGTCTAGTCTTGTCTGCTCTACAGGCAAATCCATGGTTTCATCTTCATACCCATCTACTGAGAAGGTAACAGATGAGGCTGCCTCTGAATAGGTGAGCGAGTAATAACCATAGTCATTTGTGGTAGATCTTTTACCATCATCTGTACTCACCCTAACGCCTCGTATAGACTCGCCGCTATAGGCGTCTGTCACATACCCGTTTATGGTTTTGTTTTGTGCAAAGATCATAGACTGCGTACATATGAATAGTACTAGCAGCAAAAAATATCTCATGGTAAAGTAGTTGAGGGATTTATATTTGGAATAGGAGCGCCTGTCTCCAAACTTGGCATTTGAGATTCTGGTATCAAGGTCTTGAGCGAGTCTTGAATCTCACCCAAGAAAACATCATATGCAGAATCATCTATTACATAGTATTTCATAGACCGTTCAAACTGGTCTAGCGTCACACCATGTTTTTGTAGAATAGCACGGTTTAGCTCTTCAAAGCTCAACGTATCAGAATAAGATCTTGTAGATTTCAGTGCTCTTTGGTAGTAGATATCTACCACTATAGACTTCATATGATTTCTGGAAATCAGGTCAGCCGGTTTGTCAATGGCGTTGAAGCATGCACACAAAAAAAGCAAAAATCCCAGCGTGATCGCGTACCTCATAGTCTGCCAAACATACTTTGCAGTCTCAGCTTCACAACACCCCACACAGCTTCTCTCACAATAGATTTGCTGATTTTGGATTCACCTTGTGTACGATCAGAAAAAATAATAGGCACCTCCACTACCGTGAGACCTTTTTTCCAAATCTTGTATTTCATTTCCACCTGAAAACCATAACCACTAAACTCTATTTTGTCCAGATTCAAGCTGCGCAATGCCTCTGCTCTGTAGCATACAAAGCCGGCTGTAGTGTCGTGCACCGGAATCCCGGTGACAAAACGCACATATTTAGACGCAAAATAGCTCAGCAGCACCCTTTTCATAGGCCAGTTGACAACATTCACACCATTGCTATACCTAGATCCCACCGCCATATCCGCACCATTGCGGCATGCCTCCCATAGTCTAGGCAGATCATTGGGGTTGTGAGAAAAGTCAGCGTCCATCTCAAAAATATAGTCATAGCCATGTTCCAAAGCCCATTTAAAGCCATGAATATACGCACGTCCCAGCCCATCTTTCGTGCTTCTCACCTCCATGAAAAGCTTTTCCGGCAGTTCTTGCTTCAATCTTCTTACAATCTCTGCCGTACCGTCCGGTGAAGAGTCATCTACCACCAACACATGAAAATCTTCAGAAGCCTTGAGTGCAGCGCGCACTATAGCCTCTATGTTCTCTTTCTCATTATAAGTGGGTATGATGACAATTTGCTTAGACATAAAAATACTGACCAAAGGAATTACAATTTAAATAATTGCCTAATTTTGCTGCAAAAGTAATCAGAATTGCAAGAATATTTGCGTTTTGCGCCACAAAATGATGTTATTTTCATCCTGTTTGTCATCATATTCGCGGTGATTTGCGGGCTCAAATACATCTTTCCGCAGCAGTATGCCAGCATGTTCAGCCTACCACAATTTTCCGAAATTCGTGACAACTCACCCTTGTACCCCATTCTCAGCTACCTGCTCTTTACATTACTTCTCAGCATCATACTCTATACACAAACAGATGCCACCGCCTATCCCGGCATCAACAGCCATGCTTTACCCTGGATATTTGCAGGAGGCATACTGCTCTACTTCCTTCTCAAAAACTTTGTGCAAGCCATATTGCTGGGAATTTTGGGCGAATGGAGCAAATACAATTCTATTCTACATCTCAAGTCTTGGGTCAAAACCTGGCGTATAATCGGTCTATTTCTGCTGGGATTACTGTTGGTGTATTCACCTTTTCGCACAGACATTCTTATCATCATCACCACAGCATTTTTGCTCATAATGATGCTACTAGAATTCATAATCCTATACAGAACCCACATCAAAACCGTAAGCTTCAATAATTATTATTTTATTTTGTACCTTTGCGCCCTGGAAATTTTACCTATCCTCGTCGTATTTCATTTCTGGCGAGACTGGTATTTTTAAATATCCTGAACTTTATGAAAGTGAAATCTATACTCGTTTCCCAACCTCAACCCAACACCGAAAATTCTCCCTACTTAGACCTCATCAAAAACGAAAAGATACAGATAGATTTTAGGCCATTCATACACGTAGAAGGGCTTTCTGCCAAAGAATTACGCCACCAAAAAATCAATCTTGCCAATTTCAACGGAGTCGTTTTCACCAGTCGCAATGCCGTCGACAATTATTTTAGGTTGGCCAAAGAAATGCGCTTTGTAGTGCCTGACAGCATGAAGTATTTTTGCCAATCAGAGGCCATAGCCTACTACCTGCAGAAGTATATCATCTACCGCAAGCGCAAGGTATATATAGGTGGGAAAAGTTTCCGCGACCTCTCCACCTCTTTCAAAAAACACAAAGACACCAATTTCCTCATCCCGTCATCAGATATATTCCAGCCAGACATTGCAGAAGTCATGGACGGCCTCAACTTGAAGTGGCAGCGTGCCATCATGTACCAGACCGTATCCAGCGACCTTTCAGACCTCTCCAACGTCAAGTATGACATTCTGGTATTCTTTTCGCCCATGGGCATACAATCGCTGTTTGAGAATTTCCCCAACTTTGCACAAGACAATACACGCATAGCGGTCTTTGGCAAGTCTACCCATGATGCCGCTACAGAAAAAGGTCTGCGCGTAGATATTCCGGTACCCACACCAGAAACCCCATCTATGGCCATGGCACTAGAAAAGTACATCAAAGAAAACAACAAAAAGTAAGATCCGTATAGCCTCATCAATCCCATAGCGGGGCAGAATTATTTTTTTATTTGGGAGGCTCCCGTAAATACGGGACCGGGCCATTGCGCTAAATCTTGCTCGCATCTGCCTACAAAATTGTGGCTACAAGTCTTTTACGGCGCAGGAGCGGCCTTCAAAGCCTTTCGCTCACATTTTGTATAGGCATCTGCTCACAAGGATACCGCGCATGTCCCTGCCTCGGCGCCTTTTTTGGGCAGGTAAGAATCATAGTGGTGAAAAGTAGGTTTACCTGCCCAAAAAAAGGCTTAGCCCAGCTTCGCCGGGCAAATTATCAAATTTATAATACCTCAAGTATATTGCAAATCATAAATACCCCGTGCTTTCTGCAAAATGGCAATTAAATCACGCCTCGGCTTTCTATTGCCCTTCAATGTCTAAGATCCAATTATCTCAAAAAGCATCTACAATCACAGATACCACCCATTGTCTTGGCGTACCCGGGTAAAAATAGCGTGGCGCTGCAGTGCCAAAAGCTTGCATATTCGGTACAATACTCGCCATATAGTTTACATTCAGCAAATTATGCACATCAAGCATCACCTCTACACCCAATTTATCCCATAACCTCGACCCAAAAGACACTCCTGTGCTCAGTAAATTGTATGGCAATGTCATACCCTCATTCTCATCATTTAGGTAATAACCAGAAACATAATGATGATTTAAGCGCCATCTCCAGCCCTCTCTCCAAAACACAGAAATGCCCGTGGCTGCCATGACATCCGGAATCCCCGGAATCATATTATTGCTGTAATCAGATTCTCTGTCTATGAAATCTAGAAACTTATGTTGCTGCAACGTCAAAGATGCAAAAGGTGCAATACGCCAATCCGCAGCCAGTGGTATATTACCTTGCAGTGCCCATTCCAAGCCAAGATGTTGCGATTTTCCGGCATTTCTACCCATATATTGATCTTCACCGATGCGCTCCGCCACTAGCAGATTTCGCACGTGCATGGCATACACAGAGAGATTGCTTGTAAGCCGGTTTTGCCAAAAATTTACCTTATGGCCAATCTCCAATTGCAAACCTTGCTCAGGACGTATATCTACATTCAAGCGGCTGTCCGCATCAAGCGTTTCCTCTGAAGTAGGATTAGAATAGCCGGCTGAGAGATTGGCATACACATAAGATTGAGGATGCACCTGCCAGCTAAGCCCTATCTTGGGAGATGCTACCCAACCCAAATCTAGTTCTTTGGGCTCTAATGCCACCGCAGACTGTCTATAGCGTGCATGAGAAAGTGAAATACCAGTGTTTAGCCGTAGCCTATCCGGAATCAGTTCACTGTGTAGCAAGGCAAAAACATGTCCATTGTTCCTTTTGTTGTGTGTATTATACACAGCTCGTCCTGCCAGTGAACCACCAGGATATTGTTGATACAAATTTTCAAATCCCTTGCGCAGTAGTCGATCTGCTAAAAACTCTGCTCCAATACTCCATGTAGAGGCACGGTTGGCTAGGGTGAAATCTTTGTTGAGATGCGTGCGAAATCCAAAACCCAACTGTTCCTCATCTAATATATCAAACGGGCGAGGCTCATAAGAATCTCTAAACTGTGTAAAAACACTTGTTCTGAGTAGCCAATCTCCCTTTTCATACTTGTGTGTGATACCTGCTGTCACCTTCTCATAGGCTTCGTAGCCTTGAGCATTGCGCCAATTTGCTGGAGATGTATCCGGCGCATCACGCCAATCATCCAAGCTCAGAGAGCTGGGTATGTAAGCTTTTTGTCTATTGTAAAGAAGAGTAGCTGCAATATTATGAGAAGATAGCCGCCAAGAAGGCATTAGAAGTACAGAATTGCGCAGATAAGCACTATTTTGCCTAAATCCATCTTGTGTGCTGTGGCTCAACCCTGCGAACATGTCAAAAGACCCTTCTGCTACATGCAACATTACACTCTGCTTTTGGTAGCCAAATGCTCCAAGTCTGCCAATAAGCCTCACAGATTGGGGTATCTGTAGGGGCGTTTCAAAAACCACCGCTCCACCCATTGCCGACCCAAATTCTGTAGAGAAAGAACCCTTGAATACCGTCATGGCATTGAGCCAATCCACATCTATTTCTTCCGGATTGCTCTCACTGTCAGGAGCGGTGAGTGGTATATGGTTCAGATATAGCTTGAGCCTATTGGTACCATAGCTGCTTCTAGCGCCAGAGCCACGCAATACTAGCCTTTGCGTATTTAGAGCGCCTTGCTGCAAAAACATCCCGGGTACAGTATTGGCAGAATGCGTGAGCGTAATGCCTGCATTTTGTTGCAAATTGGCCACACCCAATTGTGCCACGCCTGCCGGCATTTGCATAAGCGATTGAGGTATGGGAGATGCCATGATTTTCACATCTTGCAACTCCAGAGAGTCTTGCTGGGCAAAGAGGTATCCAAGACCCAAAAACAGCAAACTAAGCTTCAGGCAACCACTCCGTGTCAGGAATTCCGGCATCCTTGGATAATTTTCTTGCCAATACAAAAAGATAATCTGACAAGCGGTTGAGGTAAATCACTAGCAATTTGCGCACTTCATCTTCATTTTTCAGTGCAACAACCCGGCGCTCAGCACGGCGGCAAATGGTTCTAGCTAAATGTGCATGGGCGGCGGCTGCGCCGCCGCCCGGCAAGATGAACTTCTGCAATGCAGGTAGCTCAGACTCCATTTGATCTATATGATTTTCAAGTGCTGTGATATCTTCTTCTTGAAGCGTTTTGCCAATGCGGGATTTGCCGTTTGCCAAAAATAATTTGTCTGGTGGTGTTGCCAATTCAGCGCCTAAAACAAAGAGTTGCTTTTGAATGCTAATAAGCGCATTATGCACATCCTCTTTTTGCGTATGCGCCATGATGCAACCTATGGCAGAATTCAGCTCATCTGTAGTGCCATAGCTCTCTATGCGCAAATCTGCTTTAGAAACTTTGGTACCACCGTATAGCGATGTGGTGCCTTTGTCACCAGTTTTGGTATATATTTTCATTGAGTATTGAATTAAATTCAGAAGCGGTGCTAGCATGCTTCTGATGATTTTAGAAAAAGTTCAGAAATCAGCAATTCTTGTACTTGTCATGCAGTCCTTTCCCTTCATCTATGAGTGGTCTGATTTTCTCTAAGCGAGCCAATCTAGTTTTGTCTTGCTTGGCAGAGGCAATGTACTCACCATACTCTACTCTTTTACCTCTTGTGAGTTCATTGAACTTTCGGTTAAACTCATCATCTTCATCCAGCATTTGCTGCAGCATTTCTGGGATGATCAATTCTTTTTGTTCTGATTTGTGTTTCACACCTTTTTCCGTGTTGGCAATAGTTTGGCGCACGTAGTCCATGAAGATGGCCTTTTCCGGCAATTCATCTTTCTCTAGTCTCCACTGTCTTAGTGCCTTGGTGGTATCCTCATTGGATGCTATGAGATTTTGATGTTTATCATCTATAAAAACTCCTTGGTGAAACCAAACAGCCATATGATTTTTGAATCCTGCTAAGCCTACAAGATTCGTTTTGTTGTGCACATAGCAAGGGGCTCCCCATTTTATGGTTTCCTCCAGATCTGTTTCATTGAGCCACTGACGCAAAGTTTGCATCTGTGTGCGCCAAATATCTTGGTTTTCTATGTACTCATCTACGGTTTTTGCTCCTTTCATGCTGTGTGTTTTATTTGACTAAATTAATCAATTTGGCTGTGACCGGCATCATGAAACATGAGAGCAAAGGAAGCTAGCCAGTGCTCACCTTCATAATTGCCATCAAAAATTTTGTGCCAAGAGTGCTGATAATGCTTCTGAGCCAAGACATCAAGATGCCCATATTGATTTGGAAATTTCACGGAAAGTTCTCTCATCACTCGCGCTCTACTGAAATTGAGACCATCTAGGTGCACCAAATGCCCGTCTGTACGGTCAGAAACTTCTGCAACGCTCCATTGAAAATCTATCTGTAGGAGTTGTGGCATAAATTTTTGAGCCCATGCAAGAAAGTCTTCCGGCTCCAAAACGCGGTGCATGATAGAAATTTCTTCCATGCAAGGTGATAGGAAGTCTGTGCCGCTAGGTTCCCAGCTATAAGGGCAGTTGCTGTCTTCCAAAAACAAACGTTTGGCATTGATGCGAATGGCGTTTTGCAGGGCTTCATCTTTTTTGTAAACTGCATAATCCCAAGCATATATGAGTCCAAATGCTGTGCTACTATGCGTGCCGGATCGTTGTGGATACAGAAGTTTTGGCAGAAATTCTATGTATCTTTCTGCTATAAGGTTGCTCAATTCTTGCAGATTCTTTCCTAATGATTGAAATTGTGGGTCAGAAGATTGGTCTAATTCTAATTGAAGTTTGAGCAACCAATTCCAGCCATATGGGCGCTCATAGGAATACTCATGCGGTTTGCTGAAATAGGCAATTTCTGCAGCAATATTTTCCTTACTGAGGTTTTCTTGCAGCATTTGCATGCGCATGTCTGTGCGCAGATTTGGATAGCGCTCCATCAGGTAAACCATGCTCCAGTGTCCATGCACGGAAGAGTGCCAATCAAAACAACCATAGAATGCGGGGTGTAGCTTGGCGGGTGATTGTAGCTCTGTGCTGTCTGCTAGCACTTGGCTCAACTTGTTGGGATACTCATGCTGTATGCACTTTTGCGGCAAGGCCATGAGCATATCTGCCTGTTGTATGTGCAAGGCTTGTGCGTGAAGTGCGCTCCCAACGAAAAGTACTAGATAAATGCTTCTAATCACTACAAAAATTTTTTACGGCTAATTCTGTTTGTTCTACGGCTTTTTCCAGATCATCATTGATGATGATGTGATCAAAGTTGTCTGCAAAAGACATTTCATGTAAAGCTTTTTCTACTCTGAGATTGATCTTGTCTTGACTGTCTGATTTTCTAATTTCCAAACGTCTGCGCAATTCTTCCACACTGGGTGGTTTGATAAATAGCGCCAAGGCTTCTTCACCAAATTGTTTTTTGAGATTGATGCCTCCTTGCACATCTATATCAAATACTACGTGATTGCCACTCTGCCGAATGCGCTCAACTTCACTGTGCAGTGTGCCGTATAGGTGATCTTTGTAAACCTCTTCCCACTCCACAAATTCTCCTGCCTGGATTTTTTCCCGAAATTCTTGTGGAGTGATGAAGTAGTAGTCCTTTCCATGCACTTCGTTGTGCCTAGGCGCACGTGTGCAACAAGAAATTGAGAATTCCATCTGAGGGTTTTCTGCCAAAAGTCTGCGAACAAGCGTTGTTTTACCAGCGCCGGATGGGGCAGAAAATATAATGAGGCTTCCCGGTTTTTTCATAGCACGTTGAGCATTTGTTCTTTCATCTGCTCTAAACGATCTTTCATCTGCACTACTATTTTTTGGATTTGAGCATGGTTGGCTTTACTGCCCAATGTGTTGATTTCTCTACCCATTTCTTGAATTATGAAACCCATTTTTTTACCGGAGTTTTCTTCTGAGTTGAGCTGCTCTATGAAGTAAGCACAGTGGCTGCGTAGGCGCACTTTCTCTTCTGCAATGTCAAGTTTTTCCAGATAATACACTAGCTCTTGATGCAGTCTATTCTCATCTACATCTTTGAAGTCGCTTAGGGATTTTGTGATACGCTCTTGGAGAAGCGTGATACGCTCTTTCTCAAAAGGTTCTACTTCTGAGAGCAGCTCTAGAATGCTTGCGGTGTTTTCTGCAAATACGTTGTAGAGTTTTTCGCCTTCTATGCTGCGAAATTGGTTCACGGCATCTATGGCTTCACATACTGCTGCTTCAAATCCCTGGCGTATGTGGTCTGTGAGCTCTTCTACTTTGCTGAGTGTGGACTCTGACATGCGCAGGGTGAGCTCAAAACGCTTGTCTAAGGAGACGCCCGGCGCTAGTTCTTCCATTTGCTGCAGCATGCCTTGTATGAATTCATGGTTGAGCTGAACACTGGAGTTGTCTGCAATCTCACCATTTACGTACACATCTACTTTGCCTCTCTGCAATCCCTGTGAGATCCATGTGCGCAACTCGCTTTCTAATGGTTTGAGCAAGGTAGGTAAGCGACAGTTGATGTCTAGGCTTTTGCTATTGAGAGTTTTGATTTCAATGGTAAATTGACCGGAGTTGTATATAAACTCTGATTTACCATAACCTGTCATGGAGTATATCATGAGGATATTTTGCTCAAAAATAAAAATTTCTGAATAAAGTGTGGTGGGCTTTGCGCATGTGATTTTGCGTGCATGAAATATATCAGTGTCAAAGGCCTAGATACTCCCATCAACACAGAAAAAATATGATAAGATGGAAGTGCGGAAGATAGGACGTAAAAATAAAAAATAAGGCTTCTGGTGCGGGGCAAGCGGCAGGTGGAAGGCGGCTACCCCGCAAAGCAGACAAGTGATGCCTGAAGCTGAGCAGCGGGGTTGAGAGAATAAAGAAAACCCGTCTGCGAGGACTGAAGGCCACTTGGCTGCTGCGGAGTAATAGCCGTACACCGACCCTTTTATTGGGCTGTAGAGACGCGATAAAGCATACTTTATGAACTACCCTCGTTTGTTGCGTCTCGAAAGCCCAAAAAAGGGTGCCGCCCAAAAAAATATCAAAGAATATAATATAGTGAAATGGCTTGGTATTTGCTCTGAATTTGGGATTGAATTTAATAGTTTTTTTACATGAATAAGTGGTGGCTGACGCTGTGTGCTATGATGATGTATGTGGGTGTGAATGCTCAAGACTTGACGGGTAGATGGGTGGTGGTAACCGGCTATAACTCAAAGTACTATGCTGAGCTGTACTTGATACGAAATCAGGGTGATAAGTATGGTGGGCACTCCTATGACACGGAGAATAATGGGTTTTGCAGGCATTGGCTAGATGCTGAGTTTGATACGGCTGCGGCAATGTTTACCGGGAAGGATGTGGAGTTGATAGATAAGTCTTCCGGGCATGAGGCTACGGACTACAGATTGCGATATGTGAAGGAGGGCGACCAGGAGTTCTTGGTTGGTACTCAGACTATAACACCGCTGCAACGCAACCGAGAGGGTGGTAGGACGTTGCAGGATTTGATGAATGAGCGTCTGGCACGAATGTTTGGTGAGATGACTAGTGCTGTGAAGTATGTGAAGGTGTCTGAGGATTATGTGGTGCATACTCCGGCGTTCCCGAATGTGATGAGCGATGAGGAAATTGAGCTTCGCAAGGCGGAGTTTCCGGAGTTGTATGAGGATGAATCTGTAGATGAACCGATGGATGATGGGATGGTTTTCATACCACCGCCGCCTATAAAGGAGATTCCTGAGCCGAAAGATGCGCCACGAGAGGAGGCTGATGTGGAGGATAATGCGGTGGTGACACCTCCTGTGGAAGATGACTATGTGGCTGATACTGAGGAGGAAATTGTAGAGAAAAGAAGTAAACGCACTGATGTGGTGGCGGCTCACATTCGCATACCGTATGAGGTGGTAACATTGCAGCTACGCGATTATGGGCAGGAGGATAATGACAGGGTTTCGGTGTTCTATAACGATGTGATGATTGCTGACAATCTGGACTTGACGCATGTGCCTGTGGAATATGAATTGCGATTGGAAGCAGGGAAGCGCAATGAGCTGGTGATTGTAGCCAATAATTTGGGCGAGATACCTCCAAACACTGCGCAGGTGCATATACTGGTGGGTGAGAGGTCTTACAATTACCGTCTGTTCACGGATGAGAGCAAGAATGCGCTGATTTTGCTGGAGAGTTATTAATTGGTTTTCTGCAGTATGATGCTCACGGCATTGCCGCCAAAGCCTGTGGCATTGATCAAGATATGCTGTAGTGTTTTGGGCTGTACTCCTGTGGTGAATGGTGTGGGAATGTAGGTGTTGATTCTGAACATTTCTAATGCAAATACAAGGCTCATGATGCCGGAAGCACCAAAGGTGTGGCCGATTTGCCACTTGTTGTTGGTAATTGGGACTTCATGACCAAGTACGTGCTGTATAGCATGTTTTTCTGCGCGATCACCATGGAGTGTGCCGGGTGTGTGTGATACGACGACATCTACACTGCTGAGGTTGGCATCTTGCAATGCGGCTTGCATGCTGTGCTGCAGGTGGGTGGCCTCTTGGGATATATAAGTGGGGCTATGAATGGGCTCGCTTGCCATGCCTATTCCTGCTATTTTAGCAATGGATTGCTGTGGATTGGTTGTGAGTATGGCGAGGGCTGCTGCTTCACCAAGTATCATTGCGTTTGCCTTTTTCACAAAATTGCCTGCCTGTGAAGGAAATTGTGAATCACGACCGTATAACCTCATGGCTTGCAACTGCGCTAAGGTGAATGGTGTGAGTGAGGCTTCGGCGCCACCGACGAGCATGATGTCGGCCATTCCTGCTCGTAGCCAAGCCATTCCGTTGAGTACACTGAGCAAGGATGTGCTACAGGTCATGGAATGGGAGAATGGCATGGCGTTCAGATGAAGAAACTGTCCTACCCAAGAGGAAATATTACCCAAGCTGGTGGTGGGTGATGCTGCGATGGATGTGCTGCCTTGCTGTGTGAAGTTTTGGTATTCTCTTTCCCAACTTTCTGTGGCACCACGGCTGGAACCGATGTTGATACCAATCCTCTGCTTTGTATCTGGCAGTTTAGCTTGCAGCTTTTGAGCTGTGAGCAGGGCAAGTTGCACGCTGCGGTCTAGTTTGCTGTAGGTTGGATGCTCTTGTAAGAGCTGCTGCAATTGCCGCTCAAAATGCAGGTGTAAGCGACCAACCTGTCTATTGTCTTCTGCGGAAAATGCTGATAATTGATGTTGGCCAGAAGGAAAGTCTGCATTGCGCGCAGCAGATACTTGGGTAGTGGCTTGTATATATATCTCTGAGGATGACAAAAATGCTAGTTTGATTGATTGAGCGAATTTATGGGAAGGATATCAAAATTGATATCCAAAGCCTACATATGGTCTATACTCAAGCTCGAAATTGACGATGTTATCGTCCGCAGCTTGAGCTCGATACAAGGATCTACCAATATAGTTTTCCAGAGTGACTGTGTAGCGCTCTATGAATTTCCATTTGTAGCCGAAACCAAAACCGACACTGATATTTGTAGCGTCTTGCTCTATTCTTTCCGTTGAAGACTGATTGTTGACCCAATTGTATCTTTCAAACTCATATTGTCCAACTATGAACTTGGTATATGGAAAGAAGTAGAAACCTCTATGGTCATATCTACCCATATGAAATCTGAGAGAAGTCATCAAGGAAAAAGCCTTGCTCTC
Organism: Weeksellaceae bacterium; assembly: GCA_030535475.1. Lineage (GTDB taxonomy): Bacteria > Bacteroidota > Bacteroidia > Flavobacteriales > Weeksellaceae > JAUNRT01. Next base: position 1,321 of record JAUNRT010000009.1, on the reverse strand, counting down.
CCATTCATTGTTTTCCATTTCAATAAGATTGAACGTATCAAAAAGACCGGCACGAATTGCGAGACTTTTATTGTTTGGTAAAAATCTCTCATACTGAACTTGAACACTTTTGAAGGCAACAAAATCCAGAAGTCCTAATGAGATTTCATTACGATAATCCGCTTGCAAATCATTGCTAGCAGTAACAACTTCTTGTGCTTGTCCAAAGAACCCAATGGAAAGCAATGCAATCAATAAGAATTTTTTCATAATAATTAAAGACTATTTTTAGCCTTTGATTTTTTGATGAATGTAAGAAAGTATTTCTGAAGCTATGTCTTTACCTGTTGCTTGTTCCATGCCTTTGAAGCCCGGGGATGAATTGACTTCACATACTTTGAACCCACCCTCATCAAAGAGCAAATCTACACCGGCTATTTCAAGACCGACAGTTTGGGTGACTTCCAATGCAAGAGATTCAATCTCAGGGGTAACTTTGAATTCTCTCACTGCACCTCCACGGGAAAAATTGGCCTTGAAGCTATTGTCCGTACTATAACGCTCCATGCAGCCTACAACTTTGTCTCCTATCACAAATACGCGCAAATCACGTCCGTGACTTTTGCTGATGAATTCCTGGAGAATGATTTCTGCGTTTTGGTTGGTGATGCGTATGAGTTGACTAAGGTCGTCAAACGCCAGTGCGTCTTGAGAAAGGAAAACCCCACTACCTTGTGAGCCGGATAATGCTTTGACTATGACTGGGAAATTGAGATGTTTTTCTACAATCTTGGTGTCAACCGGAAATTTAGCGAGCATAGTTTTTGGCACCGGGAATTTCTCTGCCAAGATTTGCATTTGATAGAGCTTGTCTTTCACAATTTCTATGGCACCTGAAGGATTGACGCAATAGACACCTAAACGCTCTAGATGGCGAAGCACGGCCAACGCGAAATAAGTGGTGGTAGCGCCCATACGCGGGAATATAAAATCCGGCAGCTTGGTAGGCATTTCGTCTAACAGTACACTTTTACGATCTTCTTTGGTGACAATGATTTCTAATTGCCTAGGATCATGAAGCTCTAAGTGAATGCCAAATTCCTTGCCTTTTTCAATAAGTTTGAGTGTTTCGTAGGAAGGGACTTTCGCGTGAATGTCCTTTTGTAAAATCCATCCTTTCATAGAAAGTTGTAAAAAAATAAATACAAATTTACTCTAATAAAACAACCTGCAAAACAACCTGACAATAATTGAAGGTGACCAAGCTATTTTAGATGAAGTATTATATTTTATTTGCTAATAGCAAAACCAAAATGCTGCAAAGCTTTTTCTATGACTTGGT
>JAUNRT010000072.1 GCA_030535475.1 Weeksellaceae bacterium | reverse complement strand
TAAATAAAATCTTGCATAATACTGAGATTCAAAATAAATGTTGTTAAATCAAAAAAATATGGAAACGAACGAGAGAATAAAAGAAATGGTGAAGCAAAAATATTCTGAAATTGCTTTACAAGACAAAGAAATTAACGCCTCTTCCTGTTGTGGATCTGGGGGTTGCTCTACTGAAGTATATAATATCATGAGCGAAGAATATGATGCGCTTAAGGGGTATTCTAGCGATGCGGATCTGGGACTAGGTTGCGGGCTCCCAACTAATTTCGCTAAAATCAAAAAAGGAGACACAGTGGTGGATTTGGGTAGCGGTGCGGGAAACGATTGTTTTGTTGCACGTGCAGAAACAGGGGAAACGGGTAAAGTTGTTGGTATCGATTTTACCGATGCTATGATTGAAAAAGCAAGAAAAAACACGGAAAAATTGGGTTATAATAATGTTGAATTTCGACAAGGAGACATTGAAAAAATTCCTATGACTGCAAATGTGGCTGATGTAGTTGTGAGCAATTGTGTTATGAACCTTGTTCCGGATAAACCTAAAGCCTTTTCTGAAGTTTACCGAATTCTAAAGTCGAATGGTCATTTCTCTATTTCTGATATTGTGTTAGTTGGCGAACTTCCAGAGAAAATAAAGAATGCAGCAGAAATGTATGCTGGTTGTGTAGCAAGTGCAATTCAAAAAGATGATTATTTACAAATAATTCAGGATGCAGGTTTTAAGAACATTCTTTTACAAAAAGAAAAGCCTATTATCATCCCGGATGATATTCTTAGAAACTATCTGAATGAAGAAGAAATCTCCCAGTACAAAAATTCAGAAACCAGAATTTTCAGCATTACGGTTTATGCTGAAAAAGGTAGTAACTGCTGCACACCCAATTCAGATTGTTGCTAGGATTGGTCTATACAATATCACTTTTATTACAAAATGCTAGTATTGATTCGAGCTGTTTTGTAATCCATTGAAAAGTGCTAGTTGAGTGCAATACATAATCCAATAACGCATTTTGTTTTGCACTCAATCTATTCTCCAGCTATTCTCAATGTGCTTATTTACAGTTAATCACTAGTGTTTGGTAGGCTTGTTCACTAAGCGTACAATAAGCATAATAAGCATTCCCAGGGCAACAAAAGAGATGAGAATCCAATACCAATAGCTGAAAATCATATCTTTCAGCACTACGGCAAAAACAATCACAAAAAGAATCATGGTGGCAACCTCATTCAACAGGCGTAGGCGAAAAGAGTTTGTGGGTTTCACAGCCTTTCTCAGACTTCGCATGATGCGCCAAGCTCCAAAATGATAGGCAAGTAAAAACACCACAAAAAGTAGCTTGATATGCATCCAACCTTGCTTCAGAAATCCCCAGCCTGTGGCATATAGCATATACAATCCACAACTTACAAGAATGATGAGTGCGGGCAACGTTATGATACTCCACAACCTCCTTTCCATAAGCGAATATTGCTCATGCAAAATAGTACGCTTGGGCTCTTCCATGTCTAGCGCCTCTGTATGGTACACAAATAAACGCACGATGTAGAAGAGTCCGGCGAAGTAGCTCACTACAAAAATGATGTGAATGGCTTCAATGATTTGATATGTCATGATTCTGAAAAATTAATACTGATATTGTCGCCCATATTAAGACCATATAAGGATTTGGTACTACCAGATGTGTTTGGGTCTGATTTGTACAATGCAATTTCTAAAAAACCGGCAGCGTTGAATAACGCCATGCCGTTACCGTAATAAAAAGATTCTTGATTAAAATCTTTTACTACATCTATATATCTATTGACCAAGTGATCAAAACTTTTGTTGCGCACATTGATAGAGAATGCACGTCCTTTTCCTATTCGATCAAATAATTTTCTGTTGATATTGGTGATGACATTGCCAAAATTGTCAAAATATATGACGCTACCTACAATCACATTTTGGTTGTCTGTGATTTTTGGCTGCAAAGAATTGAGTTTTTCAAATTCTGTGCGTGGACGTCCGATGATACTCATCACGCCACCTTTGGCCAAGTGGCAAGCTACTGGCACCATAATGTCACGCGTGGGAAAATTGGTGAGCATACCGGAAGGGTTGATGGTAATCTCAAATAGCTGGTCCGGGTTGGAGTCCTGAAAAAGCAGCGAGAGAATACCATTGTCGGCGCAGATGAAATAATGGTTGGCATGTTGCGCTACAAGCAATTGTTTGTGCGGATGCGGAACAGCATCTACCCCAACCAAGTGTATAGTGCCAGGAGGGAAGTTCTGATGCGCAATGCGCACAATATACGCAGCTTCAAATAGGTTGAAGGGTGAAATATCATGCGTGATATCTACAACTTTGGCTTCCGGACACTGAGTATAGATAGCTCCTTTGACACTTGCAGCCGCGTAATCTTTGGTGCCGAAATCGGTTGTGAGTGTAATGATTTTCATGCGCTATGGCAAAGTTACAAATTCGGGTGCAAGTCTGAGGGTTTACGTCTAATTTGCAACCGATATAAATAAGCTGTGTTTCAAGCAATCAAATACCCATTTCTATCTGAAATCGTATATACCAATCATTATTTTCAAGACCCTCTACATATTCTCTAAAGTTTCTTGTAACTTCTAATTGAGCTTTGAATGCGTGCTCCCAAATATATTTGGTGAGACCTATGGAAACTTGTTGATGCAATGGTGCAAGGTGTTTAATAGCATCTGAAGGGTTTTGGTATGAGTAGCGACCAATCATTTCCCATGAATTGCGTGTGATGTAACTAAGTTGCTGATCTATACCATGCCCGGAATACACATATCTTGTATTTCCGGTCAATGGGTCCACTGTCACAGGATCGCCCACGGTGCGCTGCATGTAGCTAGCCATGTAAGACCAACCATTGTATTTGAGCATTCCATCAATCAGCAAAGAATTGAGATCACGCTGTTCATACAATAGTGAGCCCAATTGTCCTGCGCTTCGCATGGCATTTTGGTTGTGGTGCAGTGTAGCACCTAAATATACTTTGGGTGTTGGCTCGCGCATAAGATCGCCCTCAAAAAACTCACCACCTCGAGTGAAAGTGCCCAGTGGGAAAAGTTCTAAACGACCTGTGTATGCCAAGCCGTTGTCTTGCAAACGTGTGAAGTTGCGTCCCTCCCCGGTGCTCAAAGCAAGCTTGACATTATAGCTGAAATTGTCTGGATTGTTGGCTAAATAATGACCTTGGAAACCAAAATCACGATCTATGTTGAAGATGGCATTGTTGATGGAGCGGTCTGTCATCTGCAAAGCACCACTGGAGTTGACCCTTTGGCGATTGCCCGGCAACTTGGTTTGTCCAAAACCAAAGCTCCAATGCTTGTTGGGCTGATAAAACACCATGGCATCACGTATGATGTTGATGTCGCCTTGAGGCTCTAGAGGTCCAACATCACCCGGGGCAAAGGAAAGTTGCACAACATACAGGAATCGAGGATCACCCACAAAACCATCAAAACGTAGGCGTAATCTGCGTACCATGGCAGAGTAGTTCATTTCATCATCATCCGGTATATTGGTGTCAAAACGGCTCTGAATGCGAAAACGGATGTTGAACTGGAATAAACTGTCCGGCGATGTGAGCCCAACACCTTTACCAAAATTGTAATATGGTAGTGACTGGATGTCTATCTCTTGTCTTACAGGTACGTCAATGGTATCTACGACCTGCGCGGGAAGTAGAGCACTGATACCGGAAAAAAATAAAAAGTAGATCAATCTTTTCATGGCCAGAATTTTGGGCAAATGTAGTATTTTGTTTAAGTGAATGGATGCTTTGTTATATGAAAAATATTATAATAGTTTCAACATTACATTATTAAAATAAAACACAAATTTCCTATATAATCAGTAGGAATGTGAGTATTAAATAAATAATTCTGTATGGCTATCTGTGCAAATTCGCGGTACGCGGTTCTAAAAGGCTGTCAACCTCCAGAAATCTTTGAGGCATTGCGCTCAACGCAAAAGCGGCAGCGGCTGCGGTGAATACTGAATAATCAAATGCGCCTTTGATGCCTGTGGACAAGGTCATGGATAGTGCAAATATAAGGAGTAGAATACCACTGAGTATTGCGGCCCATCTGGTTTTGAAGCCTAAAATCAGCGCTATGGCAAGTATAACTTCTGCTACTGTGGCTATAGTAGCCATTGCAGGGTTAATACTTGCGGGCAACCAAGGATTGATGATTTGGGTGTATTCTGTGAAGGCTTGCCAATTGCCCCACACGGAAACTTCTGCGGGCCAATAGCCCAATCTGTCAGCAACGGCAGACAGGAAACTTGCTGACAAAGCAAGTCTAAGGAATAGTTTGATGTAGCTAATTTGCATAAAAAGGATATAGATTTAAGGGTGAATAATTAATAGATTTTTTTGATGATTTTGGTGACCTATGCTTTGGTGTAGGGTGGGATAGAAGAGCGCTGTGGTAACAATAGGCCTGTTTGGAAAAATTAGGCAAATGTACGTTGTTATTGACAACTTTTGTGCGATCAAAAAAATTATTTTCGATGGCTGATGTGGAGCGCTTTTTAGGAAGATTTGTAGAAGTTGAATGGATGTTGACGACAAAATTTGCCGCTAAAATGGAATATAAGTATTGAACACGATGTCGTGATTTTGGTGTGTGACTTCAAGGAATTTCTGCTTAATGCTTGCCAATGAGATGAATTGAAAGCGGATTTTCTCTTTTCGGTGGATAATGCGTTGTCGCATAAAGATGCTTACTGCAACAAGACACTTACTTAGGAAAAAATTGGATGTAGAGTAGTAAAGCACTTTGTGGTTTGCGGCAGGTGGTAGGCGGAAAGCGCGCAAAGGATTTTGGCTCATGCAAAATGTGAGCCGGGCGGGATTGAGAGATTAAGGAAAAACCGCCCGGCCACAATTTTGCAGCCAAAAGACTGCGTACTTGTAGCCGGACGCCGTAGCCGCCCAAATAAAAAAAATTGCAGTGAATATGAGGCTGAGTTTTGGGATTGGTGGAAGTTTGGCTATTTTTGCTTTTTATGTAATTTTATGAAATCATTTTTGTTGGCAATCGGGCTTTTGTGCCTGGGAAATGCCATGTTGCAAGCTCAGAATTTTATGACTCCGGAAACTATGCTCACGCTAAACCGCATGTCTGTGGTGGCGACTGCTCCTGCACAGGATTTTGTGCTGTACAGAACTTCAAAAACCAATTTGGACACAGAGAAGTCTGATACTCAATACTATATGCTGAACTTGAAAACGGGGGTTTCTACTCTGCTGAGTTTGGGTGGAAAGTCTGTGTTTCAGTGGGATAAGAATGGTATGTATGCTAAGGATGGTGAGACGCTGTATGTGTCTGGAGATATGGGAAATACGTGGAACACGTTTTACAAAACGGGGAAAATAGGGCTGGTGAAGGTGTCGCCTGATGCCAAATATGTGGCGTATAGCAAGGAGGTGCAGGTGAACACTGTTTTGGGCAAGGAAAAGTATGAGAATTGGGCCAATACTACGGCCAAAATATATGATGATTTGCAGCACAGACACTGGGATACGTGGAGTGATGGCAAGTACAATCACTTGTTTGTAGCGGCTGTGGCTGAGCCGGTGGAGCGTGCTAAAAATCTCTTTGAAGGTAAGCAGTGGAATACGCCTCAAAAACCGTTTGGCGGTGCGGAAGACTTTGTGTGGAGTGGTGATTCTCAGGCGCTTGTGTATGTGCTGAAGCCGAAAAGCGGGAGGGAATTTATGACGAGTACGAATACGGATCTTTTTGCATATTTCCCGAAAAGTGGTGCTACGCAAAATCTCACCGAGGCGAATCATGGGTATGATGTGCACCCTGTTTTTAGCCCCGATGGGAAGAAACTTTTGTGGGCTGCGATGAAGCGTGATGGCTATGAGGCGGATAAGAATGATCTGATGGTGATGGACTGGGCGAGCCGCCAAGTGAGCAATGTCACTGAAGGCTGGGATGAGTCTGTAACGGGTGATATACAATGGAGCTCAAAGGGCGATGAGGTGTACTTCACGTCTGCGATGCGCGGGACAAGACAGCTATTTGCTGCCAATGTTAAAAGCAAGGCTGTGCGCCAGATTACGAGCGGCAATCATGATGTGAATGCTGTGGTGGCAACGGGCAAAGATGCTGTGTGGGTGAGCCGTTCTGACATTAACCACAATGGCGATATATATAAGGTGAACGTGAAAAACGGCGCCATGACGCAAGTGACTGATGTGAACAAGGCGGTGTATGCCGGTCTGAAACCAGCCACTTCTGAGCTGAAAATGATAGATACGCATGATGGGCAAAGTATGGGTGTGTGGTTTCACTATCCGCCGGATTTTGACCCTACAAAGAAATATCCGACGCTGCTGTACTGCCAAGGTGGTCCGCAGAGTGCTCTGACACAATACTTCAGCACGCGCTGGAATTTTGCAGTGATGACGGGCAAAGGCTATATAGTGGTGGCGCCAAACCGTAGAGGTATGCAAGGATGGGGCGTGAAATGGAATGAGGCGATAAGCAAAGACTGGGGTGGCGGCGCTATTCAAGATTACCTGTCTGCGGCAGATTATGCCAAGACTCTGAATTATGTAGATGGTGACCGCATGGCGGCTGTGGGCGCAAGCTATGGCGGCTATAGTGTGTATATGCTGGCAGGCTTGCATGAGAACAGGTTTGCGTCTTTCATAGCGCATAACGGGTTGTATGATATGCAATCTTGGTATGGGACTACTGAGGAGTTGTTTTTTGCCAATTGGGATGCGGGATCTCCTTGGGAGGATCCTCAACCGCTGGCTTACACCAAATTTAACCCCAGCACGTATGTGCAAAATTGGGATACGCCAATTCTTATAATCCAAGGTCAACTAGACTACCGTGTGGCGTATGAGCAAGGTCAACAAGCGTTCCAGGCAGCAAGGTTGCATGGTGTGAAAGCTAGATTTCTGTATTTTGAAGATGAAAACCATTGGGTGCTAAAACCGCATAATGCATTGGTGTGGCAAAATGAGTTTTTCCGCTGGTTGGAAGAAACGATGCCCAAACAAAAATAAAATTGCAAAAGCCGGCACAAAACGTTGCCGGCTTTGTGTTTTTATTAGCCAGATTGTAACCGCAAAAGTTCTGAAAAATAGCTAGGGTGATAGGGATGAAAGTGTGGGAGAGAAGAGAGGAATTTGGTGGAACTGATAATTTGAGATAAATTTGTCTTTTGTTTGGAGTTGCAGGAATTGCCTATTGGGATTTTGCTGCTCAAGCCATAAGAAATAGTTTTGGAGTAATGACAGATATAAGTAGCCGAGAGCATATAGAGCAACTGGTGTATGCGTTTTACGGGAAAATTCGTGAAGACGAAATGCTTGGGCCTATTTTCAACAGCCATATAGCAGAAGAAGAGTGGTCTGCTCATCTTGAAAAGTTGTCAGATTTTTGGGAAACGAACCTCTTTGGCATTCCAAAATTCAAAGGAAGTCCTACGCAAAAACACATTCAGGTTGATAAGAATTTGAATTACACCATAGAGCAAGAGCATTTTGGGAGATGGATGCAGTTGTGGTTTGAAACCATAGATGAGATGTATGAAGGTACGCTGGCAGATCGTGCCAAGAACGCAGCCCGAAAGATGTCAACGGGTCAGTATTTGGCTATTTGGTTCCAACGACCGGGAAATGCAGAATTGCGCTGAGATTGTATTTGTAGTTTTGATGAGAAGTCCTGTTTGAGAAATTCTGGGGAATAGGGAAGGTACATAATTGGAAGTTTACGACCATTAAATTTGAGCAGTTTTCAATGCAGTTTCAGCCGGAGAAATGAAGATAAAGTTTTAGTTATTCGTTCTCAATTACAAAAATTCCGATAAGTATCAGTTAAATTTGTCCTACCTAAACCAATTGCTTGTTTTAAATCTTTGCACGCAGCAACTTTATCTCCTAAATGATATTTAGATTCAGCTCTATTGGTAAGTGCGAATGTATAATTTTCTTCAATCTCTAATGCTTTGTCAAACATTGCAATAGCCTCCTTAAATTTACCAGTCTGATTATAAATTGCACCTATATTATTATATGTTTTGTGTGTAAATTGGTCTTTATCAGATTTATAATCGATTGACTTTTCATAGTAAACTAATGCAGAATCCTTTTCTCCACTAAAATCATAGTTTGTTCCCAAAATAAAGTAAGCATCTGCCCAATTAGGTTTTAATGCCAATGCTTTATGTAAGTCCATTCTACCTTCCTTAAAGTATCCACTATTTGTCAATAAGGTACCACGATCTAAATAACCACCTTCAAAATCTGGTTTTAATTCTATACTTTTTGAGAAGTCATTAAAAGCCTCTTGGGTTAAATTTAATTTATCATTCAATGAACCTCTTTGGTAAAAATAAAAATACGTGATTGTGTCATTTGGACATAATGAAATTGCTTTACTCAAATCATTTTTTGCTTGTTGTAATTGTAGTAATTCAAAATATAACAAGTTTCTACTGAAATATAGAAAACAATTTGAAGAATCTTTTTTTATTTCTTTGTTGATTTCAGATAACTCAATTCTGATTTTTGAATAATTGGAGGTGTCACGTGGAATTGAAAAATTATCTTGGGCATATGTTTTTAAACTTAAACCAATTATGAAAACGATTGCAAGTTTATAAATAAGTTGTTTCATTGATTTAATTTGTGGTGATTATTTGTAGCTTGTCAATGACGATAATTTTTTAGGTTAATCTACTGAAAAGTAGCCCAGTTCAAATATAATAACTTTTTGTTTATGAAACACGTCAAAGCTGTATCTTGCGAAAACTTGATTGATAAAAAGTTTATCACAATTCACCTTAAAACTATATCTCTAAAAGCTATAAAATAAGCATATGTAATAATACTCTTCCTATTTTCTCATTTAACTAAACTCAACGAATAAATCAATTTCTTTTTACTCTTGCAGTTGTCTTTTGGCTCCATCCGGCCTTATTTTATTGGTTTCAGGATCTATAAAAGGAGTATCATCTCGCTATTTGGTTTCAACGGCCGGGAAATGCTGAATTTCGTTAAAAACTCAGTTGAACTTTGATGAGAAGTCCTGTTTGAGAAATTCTGTTGAAGATTTTGATCATTAACTATATTCAAGCTATCTAGAGGCAGCTTTTTGGATTCAAGTACTGCATTAGAATGCTGCAAAATACCATGCAGTGCGCTAAATTTGTACTATGAAATCACAACACTATCTATATCTTTTGATTTTAGTAGCAATCTTTTTTATAGGTTGTACTCAACCTGATGGGCGTACAGAAATTACCAGTGAAAACACAGTAAGCCAGCCCGCTGAAACGAAAAGCAATCTACAACTCGATATCATGACAGAGTTTCCGGAAAAAATTGACGGTTGTTCTTGTTATTATAGCAAAGACAGCCTGCAGTTTGCCAAAGGTGAGTACATTTACTTTCACAATATGGATAGCCTTTCTATCATAAGCATCAATGGGCAACTTGAAGAATTTCAACGGGCAAGTAGCCATAAAACGGATAGTACTCACAGCACACATAGATATAAATCCGGAGTTTATTCCATGCAGGTAGATGAAGGCTTTCACCGCCAAAGTGGCTACGAAGTATGGTTGATGACGGGAGTAATATCATTGGAAGATACTTTGGGCAATCACCATCTGGAAAGCTTTTACGGCGAATGTGGCTGCTAAGCTTTAAAATTTTTGCTATAGATTCTTTACATTTGTCATAACACCACAATCACAGAGTATGAGCACAACAAAAGGAGTGGAGCAGATACTAGAGCAAGTTGCAGCACCTGACACCAAAATGGGAGATTTGCGCAAAATTGCCAAAGACATCAAAAAAGATCATGAATTGGCCATGAATTTATGGCAGACTGCCAATTTTCATGCACGGCTTTTGGCAATGCTCATTTTGGACGTGAAACAATTGGACGCTGAAACTGTAAATCAACTCTTGGATGACACCGCAAAACATCCCACCGATCAAAAATTGCAACTCAGTGAGTGGTTCATGGCCAATCAACTGTCCAAAAACAAGAATACCATAGCCATGCTAGAGTCTTGGGAAAATAGTGAGAGAAGCCTACAGCGCAGACTCTTCTGGTACTACCAAGCGCGCCTACGCTGGACAGGCCAGAAACCGCCACCCAATACAGAAGAACTGCTGCAAAAGATAGAGCAAGGCATCTTGCACGAAGAGCCGGAAGTGCAATGGGCAATGAATTTCACTGCCGCACAAATAGGCGTCTTCATGCCAGAACACAGAGAGCGCTGCATACAGCTGGGGTTGGATACGGGCTTATACAAAGATGAGGTTGTGCCACGCGGCTGTGTGCCCAGTTACCTTCCAGAGTTCATTCCCATTCAAGTCAGCAAAATCAAATAAACCGTCAATGGCTGATAATTCAACATTGCCGATCTGAATTTTCACACAAAAATTTAGATTAAGCCATATAAAATAAACCCAAGTTTAGACTGACGTGTAGAATTTTTGCAGCAATTAGTTTTTCAAGAATTTTAGCGTCACGCATCAAAAAAAACCACCGCCAAATGAATGGCAGCGGTCTATAAGTTCAATTATATTATTAGAAATTAGCCTTTAAAAACGCCCATTTCCAGAAATTTATCTTGTCTATGGTTCATAAGCGTTTCGCCGCTCATTTTGCTCAATTCCTTCAAAGAATCTTTGATTTGGTTGCGCACAGATCTATACGTAGTCACAGGGTCATAATGTGCTCCACCAAGAGGCTCAGCAATGATACCATCAATCAACTTTTGTTCTAGCATATCCTGTGGCGTAAGTTTCAGCGCATTGGCAGCTACCTCCTTGTAGTCCCAGCTGCGCCATAGAATAGATGAGCAACTCTCCGGCGAAATCACAGAATACCAAGTATTTTCCAGCATAAACACCTTATTGCCAATCCCTATCCCAAACGCGCCACCACTCGCACCTTCACCTATCACTATGCATATCACAGGCACCTTTAGCAGCAGCATTTCGTAGATGTTTTGCGCAATTGCTTGGCCCTGACCACGCTCTTCCGCCTCCAATCCCGGATAAGCACCCGGAGTATCCATGAAAGTAACAATTGGCTTGTTGAATTTCTCTGCCAACTTCATCAGTCTCAGCGCCTTGCGGTAACCCTCAGGATTGGGCATGCCAAATCTTCTATACTGTCTTTCCTTCGTATTTTTACCCTTTTGCTGGCCAATAAACATCACCGTTTGCCCATCCAGACTACCAAAACCACCCACCATCGCCTTGTCATCGCCAAAACTACGATCGCCATGCAGCTCTATAAAAGTATTGTTGGTAATATGGTATATATAGTCTAGACTATACGGCCTATTTGGGTGGCGGCTCAGGCGCACACGTTGCCATGGCGTCAGATTTTCATAGATACGCTTCTTCTCAGAAATTATCTTATCCTCAATCTGTCGGCAGCTCTCGCGCACATCCACACCGCTCTCTTCACCTACCAGTGCACAAGTCTTATACTGCTCCTCCAGCTCCTTGATGGGCAGCTCAAAATCCAAATATTCCATCATTTTCATTTACAATGCAACAACAAATATAGAAAAAAATTCAAAGCCACTACAGTAGCACAGCCGGCACACAGCATCATTAAATTTATTATTTGGGCGGCGCCACCTTGGCAAGGGTCATAGATACAATTTACAAACCTGGAGGTAAAAACGAGAAAGGTCTATGTCTAAATTTAGTAGAGAATAGGCAAGGTGGCCGGTGTCCGGCTATTACTCCGCGGTTTTTTGGCTGCAAAATTGTGGCAAAAAAGTTATTCTGCATCCGCGCCATACCTTTTTTGCTCACATTTTGCAAGAGCCAAAAAACCTTGCGGGGTAGCCGCCTACCACCTGCCGCGCTCCGGTCTGCGTTTGGGCAAAAACTATCGTGAATCCAACGCAATATAGAAGAGCGAAAAGAAAATTTGAGAAAAAAACTAAGTGCATATCTGCAAGGTGGATTTCTCGAATTTAAATGTAGAGATGCTTCTAAACTTTTTTTTAACCCAGCAGTTCAGCTTCAGTGCGTTCTGTTAGAGGGGATTCCTTTCGTGGATCCGCAGCAATATTCAAAAGTTTACAACTGAGGTAATTTGGATTTAGTAAAATAGGCTACGCATCAATATCTATTTATCCACCAGGCTCTCAAATATTTATCAAAAATACTTGAGGTCTCTGAATTTATACGTTTATGAAATAAACTAAGCCGCTGTTGATCACTCATACGCATAAAAACTTCCAGTAAAGTCAAATGTCCATTTTCCGGTGATTTGCCATTAAGCCATTCGTTTACCTTCAAAGCTTCTTCATAGTTTGCAACAGCATCCTGATACGGTTTATAATTTGCTCTGAATAGGCTCGACCAGCTAGGATTATCCTGATGATATTTCGCCGCTTCCTCGGAGTTGGCAAGAGCATCTACTCGATCTTTAAAAATCTGTATTGCTTCGCTAATAGTAGTATTTTCGTTAATTTCTGATTCAGACTTGCTCATTGTTAATCACGTGTTTATGCGTTAAAACTCCAAAATAATTGAATAGTGTATATTATTTGTTGTCTCAAAAGTTAAGGCTTTGCAGATAATTACACTAATATAAGAAAATTTGGCAAAACACTTACATTTTTGTGTTAAGTTTTCCATATGGCTTTCAATCCTACTTTTTAGTCGGCTTCTTCTTAAAAAATTCCTTTAGCCTATGTAGATATTTTTATATTCATATCACTTGGCAAAGTCTTATGGAAAATTATTCCTAAACCTTCCCAAATCAAAAAAACCACTTGGTAAAGTGGCTTGAAACCTATTACCCACACTTGGAAATTCCAATATTAAAACTTTGGAAGATTGGTTTAACTCAAGTTTTATTCAAGGAGTTTTTATTTTTTCTGTGGTGTTCATCTGTAAGCTTCGCTATGGTCATTGGTTGTGCTGCGAAGGCAAGGAAAATTTTGTTGCGGTAGGCAGTTTTTTTAGATCTTATTGCTTTCTGGGTCTTTACGATTTGAGAAAAATGAAAGAATTTGAATCTCATTTTCAATAATTCGATAATACATAGAATTAAACTTAAGAATTACTACTTTTCTTA
>JAUNRT010000071.1 GCA_030535475.1 Weeksellaceae bacterium | reverse complement strand
TATAGGGTTGTTGGCCGCCAGACCTTCCAAAGGGTTTCGCTGGTTGGTTGTACTCAAGCTTATGTTGGCAGTCAAGCTCAGCCTGTCATTGGCTTTCCATTCAGATCCTAAACCAAAACTCAATCTTCTGAAGTAGATGTTGTCATACAATCCTTTTTGATCTAGGTATGACAAGTTGCTGGAGAAAGTAATTTGGTCGCTACCACCAGAATAGGCAAAGTTATAGCGCTGTGTTGTAGCAGTAGATCTTTCTAAAAGTTTTGTCCAATCAGTGTCAGTAACACCGTCCCATGATTGACTTCTGAAGTCTATAGCATCTTGCAAACTGCTAAACTGTCCAGTGTTGAACAAAGCATGTGAGGTATAGTGCAAAAACTGTTCAGAGTTCATAGGTCTCATTTTGTTGTAGGCGGCAGAACCAAAGCCTAATTCACTAGAGAATGATAAATCTTGTCTAGATCTAGAGCCTTTCTTGAGTGTGATGAGCACGACACCATTGGCACCACGAGCACCATAAAGGGAAGTGGCAAGAGCGTCTTTGAGCACTGTAACGTCTTCTATCTCATTGGGGTCCAAGGCAGACAATGCGTTGGCGTTATTGGCCAAAGAAGTGTTGTCACCTGTCAACACAGGAACGCCATTGATCACAAAGAGTGGGTCTGACACGCCACTGATAGAGGTGATACCACGTAAGAATATGGGAGTTCTTGCTCCAGGCACACCGCTAGATTGCCCTACTTGAAGGCCCGCAACGTTGCCTTGCAATGCTTGATCTATAGAGGAAGTAGGGGTAGAGCGTAGTCTATCACCTCCTATTTTGGCATAGGAAGAGTTACGCTCATCATAGCTCTCACGGATACCATACCCCATGGTTACAACCTCCTGCAATACTACAGCGGCATCTTCTATGCGTACAACACCCAAATTGTGCGCACTCACGAGGATAGATTTTTCTGCTAAAGTCATGGGATGCACAAATAAGAGAGTGTCACCTAAACCGGCATCAATAGTAAAGCTACCATCTGCCTCTGAGTAATAGCCCAAGTGTGCACCATTTACATGAATTTCAACGCCGGCTACCGGGCCAAATTCATCTTCTGCGACTCCTACTACTTGCGCTTGGGCTAAAACGGCAAGGAGGACAAGCAGAACGCTACTTAAAAAAACTTTTAACATATCTATTATAATTAATTTCTGTTGTGAAAAAGGGTTAAAAAAAAAGAGACCTTTTTGTTTTGGGTCTCTTTTTATTTGAAAAATGTTATTAGCACTCAATCATAAAATAAAAAGACACCTTGCTTACACATCATAAATTTGATGATGAGATTGATAATATATGTTGTGCACTTGAATGACATTGTATTTATCTCTGATTTTGTTTTGCAAATGTATAAATGTATAGTGTTATCAACCTAATTATAACATAATTTTGGTGTATTTTACTAATATTTGGTATATTTGAAAAATATTTTTCTTTAAAGGCTATTTTAATCTTTACAAACATTAATTTTTCTCTATGAAATTGGATGAAACTGACGTGAAAATCTTGAATCAACTCACTGCAAATAGCAAACAAAGTGTGAAAGAGTTAGCAAAAAAGGTGAATTTATCCCCTACGCCTGTACATGAGCGTATAAAGAAGATGGAAAATGCAGGGGTTATTACCAATTACAAAGCAGTAATCGATCATGAAAAGCTTGGGCTTAAATTGGTGGTGTATTTGCAATTAAAGTTTACAATGCATAACCAGGCCATATTTAAAGAGTTTAGCGAGTATGTGCAAACTTTGGAAGAAGTGAAAGAGGTACATTTTATAGCAGGTGAGTATGATGTACTGATGAAGGTGTTGCTGTCTGACATGAGCCACTACAATGATTTTATTCTAAACAAGATTTCTCAGTTGAGTAATACACATAGTATGCGAAGCTATTTTGTCATGACCTCTTTGAAATCTGAAGATAGTATTTGAGGAATTTGATATTGTACTTTCAAGGTGCGTTATCTCAATAGGTAGTGGTAGTTATATGGCACGCATGCGACAAAAATCATTTTTTGTTAAAAGCCGCATTCGTATCTTTATACTTTGTATAAAAACCAATCTTCAAAGCATGATAGACAACGAGATTTTACACTCTTTCAAGACCAAGAAAGACCTTCTTGCTTACTTGAAAGGCAACCAAGAAAACCCAGTTTACGCCAAAGTGCTGCGCAACTATGAGTATGAAACCACTCTGAAACTATTGCAAGCAGAAATGGTGGATTTGCAAAAACACATTCAAAAAAACAGCTTGAAGGTTGCTATTCTTTTTGAGGGTCGTGACGCGTCAGGAAAAGGTGGTACTATTCGCCGCTTTGCGGAGCATCTAAATCCTCGTGCCATGCGGGTGGTTGCTCTCAACAAACCTACAGAGATTGAACGAAACCAATGGTATTTTAACCGCTATATAAAGCAATTGCCTGATGCTGGTGAAATTGTGTTCTTTGACCGCAGTTGGTACAACCGCGCTGTGGTAGAGCCTGTAATGGGCTTTTGCACGCCTGAGCAGTATGAGAGATTTATGGTACAGGTACCGGAATTTGAACATATGCTTTATGAGGCAGGTGCCAAGATCATAAAATTCTGGTTTTCTGTATCAACGGAACAGCAGGTGGCGAGATTCAACAGCCGACTGCAAAATCCTTTGAAAAAATGGAAATTCAGCCCGGTAGATGAGAAAGGTCAAGAGCTGTGGGATGAGTTTACTTACTACAAAGACCAGATGTTTAGCCGCACGCACAACTCCTTTAGCCCATGGGTGATTGTGAAATCTGATGATAAGAAATTGGCAAGACTGGAAAGTTTGATTTACGTGCTTTCACAATTTGACTATGAAGGCAAGGGTAGAAATTTCTCTCAACTTTTCCCGGATCCAAATATTGTTCACCGCTACTATCGTATGGCCAATCAGCTTGACAGCTAATCTCCAAATCAAAAATTCATGGAAAAAATTACAACCAAAAAAAATCGGGAATTTACCGAGAAGGAACTAAAAATACTGAATTCTAAAGACGGTTTGCTGGCGATGCTGCTGGATGAGAAACCCAATCCAGACCGCGCTATACGCTTTGTGAAATATGAGAAGCGTCTGGACAAGCTGCAAGAGGAACTTCTGAAACTGCAAAAATGGGTGGTGGAGAATGACCAGAAAGTGGTGATAATCTTTGAAGGTAGGGATGCTGCCGGCAAAGGTGGCGCGATACGCCGCATTGTGGAGCACCTAAACCCAAGAGAATACCGCAAGGTGGCGCTGCCAAAACCCAATGAGGTGGAGCGCGGGCAGTGGTATTTTCAGCGCTACATAAATCAATTGCCTAAAAAGGGTGAGATTGTATTCTTTGACCGCAGTTGGTACAACCGTGCTGTGGTGGAGCCCGTAAACGGCTTTTGCACACAAGAGGAGTATGAAATCTTCATGCAAGAGGTAAACCAGGTAGAAAAGATGATGATCAACTCCGGAATACACTTGCTGAAGCTGTATATTTCTATTTCTAAGTCTGAGCAACAAGCCCGTTTCAAGGATATCATTGAGAGCCCTATCAAGAAGTGGAAGTACTCTGAGGTAGATAGCCGCGCGCTTGAACTTTGGGATAAATACACGGAGTATAAAGAGCGCATGTTTGAGCGTACACAAGAGTTCGTGCCTTGGAAGGTGATAAAGGCTAATAAAAAGACGAGCTCCCGCATTGTAGCATTAGAGTATATCCTGAAAAATATACCCTATGAGGTGAAGGATAAGGAGGCTATACGTCACAGAAATGTGCAAAAAGAGGATCTGGATATTTAAATTTTTATGCACTAAGCGCGCCGGGTGAAACACCGCAGGGAGTAGGCGAAAATGCCCACCCAAAATAAAAAGTCCATTAAATGGATATTTAGCGCAGCTGTAAACCGTAAAGTTTTTTACGCTTACAAGAAATAGCATAGCGAGATTGAAGCCGCACGTACGGCAGAAAATCTCGCTATGTCTTTGATTGTGCCTTGGCAGATGCGTCTTTTTAGCCTTTTTGTGGGCAAAAGTGAAATGTATAAGCATTTTATTCTATACTCTTTGTGTTGAAAAAGCACAAGGGTAATATTTCAGCTTTTCTTTCCCAAAAAAGGAGCCACCTAAATGAAAAGAAGAAGAAAGGCTAAGTACAGAAAGCTAAAATGTGTCCCGGCTCTTGGTGAGGTGGTTGAAGTCTTGGATGATGGTTTTGAGAAATTCTATGTCTGTGTGCTCTACTTGCTGTGGCGTGAGACCCATGATTTGCCGGACTTTGGCTGCGAGGTGTTGTATGATTTGGTAGTCTTTGCGGGCAAGTGCTTGCTGGTAGTGGGTTTTGATGGTTTGCATGTCACGGTCTGTGATGGCTACCACTTGTGGATAGGTAGCTTGATAGGTCTCTGCTACTTCCTGTAGTAGTGTGTGTGAGAAGCGAATGTTGCGCTCCGTGGAGATGACTACTGTGCCTGATGCTATGCCGCCCAATCGCTGATTGTACTTGCTGGTAAAGATGGCAATAAGGCCTACGAAACCACTCGTGAGCCATATTTCCGGTACGCGAAATACCCAGCGTGTGAGGTAATCACTGAAGCGCGCTTGGTAGCCATCTATTTTGATGACTTTGATGCGCATGATACGCTTGCCGGGTGTTTGACCTTCCATGTAGTTTTCGAAAAGCAGGGTGTAGAATTCTATAGGCAGAAAGATGATAATGAAAAATGCTGACATTAACCAGACATCCATATCTTCCAACACATCCCAAAGGTCTAACACACTGAAAACAATATACATAACAGCTATGACATAAGCAGCTTTGATGACCAGATCTATGATGAAGGCAAGCATGCGAGTACCTATGCTAGCTATGGTGAAATCAAGATTTACGTTTTGGGAAGTATTTACTTGAATTTTGTTCATGATTTTATCTTAAATTCGCCCATATGCGTGAGGTTGCTTTTATACAGCAAAATAAAGATAAATGGATGGAAATCGAAGAGGTTTTATCAGGAAAGTTGCAAAAAAATCCTGATGAGCTTTCTTCTCTCTACATCAACCTGATCAATGATCTGGCCTATGCGCAGACATACTATGGAAATAGTAACACTACGCGGTATTTGAATTTTTTATCTACCTCTGTATTTCAAAAAATTTATAAAACTAAGCGCGGGACACCGGATAGGTTGAAGCATTTCTTTGTGGAAGAGGTGCCGCTACTGATGTATGAGTATAGGAGGTATTTGTGGTTTGCGTTTGGTATTTTTTGGGTTTTTGTGGCTATAGGTGTGGCTTCTGCGCACTTCGATGATAGTTTTGTGCGGCTGATACTAGGCAACCATTATGTGGACATGACGCTACGCAACATTGCAGATGGCAACGCCGCCGGGGTGTACTCTGATGGGAGCATGCTAGGTAGCTTTGTGGGCATCACCAAAAACAACTTGCAGGTAGGCATGAACATGTATATGTTAGGCATTTTTGGAGGGCTGGGCACTCTGTATGTTTTATTGCAGAATAGTATCATGTTGGGTTCATTTCAGTATTTTTTTCACCAGCAAGGTGCTCTTTATGAGTCTGCAAGGGCAATATGGGTGCATGGTGCTTTTGAGATTTCCGGGATGATAGTGGAGGCTGCTGCAGGCTTTATTCTTGGAGCTTCTGTGCTGTTTCCGGGTACTTATTCTCGTTTGGACGCGCTGAAAATCGGCTTTAAGAACTCTTTTAAAATATTTCTAAGTGTGATACCCTTTACTGTAGTTGCGGGTTTCTTGGAAGGTTTTGTCACGCGGTATGCCAATGCAATGCCACTGATACTGAATTTGCTCATAGTTTTTGGCACGCTAGGATTTATATTTTGGTACTACGCGGTGTACCCTTATTTTGTACATTCTAAACACATGAAATATGCTACTCTACCAACGACGTGATTTTGGTGCTCTGCTGGAGGATACCTTAAATTTTTTCAGGAAATATGGTGCTAACTATTTCAAGACGTTTTTCATACTCAATGGGGGTGTATTGTTGCTGCTCTTGCTGGTGATAGTGCTGGGATTTTTTGATCTGTTCAAACACATATTTTCAGGAGTAGGCGGAGATTCTTCAACATTTTTCGTGGATGATTTTGCACAGAATAGCACTATGTATATTTTGGTAGGTGTGATGGGTTTTGTCTTGATACTATTATTGTCGCTGGTGATGTACGCTTTTCCAGTACTGTATATGAAACGCATGGGTGAGACAGGTGGGGAGCCTGTAAGTGCCACTGAGATGTGGCAAGAAATCAAGAAAGTGATTCCACATTTTTTCAAATTTTTCTTCGTGCTTTTGGTGCTCATGATCCCATTGTTTGCGATACTGATTGCTGTATCTGCCATGCTTGCATTGCTATTAATCGGCCTTGTTCTAATTCTTGCCTTGGTGCCGCTTTTTGTGAATTTTATAAATCTTTCTTGGTATGACTATTTGCATCGTCGCGGTGGACTCATGCAGTCTTTCAGTTTTGCTGCAAATGCCGTGCGTACAAATTTTTGGAAGTATTCTGCAAGTTTTTGGGTGGTGTATTTGATTCTTCAAGTCGTTACCAGTATTTTCACGTTCGTACCAATGATTATCATGACATTTAGTGGGTTTTTGGTGCCAAATACAGAATCCACGGGTTTTCAAGATTCATGGTTGATTTTTATGGCGGTGATATATATAGTAAGCATTTTGGTAAGCTTTGTTTTGACAAATGTGCTGTACATAAACGCAGGTCTCATGTACTATGACAGTAGAGAGGATCTGCACCGTGGTGTGGTGTTGGAAGAGATAGACAATCTTGGTAGCAATGCATAGATTTCTACAATATGTTTGCCTGCTGAGTTTTTTAATTGCCAGCTTTCCTACAATCTATGCTCAAGATATAGATGAAGAGAATGATCTGGAGAAAGTAGTGTGGCAATCAAAGGATGCTGAGACTTCTGCTTCTACTCATGAGATGCTAAAACGCTCCTATGAATCTCAAGAGACAGTGTATGACAGGAGCTGGAACAACTTAGAAAGCAAATATCAAAACCACGAGTTTGTATATGATTCTGACAAACCTTCTCTTACTGCATGGGACAGGCTCATGGCAAATTTTTATGCTTGGCTAGATAGCTTGACCTCGAGCAATAATGCCGGAAATTTGAGAGAATTCATGGAGTTGATGATAAATCTGATTGCCGTGGTGGGGATAGGTATTTTGATTTTTATCATTGTGAAATATCTCCTCACTTACAAAGACAAATTCTTCTTTGAGAAAAAAGCGGAAAAGCTGAAAAACAATGTTTCTGACCTGCATGAGGACATTCACGAGATAGATTTTCTGACAGAAATCGCAAATCATGAACAAAAATCTGACTGGAGATTAGCTCTACGCTATGGTTTTCTAAAAATATTGAAAACCTTAACAGACAAGGGCATTATAGACTGGGATGCAGAAAAAACCAATCAAGACTACTACCAAGAGATACAAAATACCGCCTTGCAAAGCCAATTTTTGCAAAGTATTTACTGGTTTGACCACGTGTGGTATGGAGAGTTTCCGATAAGCCAAGAACAGTATCTGGCCGCAAAAAAAGTTTTTACAGACACTGAAAACATGCGCGTATGAACAGATCACTACGTTTATATTTGATAGTTTTTGGCCTTATCCTAGGCTTGATAGTGGTGTTACAACTCAACAAAAGAACACCAATAGATTGGCATAGAAACTTCTCAGTGACAGAGAAATCACCTTTTGGACTTTATGTGCTCAATCAAGAGTTAGATCAACTCTTTGACCGAAGTATAACACGTGTACAAGATCCAATTTATCCCTATTTACAGAGTCTAAACACAAATCAGCCACAAAATCTTCTCCTCATTCAAGAAAAAATTACATGGCAGGCGCTAGAAAAAGCCCTTGACTTGGTAGAGAAAGAAGCTTATAATCTTATGATAATTTCAGAAATATCAAATCATGAATTAGAAAAAAAGCTTGAACTATCTACTAAATACCACTATAGTTTGCATGAAAGCCACCGCATAGAGTTCACAGACAAGCGTTTCCAAAACAAAAGCTTGGACATAAATCTCATGCCCGGCACGCGCATTATCCACAAAATAGATAGCCTCAACACCACCATACTTGGCAATCATAGATTTCTTGAAAATGAGGACGAAGTTGAATTCAACTCAGCGAATTTTGTGCAAATCCAGTATGGCGAAGGCAAAGTTTTCTATCACACCCAGCCCATAGCCTTTACAAACTATTACCTATTGGAAAACGGAAATGAGGAGTATGCCTCTACCGTTTTTTCCTATCTGCCGGATTATCCAATAATTTGGTTTCAACCTTCGCAATTCACGCAGTCTAGTTCGCCCGTGCGATTATTGTTTGATTATCCTTCTTTGAAATATGCTTGGTATTTGCTACTTGCCAGCCTTGCGCTTTTTGTATTTTTCACCGCCAAAAGAAAACAACGCACCGTGCCTATTATAAAGCCGCCTGTCAATAGCTCTGCTGAGTTTGTGCGTACCATTGGCAACTTCTACTTGCAAGAAAGCAACTACAAAGACATGGCACAGAAAAAGTCACAATATTTCCTCAATCGTGTGCGCAATGAACTATTGCTAGACACACATGAACTCAACGACGCATTTGCCAAAAAACTACACATCAAGACCAATCAACCACTAGAAAAAATACAACAAGCCATTGCGCTCATGCGCAAAGCCTTACATCCAGAGGCGCCAGTGCATGAGATAGACCTCATAAAGCTCAATCAATTATTAGACGAAATTTATCAATAAAGAACATGGAAACAAACCAACCCGATAACTTCACCAGCCGCATGCCACTAGAGCAAGTACAGCAAGGCTTGCAGCAAGTGAAAACTGAAATCAACAAAGTAATTGTAGGGCAAGAAAAAATGATAGACCACCTACTCGTTGCGCTGCTCACCGGTGGGCACGTGCTCATAGAGGGTGTGCCGGGCGTAGCCAAAACCATCACCGCACGGCTCTTAGCAAAATCCTTAGACATCAACTTTAGCCGCATACAATTCACCCCAGATCTCATGCCTAGTGACATATTGGGCACTTCTGTCTTCAACTTGCGTGACAGTGATTTTGAATTCAAAAAAGGACCCATATTCTCAGAATTTGTACTCATAGACGAGATCAACCGCTCTCCAGCCAAAACACAGGCAGCATTGTTTGAAGTGATGGAAGAGCGGCAAATCAGCATGGACGGCATAGTGCACCCAATGGCAGAGCCATTCCTAGTGATTGCCACCCAAAACCCTATAGAGCATGAAGGCACATATCGCCTGCCGGAAGCACAACTAGACAGATTCCTATTCAAAATCACCGTTGACTACCCTACACCAGAGCAGGAATTCCAAATCATAAGCAATCACCATCATAGCAAAACCCCAGACAAGACAGACGTTGTAAAACCCGTTCTCAGCACACATCAACTTCTTTCATTCCAGCAGCTTACCCAAAAAGTTGTAGTAGAAGAAAACCTAATGCGCTACATAGCACAACTCGTCATCAACACCCGCGAAAACCCGTTTCTCTACCTTGGCGCATCACCTAGAGCATCCCTCGCACTACTCGTGGCTTCGAAAGGTTTTGCAGCCCTTCGCGGCAGAGATTTCGTAACCCCGGAAGACATCAAAGAAGCATCACAAGCCGTTTTGCGTCACCGTATTATGGTATCACCGGAGCGCGAAATGGAAGGTCTCACTGCAGATGAAATCATCAGACAGATCACCGAAGGCATAGAAATCCCTAGATAATGAAAAAGATACTACAGGCACTCTATCTACGCCACAGAACATACTACGCACTAGCCGTAGTCATCTGCCTGTACATCCTCACATTCATATTTCATCTCACACTGTGGGTAGGACACGTTGGGCTCATCCTAGTCTTGGCGCTGCTCGCTACAGATATTTACCTGCTATTTCGCACAAAAAAAGGCGTCCAAACCCAGCGAATCCTTCCGGAAAAACTCTCCAATGGAGACGAAAATCCCAGCAAAATCTACCTGCAAAACAACTATACATTCACCATTCATGCAGAAATCATAGATGAAGTGCCCTACCAATTTCAAATGCGTGACTTCAAAATCCATCGGACACTTCCGGCGGGTCAAAACATAGCCTTGCAGTACACTTTGCAACCCAAAACCCGCGGGCAATACCACTTTGGCAAGCTCAACACTTATGTAAGCACGCCACTCGGTGTTGCTGCAAGAAGATACATCACCCAGCAAGGACAGATGGTGCCCAGCTATCCATCATTCATTCACCTACCGCGCTACTCACTCATGGCACTACAAAACGAATTCCTCTTAGGCGGCATCAAAAAAACCAGGCGCATAGGTCACACCATGGAATTTGAGCAAATCAAAGATTACGTATCTGGAGATGACATACGCTCCATCAACTGGAAAGCCACTGGCAAGCGCAACCAGCTCATGGTCAACCAATACCAAGAAGAAAAATCACAGCGCATCTACATGCTCATAGACCAAGGCAGAACCATGAAAATGCCCTTTGAGCAGCTCACACTCCTAGATTATAGCATCAATGCCGCCATGGCGCTCAGCCACATAGTTTTACAGAAAAATGATCACGCAGGCGTCATGACCTTTTCACGCAACTTAGCCACCAAAGTCCCCGCCGCGGCACAACAAGGACAGCTGCGCAAAATTGCCGATTCCCTCTACCATGTCCAGACAGACTTTGCAGAGAGTGACTTTCATCGCCTATACATAGACCTCAAAAAGCACCTCACACGCCGCAGTCTCATCATCCTATTCTCCAATTTTGAGACCCTCGACGCCATGCACAGACAGCTCACCTACCTGCGCGCCATAGCCAAAAACCACCTGCTGGTCATCGTCTTTTTCAAAAACAACCTCATCACCGGCATGACCCAAAATCATAACCCGGAAAACATCAAAGAAATCTTTGACCAAATCATAGCGGAAAAGTTCGAATACGAGAAAAAGCTCATACGCCAAGAACTCCAAAAATACGGCATTCACAGCATCTACACCGCCCCTGAAAACCTCAGCATAGAGGTCATCAACAAATATCTAGAGATCAAAGCCCGATCCTTATTGTAGCATAATTTCTTTATATTTTTTTTTATTTGGGCAGTCCCCTTGTACTTGAGCCTACAACGCCAAGCCACAAAACCCCAGAAATTGTAAAGGCTCAAGCACAAGGGTCGGTATCCGGCTCCAAGTCCTCGGTAGCGGGTGAGTAAAATGGCGGCGGCGGGTATTGCATACCCTCTGCCTGCTCATTTTACCCATCACCCGCTACCTG
This sequence comes from Weeksellaceae bacterium, assembly GCA_030535475.1. Classification (GTDB taxonomy): domain Bacteria; phylum Bacteroidota; class Bacteroidia; order Flavobacteriales; family Weeksellaceae; genus JAUNRT01. Next base: position 1,947 of record JAUNRT010000071.1, on the reverse strand, counting down.
TGGGCTTTCCACCTACTCCCTACTGCATGGCCAACCCGCAGAGGCCACCTTACCAGTATGCTATCACATTCTTACATGCCAATGGAGCTAAATACAAAAGCCATAAAATTGAATTTTGCTAGGCTTCTGTGGCTTTGATCACTGATGCGGTGCTTGACCGTATGTTGCTCTACTCACGCAAGCCGGAGCGCGGCAGGTGGTAGGCGAAAAGCCCGCAAAGCGGCCTACCACTTGCAGGAAGAGGCTGTGGAGATTGACGGCAGGAAAATCTCTAACAGCCTACTGACTGCGTGGTAGCCGCTGCGTACTTGTAGCCGTACACCGACCCCGGGTGGGTGGCCTGTGCCGAGCTGCCCGGGGTGCCGCCCAAATAATTATAATGATTACTAGGAAGATATTGATGGGTAAGGGGCAATTTGTTTTTTGGGTTTGGGTAGAATGTTTTAATTTCACATTTTTAAAATTTGATGTGATATTATGGAGTTACCTTGGGCGGAGCCTTACCGCATAAAAATGGTGGAATCTATTGCGCGCTCTACGCGTGAGCAACGTGAGGAGTGGATAAAACGCAGTAAGTACAACTTGTTCAAACTCAATAGTGATGAGGTGTTTATAGATTTGCTCACAGACAGTGGCACAGGTGCGATGTCTGATGCGCAGTGGGCTGCGTTGATGACTGGGGATGAGAGCTATGCGGGTTCTCGCTCTTACCGTATGCTGCACAAGAGTGTGGAGGAGATCACGGGTTTTCCGCTGTTGCTGCCTGTGCACCAGGGTAGGGCTGCGGAGAATGTGCTGTTTTCTGTGCTGCTGAAGGAGGATATGGTGATTCCTGGGAATGCGCATTTTGACACGACGAAAGGGCATATAGAGATGCGCCGCGCTCATGCGGTGGATTGTACTATTGATGAGGCCTATGACATATATGATGCGCATCCTTTTAAGGGTAATATAGATCTGGAGAAGCTGGAAAGGGTGTATAAGGAGCATGACAAGGAGCGAATTCCGTTTTGTCTGATCACGGTGACGTGCAACACGAGTGGTGGACAGCCTGTGAGCATGGAGAATATACGTGCTGTGAAGGAGTTGAGTGACAGGTATGGTGTGCCGGTGTGGTTTGATGCTGCTAGGTATGCGGAGAATGCATACTTCATACAACAACGTGAGGAAGGCTATGCTGAGAAGTCTGTGCGCGAGATTGTGCGCGAGATGTTTTCTTATGGGCAAGGGATGACGATGTCTTCTAAGAAGGATGGGTTGGTGAATATTGGTGGTTTTATTGCTCTGCGTGATGAGGAAATCTACCGTGCGGCGAGCAATTTCACGATTATTTATGAGGGCTATGTGACCTATGGCGGGATGAGCGGACGTGATATGGCTGCGCTGGCTGTGGGCTTGCAGGAGTCAGCAGGGGAGGACTATCTTGAAACGCGTATAGAACAGGTGCGCTACTTGGGTGAGAAGCTGCACGAGGCGGGTGTGCCTATTCAGTACCCTGTGGGTGGCCATGCGGTGTTTGTGGATGCTACGAAGTTTTTGCCTAATGTGCCAAAAGAGGAATATATTGCCCAAACCTTGGCTATAGAGCTATACTTGGAAGCGGGTGTGCGCGGTGTGGAGATTGGCACTTTGCTGGCTGATAGGGATCCTGAGACGCGCGAAAATAGGTATCCAAGGCTGGAATTGCTGCGCTTGGCGCTGCCGAGACGTACGTACACTAATAATCATATGGATTATGTGGCGGCAGCTCTGATACGTGTGTATGAGCGCCGTGAGGAGATAACGAAAGGCTACAAAATAGTGTATGAGCCGGAGATTTTGCGCCACTTCTCAGTAGAACTGGAGAAGAATTGAAAATTGAAAATTGGGGGTGCTAGTTGTAAGCGCAAATCACGCCTATTGTGTGATTGATATATGCTTGAATGTGCACAAGAAGCAATTGTATTA
>JAUNRT010000070.1 GCA_030535475.1 Weeksellaceae bacterium | reverse complement strand
CAACTAATTACTAATAGAGGGAAACTTGCATTTATAACTTGAATCCACCTATTACAAAGTTGCAACTTTTTACAGAAACAGTTGATTGAGGGCTGTTCTACGGCTTGTGATTAGTTGGAGATGCGTGCTTGGTTAAAATTTCACTTGCCGAAGGCAAGCCGAGGCAAGGACATGCGCGGTATCATGTGTAGTCAAAAGCTTTTGCACAAAGCAACCCTGCCGGTACCGGGTCGCGGCTCACCCGCGATAGTGTGCCGGCAGGGCGGGCTTGTGCAGCTTTTGACAAGCATGATTTAGCGCAATGGCCTGGTCACAAGCCATGTAGGCGGAGCCGGAATGGCGCGTGAGCCTCCCAAATAAAAAAAATAATTATGCTCTTGACAACGAAGAATTAATGTTTTATGATTCACATATTCTGAGGTTAAAGCAAAAAAAAATCCCTGCTGAGCATCAGCAGGGAATAATTTTTATCCACCGAAGTCGTCAAAACGAACATTCTCTGGTGGGATTCCGAAATCTTCGGTCATTTTGATTACCGCTTGGTTCATGAGCGGTGGACCACAGAAATAGAATTCCACATCTTCCGGGAATGGGTGATCTTTGAGATAATTGTCTATCAATGCCTGGTGAACGAAGCCAACGAAACCGTCGCCGTTTTCATCTTCCAAGTTTTCCTTCACTTTCCAGTTATCTTCTTCTAATGGCTCTGAAAGTACCATGTAGAATTTGAAGTTTGGAAACTTCTGCTCCAAATCTCTGAAATAGTGAATGTAGAACAACTCACGCTTGGATCTACCTCCATACCAATAGGATACTTTTCTACCTGTTTTCATGGTGTGGAATAGCTCATAAAGGTGAGAACGCATAGGCGCCATACCGGCTCCACCACCTATGTAGATCATCTCTGCATCTGAATCTTCATTGATGAAGAATTCACCATACGGTCCTGAGATAACACACTTATCACCTTCTTTCAAAGAGAATATATAAGATGAGGCAACACCCGGGTTTACACTCATCCAAGCATTTTTGGCTCTATCCCAAGGCGGAGTGGCTATACGTACATTGAGCATGATCTCGCGACCTTCTGCCGGGAAAGAGGCCATGGAATATGCGCGCTCTACTAGCTCATCATTCTTCATGACCAAAGGCCACAAATTGAATTTATCCCATTCTTCTTTGAATTTGTCTGGCTCTCCTGGGTGATCCGTAGGGTGCGCCGTGATGTCCATATCCTGGTACTTGACCTCGATTTTAGGTACTTCTATCTGTATGTATCCACCAGCTTTGTAGTTCATGTCCTCAGGGATTTCAACTACAAATTCTTTGATGAATGACGCTACGTTGTAGTTTCTAACTACAGTAGCCTCAAACTTCTTGATGCCAAAGATTTCTTCTGGGATACGAATTTTCATGTCTTGTCTCACACGCACTTGGCAAGCCAGACGGGCACCGTCTTTGAGCTGAGCTCGGGTGAAGTGTGGGGTTTCTGTAGCAATGGCTTCTCCACCTCCTTCGTCTACATGGCACTCACATTGTATGCAGGTACCACCTCCACCACAAGCTGAAGGTAAAAATATTTTTTCTGAACTTAGGGTATTGAGGAGTGTGCTACCGGAAGGTACTACAATATCCTTCTCATCATTGATGGTGATGGTCACTGGACCTGAAGGAGATAGTTTGGCTTTGGTAACCAATAGTACTGCTATGAGTAAAAGGGCAAGAACCAAAAACGCTGCAACTGCGGCAAGTACTGTAGTTCCAATAGATGCTGCTATGATCATGGTTGTGAGGTTTTTTGGATATTAATATTAGTTTTATGCTCCGCAGAGATAGCGGCAGTAGTGATGTCTGTGCTGCTCACTTGAGCTGTGCTGGCATCTGCAGATTCTGTGGCTTCTGTGGTTTCAACAGTTGTCTCCGGTTGAGTAGCAGGTTGTGCTTGTGCAGACATACCATCCACCGGCATTTCGGCGTCTGATGTTGTCAACATACCTCCAAAGCTCATAAAACCGATGGCCATAAGACCTGTAGTGATGAAGGTAATACCCAATCCTCTAAGCGGTGCCGGGATATGTGAGTAACGAATTTTCTCACGTATGGCAGCCAATGAAAGTATGGCTAAAAAGAAACCTAATCCTGACGAAAAACCGTAATTGAAAGCCTGACCTATAGTAGGGATGTCACGTGCTTGCATGAATAATGCTCCACCTAATATAGCACAGTTTACGGCTATAAGTGGAAGGAATATACCCAATGAATTGTACAAAGCAGGTGCGAATTTCTCTACAACAATCTCTACCAACTGCACCATGGTTGCAATGGTAGCAATGAAGAGAATGAAGGTAAGGAAAGAAAGGTCAACATCTGCTAATGCAGGGCTCAACCAAGACAAAGCACCTTCTTGTAATACAAATTGGTCAAGTAGCCAGTTGAGTGGCAAGGTAATCATCATTACGAAGATTACGGCTGCCCCAAGTCCTACTGCTGTACTTACTTTTTTGGATACAGCAAGAAACGAACACATTCCTAAGAATGTGGCGAAAACCATGTTGTTTATGAAAACAGACTTGAAAAATAATTCTATATGTTCTAGCATGATATTATTCTTTTAAAATAATTAATGACCTTCTTCGATCAATTTTGTGTTTTTGGAACGTTGAATCCAGATGATGATCCCTAATGTGATCAAAGCCATAGGTGACAGCAACATGAAACCATTGTTTTCATATCCTAAAGCGTAGATTCCGGTTTTGGCAATTGGGTCTCCTAAAACTGGAATGCCAAAGAGCGTCCCAGAACCCAAAAGCTCTCTAAAAAATCCTACAATCACAAGTATTAATGCATAACCGGCAGCGTTTCCGATACCATCTAAGAATGAACGCCATGGTCCATTACCCAAAGCAAAAGCCTCAAAACGTCCCATTATAATACAGTTGGTGATAATCAAACCAATGAAAACGGATAGGGTTTTACTAAGCTCATAAGCAAATGCTTTGAGCACTTGATCTACGATAATTACCAAAGCAGCTACTACAACGAGCTGCACGATGATACGTATTTTGGATGGGATAATGTTTCTCAAGAGAGAGATTACAACATTACCCATTCCCATTACAAACATTACGGATAGTGCCATAACTACTGAGGCTTCTAACTGTGCTGTAATGGCGAGTGCCGAACATATACCCAAAACCTGAACAGTAATTGGGTTGTTATCATTTAACGGATTGGTTATAAGCTCCGTATGTTTTTTGGATAGTAAAGCCATGATTAGTTTTGAGATTTAATTTGTTGAAAATACGGATGATACAAAGCCAGGTACTTTCTGATCATATTGGTAACACCATCACCGGTAATAGTAGAACCTGCAATAGCATCTACTTTATGATCTTCTTTACGCTTGTTAAGCGGATCCATATTGCCTTTGGCAACAGTAATTCCTTGTAGGTTTCCTTGTGCGTCATATACATGTTCACCATGGAAATCATCCATGAAAAATCTTTCTCTAATATTAGAACCAAGACCTGGAGTTTCTGAGGCGTGATCAAAATAAACACCTTTTACAATCATATCAGTATCCAATGCCATATAGCCCCAAATTGCATCCCACAAACCTTGACCACGCATAGGAATGATGTAGTATTTTTCTCCATCTCTTTGTGCTTCAAATAGTGGAAGTCTCTTGTTGTAATTTGGATTCTTGGCTGCTTGCTCTTCCTTTGCAAGGTCTACAAGGTAAGCTTCCGGATCTTCTTGCATTTCACCTCCTTGCAGTATGTACTGCTTGATGATGTATTTGCTGAATTTTTCTTCTACATTTTCACTGGGAATGAAGTTTACACTTCCTGAGCCAGAGTATGGTTGTTCGTTTTCATTGACGCCTACGGCATATAAGATGTTTTGTTGGGTTTCGATTCTCCCGTTTTGTGCAATTCGCCCACGTAAGGACGAAGCTACAAATGCCAGTATGGACCCTACAAGCACAACCATTGCTATGGCAAAAATGATGGTGTATATATTGCTATCTGTTCTTTTAGACATTTTTAAGCTGTTTTAAGTGTCATACGTTTTTTTCTTCTTCTCACATTGGCCTGAATCACATAGTGATCAATGGTTGGAGCAAATACATTCATGAGCAATATGGCAAGCATCACCCCTTCCGGATAAGCCGGGTTGAAGCTACGTATCATTACCGAAAGGAATCCAATGAAAAATCCATAAATCCATTTTCCAGTATTGGTTTGGGAACCCGTAACAGGATCCGTGGCCATATATACTATACCAAATGCCAGTCCACCGACCAACAAGTGTTGCCAAAATTCAAAATTCATCAATGAGAAGAAAGTTGATCCTGGTCCTATCCAGCCCATTTGCACTACCATATTGAATATAAAGCCCATTACTAATGCACCAATTACAGCAGATACCATAATTCTCCAGCTAGCTACTTTGGTGAAAATTAAGAATAGACCCATCAAAAGGATGAGGAAAGTCGAAGTCTCACCTACCGATCCTGGAATAAACCCGAAGAACATGTCTGAAATTGAATAATTAAAACTTTCGTTTTGTGCTAAGTAACCGAGAATTGTTTCTCCAGAAATAGCATCAACTTGGGCACCATCAGCCATTTGATTGGCACGTTCTGTAGCTCCATGTACCCATACTTTGTCACCACTCATCCATGTAGGGTATGCAAAGAATAGAAACGCACGAATAGTAAGCGCCGGGTTGAGAATATTCATCCCTGTACCACCAAATACTTCTTTTCCAATCACCACACCAAAGGCTACTGCCAAGGCAAGCATCCAAAGTGGAATATCTACAGGAACAATGAGAGGTACGAGCATCCCTGTAACCAAGAATCCTTCTTCCACCTCATGACCTTTAATACTAGCGAAGATAAACTCAATAAGCAAACCAACACCGTACGAAACTATTACCAGAGGTAGTATTTTTGAAGCACCAATCCATAGGTATTCCCAAAGCATTGGAGACGAAAAAGATTCTATGAAGCCAGGAGCGATTCCGTTGTTCTTGGTCCACTCTGCGTCCAGGGCAAAATGCTGATACCCTGTATTCCAAATACCAAATAAGAGCAATGGAACCAGCGCCATGATAACGGTGTTCATTACCCTTTTGAGGTCTGATGCATCATGCACGTGGGTGCCTTTGCGTTCAGCAACCATATCCGGCATGTACAAAAATGTATGAAAGGCATTGAATACCGGGCTCATTCTAGTGCCATGGTATTTCACCTTCAAATCATGTAATTTATTCTTTAATGACATAGTCTAATTTTAAAAATTTTTCTGAATTACTGATGCGTTTTAACCTATTTCGCGAATCATATAATCCAATCCTTCGCGCAGAATATTCTGGTGAGGAATCTTTGAAACACAAACAAATTCGGTAAGAGCAAAGTCTTCCGGAACCACTTCATATATGCCCAGATTCTCCATCTCATCAAGGTCTTCATAAAGACATGATTTCAATAGCTGCATAGGATAAATGTCAAAAGGAAAATATTTTTCATAAATACCAGTGAGTACAAAAGCTCTTTGCTCACCATTGGTATTTGTATTTAAATTATATTTCTTGTTGGGTGTAAGAAATGAAAACATCATAGCGTTAAGAACGCTGAATTTGTTGGGTTGAGGTCTGTTCCATCCAAACAAATCATAGTCATCTCCTTCTTCCAAAACGGTAAGTTGTGAGGTATAATAGCCTAAGAATTCTTCCATTTCTGTGCGAACACCGCTAATTGCGCTTCCTTGAATTATGCGCACATTGTCAGTTACCATTTCAGTTCCGTCAAGGATACTGCTTATAGGCTGACCAATTTGAGTGTGTACGTATCTAGGATTTTTAAGTGCCCCACCGCTCAAAGCAACAATTCTTGCCGGATTGTAAACACCTTTTGCAATCAATTCACCTATGATTACCAAATCTTCCGGCTTCACAGTCCAAATACGCTCCCCTTTGTTCAAAGGTGAAACTTGCCTGATTTGCGTACTCACATTCCCTATCGGGTGAGGACCAAAAGCATTGTGATATACCACGTCTTGGAGCCCTGAGAATGCTTGCGATGGTTTTTTGCCATCTAAAGTGAGGTGTACTTGACCAGAGGTAAGTTTAGAAAGTGCTGTTACAGCAATTTGCAAAAACTCCTCACGACCTTGAACCAAAATGTCAACATCCGGAGCTAGTGGTGCTGAATAAAAACCGGAAATGAAGATGTGTTTTGGTGTCTCATCCGGGTTAGCGATTACATCATAAGGTCTTTGCTTGATAAATGGCCAACAACCACCTTGTAGCAATTTTTCTATGACCTCTTCACGGCTCGCATTCACATAATCTATTCCACCAAACTCAGCGTTCTTGTTTTGACCATCGCTTTCGATTATCACTTCCAAGATTACACGCTTGTCGCCACGGCGCACCTCGCGCACTGTCCCGCTCACGGGTGATGGAAAGCTAATGTGCTCATTGAGTTTTGAAACAAAAACCGGAGAACCTATTTCCAGGTAATCACCATCTCTGGCACGCAGACGCGGCGCTATACCATGAAAATTTTCCGGAACTACAGCAACTGTTTGGGAAACCGGAGTGCCTTCTACTTCTGGTGCCGAGGCTCCCACAAGTTTCAAATCCAGCCCTTTACTAATTCGTATGTCTTTGGACATAATGGATATTTTCTAATTAAACCGCTGCAAATTTATAAATTACTGCATCATTAGGCAAATATATTTCGCCAAAAAAGAGCTTATGCTTCAAAGGCTTAGAATTGTGTACGTGACAAATATCACCTTTCTCCACAACGAGCGCTTTTTTAATTTTTGAAGGTAAGGAGTGTCATGACCCACTAAAAAATGAAGAGAGCATAAAAGTCTGATAAAAAGCAATTTGAATTATCAATCATTGATTTATGAGTTGTTTCAGCAACTTATAAAAGACATGCCTGCTTTCTGAACATCTGCATACAGCATAATTTGTGTATGCTTATTTTTGCCAAAATTTAAACTTAACTAACAAAGAAAAGTATGAAAAGTATATATGAGTTTTTTGCAGGATCACAATCTACTTTCATTAATTGTATCAGAATTTCCATTTTTATTGTAATGGCATGGATTGGAGGTTTGAAAGCTTTCCAATATGAGGCAGACGGTATAGTGCCTTTTGTTACCAACAGCCCTTTTATGAGTTTTTTCTATGCAGAATCCGGTAAAACAGCTTTGAATAATCAAGGTAAGGAAGTTACTGTATATACCTTGCACAAAAACCCGGAGGGGAAAACGGTGCAAGCTAATATAGACTGGCACAAAAAAAACAACACATATATATTTTCTTACGGTCTTGGTACTGTAATCTGCATCATAGGTTTACTTGTACTTTTGGGAATTTGGTTTCCTAAAATTGGATTTTGGGGTGGTGTGTTAACGGCTGGAATGTCTATAGTCACTTTATCATTTTTGATAACCACGCCAGAAGTTTATGTGCCTAATTTAGGAGGAGATTTCCCTACACCTCATTATGGTTTCCCGTATTTATCTGGTGCGGGTAGACTTGTGCTCAAAGACGTAATTATGCTGGCAGCAGGACTCATTTGCGCTGCAGATGCGGCAAGACGTGTATTGCATGATCCTCGTATCACAGCCCACAGGTAAAAACATATTGTTCTATGTTTCTATAAGCTGAAACTGCGAATTTTGGTGATAGATGTTAAAAGACTTTTGACGAAGGAAGCCAATTAAAGTAATGTCAAATTGCTGCGCGGTACTTACTGCTAAAGTACTCGGGGCACCAACACAGTACACAGTTGATATTCCTGCCACAGCACATTTTTGCAAAAGCTCAAAACTAGCCCTGCCACTGAGAAACAGGATTTTACCTGACATATTGCTGCGCACACTTTGATTTTGATCAGATTGAATCCATGCCTCCCCAATGAGCTTGTCTAGAGCATTATGCCTGCCTACATCTTCCATGATTTGCAATACTTGTAGTTGATCATTAAGCAGCGCAGAAGCATGTAATCCCCCCGTTTCATGGAATGTGCGTTGCGCTTCACGCACTTTGTCACTCATTTGTAGTATTTGTTGTGTACTGAGCTGTATTGTCTGAGAATATTCATTGGGTGCAACTTCAGTAGAAATAGCTTCAATGCTTGCTTTTCCACAAATGCCGCAACTGCTTGTGGTGTAAAAATTTCGTTGAAACTGTTCAGGACGTATCTGCGTATGCGGATGCAGCTTCACATAAACCCGATTGTCATAAGTAACACATTCTTGCAAAATCACATCTGCTGGTTCATGTAAAATACCTTCTGTAAACAAGAAGCCGATAGCCAGTGCTAAATCTTCTCCGGGTGTGCGCATGGTTACGGCGACACTATAATTTTCTACTTGATTTCCTGTTTTCCTCACCAATCTAATCTCAAGTGGCTCTTCGATTACCACAGAGTCCAACTCATGTGTGAAATTGTGATCGCGGAAACGGTTTACAGGTAATTTTTCGCTTTTTGGGGTCATATGATGGGGAAATTCTTAGTGTCCTCAATAGTATCAAAACTTCGCAAGCTGTCATTTGCATCCGTGAGATATTGAGTTGTCATACTGTCTATAATATGGCGCAGAGAGCATTCACCTGCAGCTATGCGTTTACACACCGCTTCTGCAGCCTTAGCGCTATAATAGGCTATAAGCGCCTCTGTAATTCCCTGATTGTTGCGGTATGCCACAATGGGTGCATTTTGCTCTATAAGTGGTTTTATTTCTTCATGTCCAACCAATGGATAATCGCAGGCCATCAACAAAAAATCTGCATACTGATGTTGGCTAGCTATGCTGTAGAATCCTGCAGCCGGACCTTGACAAGGAATATTCGGCAAATCAGCAAAAACAGGGTATTGCGGATTGGCATACAATGCTGGCGAACCGCTAATAACCACCTTACCACAAAATTCTGCCAACAAATCTGCCACATGCAAAAAATGGGGTTTTCCATGATATTGCATGAGTGCCTTGTCTCTGCCCATGCGTGTGCTCTTGCCTCCGCAAAGCACAATACCTACACGCTTAGTTTGTTGATTAATTTGCATTCAATCCTATTTGGGATCAACTTTTACTTCATTGGTAAATTTATGAATAAAGTTTTACATCCTAGCCAATTAAAACTCTGGAAATATGTTTTGAAATTCATATTGCCCAGTTTTTTCAGTGGCTGTCCTTTTAGCAAAAACACCTTGCATTTTACATGGAATATATCATACTAATTTGCATGGAGGAACATCGACGCGTGGCATAACTATTGCGCCTATAAAACTAGAAAACACAACAAAAAATCAAAACAAATGAAATTATTAGAAGGCAAGGTAGCCATAATCACAGGAGCAGGAAGCGGTATTGGAGAAGCCACTGCCAAATTATTTGCGGAAAATGGAGCCAAAGTAGTTGTAAGTGACATCAATGTTGAAAATGGTGAAAAGGTCGCAAAAAGCATTAAAGACGAAGGTGGTGAAGCTATATTTGTGAAATGTGACACCTCAGACCCAGATCAGCATCAAACTCTGATTTCAAAAACCAAAGAGGCATTTGGCGGTTTACATATCGCTGTGAACAATGCAGGAATTGGTGGAGAGTCTGCACCGGTTGGTGAATATGATGTCAAAGATTGGCAACGTGTTATAAACATTAATCTCAACGGGGTATTCTATGGCATGCGCTTTCAATTGCCATTGATAGAGGAATCCGGCGGTGGTAGCATAGTCAATATTGCTTCTATTTTGGGTGACGTAGGATTTGCCAATTCTGCTGCTTATGTTGCATCCAAACATGGCGTTGTAGGCCTCACCAAGACGGCAGCATTAGATTATGGAGAGCGCAAAGTTCGCGTAAACTCTGTAGGACCCGGTTTTGTATATACAGGATTGGTAAATGATGAGACTATGGGTGATTTCATACCGGAACTTGAGAAAAACCACGCACTGGGTAGATTAGGTGAATCCAAAGAGATTGCAGAGATGTGCCTCTGGTTGGCTTCTGACAAGTCCTCCTTTGTTACAGGAGCCTACTTCCCCGTAGATGGCGGATATCTGGCGCAATAAAGCGCTTTAAATAAAATAGTCCTGAGCATTTCTTCTAATTTTCTTAATGGAAATTGGAAGAATTGCTCTACTTTTATAAAACTCATTTCATAGGCCATGAAAACAGAAATATACAAATCACACCTGCGCGGTGGAGCCGATCATGGATGGCTCCAAACTTTTCACAGTTTTAGTTTTGCTAATTTTTTTGACCCGGAACGCATGGGTTTTGGTGCCTTGCGTGTGCTGAATGATGACAGCGTAGCCGGTGGCAAAGGATTTGGTTCGCACCCGCATGCAGATATGGAAATCATCACCTATCCCTTGTCTGGCGCACTGCAACATGCTGACAGTTTGGGCAACAAAGCCACCATAAAAGCTGGCGAAGTGCAAATCATGAGTGCAGGCACGGGCATGGTGCATAGCGAAATGAATGCAGACCCGAGCGAACCCGTGAAATTTCTGCAAATTTGGATCACACCACACACCAAAAAAGTCCAGCCGCGCTATGATCAAATTTCTCTGGAACAGATAGAGCACAAGGATGGCCTGCAATTGCTTATAGCTCCAAAATCCGAAAATGCACCCAGCTGGCTACATCAAGACGCTTGGCTATACCGGGGCCTGCTCTATGCAGGTCAAAAAATTGATTATACACTGCAAAATGCAGAAAATGGAGTGTATATATTTGTGACTTCAGGTGCATTGGAAATTGATGAACATCCACTTGGATCAAGAGATGCCATTGCCATTTCTCAAACAAAAAAATTTGAAATCCAAAGCCTATCCCATAGCGAGTTTTTGATTATAGAAGTACCCTTATCATAAACTCAAAAAGCCTGAAAATTATCTTAAGGCAAGATTTCGGAATACCTCAATAGCTGAGAAATGTGCAAATAAGCGATCCCTGCACCTCAAGACTCCTGCTGACATCAATTTTTATAGGCCCAATTTCAGCGAATATGCAAATCCCAAAATACTTGGAATTTAAATCCAAAGATTTAAACTGAAAGCATCCAAAAAGTCTAGAAACAACGCTGTAGTTCTTACGCGGTTTTGGGTTTCAGCGCATGCCATATCGCCTTCATCACATACATCAACCCCAGTGCTACAATACCACCCATCAATCCCAGCAATGCCTCAGAAAGTATCCCCGGCAGAGCAGGCAAGAAATGGTGAAAGAAAGGAACATTATGGACAAAAATTCCGCCGGCAACCAGTATCAGCGCTATGGTTCCTACCACACCCAGTATGCGTATCACCACAGGCAAAGCATCTACCAGAAATTGACCCAATTTTGCACGCCATCCTAGATTATTAGATTGGCGTATGAGTTTGTACCCGGCATCATCCATGCGCACAATCAGCGCCACAATGCCATACACACCCACAGTAGCCACAAGACTCACCACCGACACCGTGAGTATTTGTATCGTAAGAGATTGGTCTAGCACCGTACCCAAGGCAATGATCACAATCTCTACAGATAGAATGAAATCAGTAGAAATCGCAGATTTTATCTTCTGTTTTTCTAGCGCTGCAGCCTCCTGAGCAGTATCAGCCTGCTCCAGTGTATGCTCAGCTTTCGGATGAAAAATCCAGTGGATTATCTTCTCCACACCTTCATACGCCAAGTATAGACCGCCAAGCACCAGCACCACCTTTATCGCAACCGGGAAAAAATAGTTGAGCAGCAGTGCAATAGGTACAATGATCAGTTTATTGATAAATGAGCCTTTGGTTATAGCCCACAAAACCGGAATCTCTCTATTGCTCACAAAGCCGGTAGCCTTATCAGCATTCACAGCCAGGTCATCACCCAGAATACCGGCAGTTTTTTTAGTAGCCACTTTACTTGCCAGTGCCACATCGTCCATCAGAGCGGCAATATCATCCAACACCGCAAAAAAGCCTGAAGCCATTGATAGAAATTTTCTGCGAAATTACATCAAAAATCAATGCGCAATACACCACCCTGCAAATTCTCAAAACATCCTCTACTATGGGCAAACAAAGTATGAGTGCAGCGTATTGCAGAGCAGCTAGTAGCCATTATTTTTTTTCTTTTTTATTAGGGTGAATCTTGTCAGAGACAAGACCGGGCTATCCGTTTGTAGTCCGCATCGGCCTGCCGGTGGTCAAAGCCACAACGGGTTTTCAGCCGGGGCGGCGGCTTCAACCCCGTTGAGGCATTTCCCACAGCGGCATTCCGCTTTGCGGGCTACCACTTCTATCCCTTTCACGTGCCGGCACTAGCGTGCCGGCACCAAGGGCGCGGCAAAGGACCTATGATTCTGCTTGACAGACAAGAAATATTTACATAGCAAATACCCATATTTCTAAAATCATCTGCATTGTGCATAAAAGCATTTTATTTCTCAAATAAATCGCAAAATTTTGTGATTGCAATTCCGGTTTTTCAGCGTAATGTTGCAGCAAATTAAAAAAAGCTGAAATCAATTATTCATGATTAATTACTCCACAATGAAAAAACTCTTTACTACAATACTTGCACTTCTGTTTTTGCAAGTTTCTTGGGCGCAACAGCAGACCCATTCCAAGATTATTGGAAATTAGGTGTTACAGGTATGTTCACCGCTCGCCCGGCATCAAATATTGCCAATGCCGCAGGATTTGAAATGAGCAATATGCGCGTAGCCTCTTACGGCTTGAAATACAATTTCTATCAATATGGCGCTTATAACCTATCAGCGTCTTTACATCACTATAGTTACTTTCCTGATTTTACATACCTATACGCAGGAGTAGAAATGCCAGGTGGCGGATATGGTGCACAAGTATGGGGTGCTGGTGGCAGTGATGCCGCTACCGAAAACTTAGTTTTGAACCTAGCGGTAGAAAGGTATTTCCCGGTGGGCAGCAATTATTTCATGCTAGGTGCCGGACCGGAATTGAGATATATACATACAACAAACAGCTTTTCTAACATTGTATTTGGCACGATGGACGTAGAAGGGAATTTCTTGATGCACAATGTTATCTATTACGCACCCAATAAGTTGAACTTGGGCTTACGAGCCGATGCGGGTTTTGGTTTGGCGTCTAATATTGGGCTTTTTGAGCTAAAACTGCATGGACACCTTGGCTTTTCTAAATTTCTAGAAGGTGTTACAACTATAAACAATATGCCGTCGGTGCCGGCTTCTAACTCTCGCTTTTCTATCAAGGATAATTATGTAGGATTTGGCGTGTCTTATTACCCTAAGCGCAGACAAGCCAAGGATTAAAAGCCTTGTAACTCTTTGCTAACAACGAGACTTTTGAATAATTGATTTGAGAAAAAGAAATCGTCATTTGAACTAATTT
>JAUNRT010000069.1 GCA_030535475.1 Weeksellaceae bacterium | reverse complement strand
TACAAATAAAAAACTGCTGCAGAATTCTGCAGCAGTTTGATTAGAAATAGTGGTGAATAATTTACTTTTTGATAAATGAAACAGGATGTTCTTTACCCTCAGCATCTACAATCACAAGATTGTAAGACCCGGCAGGCAGATGTTGCACCGCTACTTGACCATCTTTCACAGGCAAGCTACCCATCTTCATGCCATTGGCATGGAAAACTCTCACCTCTTTTGGAGTGACTCCGTTGATATTGACAATATCTTTACCTGGGTTTGGATATACAGTAACTGCTCTAGCCATAGCATTAGCCGCAGGAGTGTTTACCACGAATGGGCCTACCCATGGACATTCCATATCACTTATACTGTGCGTGCGTATATAGAAGTAGTATTCAGAGCTTGCATGCAAACTGGTTCTGAGGTAAGGCATAGCCAAATTGTTCATGCCAAAATTGGAGTTTAATGGTACAAAATCAGATCCTTTTCTTGCAGCCATATCATAACGCTGACCTGGTTTGGCATTGCTCACATCAAAGAGTACTCTGTATGGAGTCATTACCTGCCAACTCAAGGTATTCGCAGACGGGCTGTTACACTGGTCATCAGCCTGATCTTCTGTTGTGGCTGTCACCATTATGAGATCTGACCATAAAACCTCTGTACACATAGCCTGCACATAGATATCATAGCTGGTAGCGGGTTGTAAATTTTCTACCAAAAATGTAGGTTCCAAGCTGTAGATCACATCATAAGGCGTAGGCACTTGACCTTGCGGCACTACAAACAATTGCCACATAATCTGCCCTTCCGGTGCATCCCATGAAATCTGCATAGAGTTGGATGTAATGTCAGAAGCGCTAAGGTTAAATGGAGTTTCGCAAACCTCCGGAACTGAAGCGCACTGTTCTTGCACAATTGCTATGCTTTGGCAGCCCGTAGCATTGTCGCTAATATCATAAAGGTATTCTTCAGGGTCTAGCGCCAAAATGCTGCAAACAAAAGGAGAGCTACAAACAGACAACTGCGGATTTTGTGAGATATTCATGGTTATACCTTCCATAGTAACCGGAGGATTGGCTACGAAGGTGGCATTGTCTAACGCAGATATATCTGATAAGTTTGAATTCGAAGAGACAACGAAGCTAGACAGTGTAAGATTGGGAGACAATCCTTCTAATGAAGTTAACATTGGATTCGTTAGAATGAATAACTGGTCAATATTTTGAATGTTTTGTAAGCCATCTAATGAAGTTAACATTGGATTCGTTATAATGAATAAGTTGCCAATATTTTGAAGGTTTTGTAAGCCATTTAGGTTTTCTAAAGATGTTTGAACAACGAACAATCCTATTTCTAGAGATTGGATGTTGCTAAATGGAGTGAGGTCTGTGATAGGGTCATCATTAACTTCAAAGTTCACTAAATAGAGGTATGGAAGTTCAGTGCAGTTAGGATATAATTGCTGAAACATATCGATCTGGGCCTGTGAAGTGAAAAACTGCGGAAAATCCATTGGCATTTCCGGGCAATCCGGCAATGGAAGGTTGCAAGCAAGCATCAAATTGACTTCAGTGCAGTTGGCGCCATTGTTGCCAATAAAACGTGGGTTTTGCGCACTGTCTTCTGCTAAGTAACTGCAAAAACTATTAATGTGGCAAGTGCTGAGCACGGAATTCTGTATGATATAAAGACCTGTTACAGAACCATAATTTTGACAAGAATTATTGGTGAAACTTACTCCTTCCAGGGCACTGATGTCTGACAAGTAGTGGTTGTATGCAATGGCTATGCCTCCACCTACGCTTTCAAGGTTTTCTAGGCCTGTCAGGTTTGTGAGATCGATATTTTCCGCTATGATCAAGCAACCTCCTACGCTCTGCAAGCTTTCAAAACCTTGTAGATTCTGTGGTAAAGTGGATTGCTCTATGATAAAATTACCACCAACGTGTTGCAGTGAGTTTAGTCCCGCTAATGATGATTGCTGCTGAAAGACAGAAAAATCTCCACCTACTTGAGTGATGTTATGCAATCCATTGAAGTCTTCAACGCTTGAAATATTCTCAATCAAAAGGTCTCCTTGCACCTGTGTAATTCCACTTAATGGCTCTAGGCTAAGAATATTATACGCACCCGAAAGTCGAATAGAGTTTGGGAAATTGGTACAATTTGGGTAATTGGCCTGAAACTCAATGAGCTCGCTCTGGGTGCTGAAATCCAAATTGCCTGAAGGGCACTGAGCATTAAGATTTTGCACAAAGGCAAGTAGTAGAACGATTAGTGTTTTGCTGGCTATCTGTAGCCAGGTAACTCTTGGGAAGTAATAAAAATTTTTCATAAATGTAATTTTTTTGATTATTGTGTCTTACATATGACAAAAGTATGATGATGCATAGGGTAGTTTTCTACGTATTAACACTGATTTTTTGAGTAAAGGGTAATTTTTTTGTTGTTTTGTGTGTTTATGCGGATTTAAGGGTTGTTTATTTGTTTTGTCCAGTTGTAGGTTTTATTATTATTCCTGAGGTATTTGCAAAAAAGTTTTCTAATCATCTTTGAGTTTTTACCGGATTTTTTGACTTTGATGCTCTGTAAACAATAGATGTTGAACTTTTTCTCCTTCAATTTTCTATAACAGATAAAACAATGGAAGAAAAAGCAACAACAATGAAATCAATGAATTCAGGGATTTGGATTTTTGAACCAATTGTTGAGCAAATCTCTTGAAGAATTAGGGCAATTAGGAAGAAAATTTGGCGCCTTTTATGCTCCACAGAAAAGGCGTATGCGGTGAAAAAATGAATGCTATATAGCTATGCCAAAGGTGCGTGGCATCGCGGCAGGTAGTAGGCGGAAAGCGCGCAAAGCGGCAAAACCATGCAGGAACCGGCTGTGGAGATTGACGGCAGGAAAATCTCTTACAGCCGTGTGACTGCGGTTTTGCCGCTGCGTACTTGTAGCCGGATACCGACCCTATTTGCCGCTGGTGAGCGGGATAATTGGGTATGTGTGTTGCGGCAAATAGGGTGCCGCCCAAATAAAAATTATGGTAATATGAATGCTATGACTGATGGTAGTGGGAGTAGCTGCGCCACTTGTCTATGAGCTGCTGCATGTCCTCTGGCAATGTGGCTTGGAAGTGCATGTCTGCGCCTGTGATGGGGTGCTGGAAACCTAAGGTGGTGGCATGCAATGCTTGGCGTGGACAGATTTGGAAACAGTTTTCTACGAACTGCTTGTACTTGGTGAATGTGGTGCCTTTGAGTATTTTGTCGCCACCGTAGCGGGCGTCATTGAATAGTGTGTGGCCTATGTGCTTCATGTGGGCACGGATCTGGTGTGTGCGCCCTGTCTCTAGCTTGCACTGCACGTGTGTGACATAGCCCAGACGCTCTAAGACGTGGTAGTGCGTGACGGCATGCTTGCCTAGATTGCCTTCCGGGAACACGGCCATCTGCATGCGATCTGTGAGGTGGCGGCCTATGTGGCCGGTGATGGTGCCATTGTCTGCCTCTATGTTGCCCCAAACTACTGCCTCATATAGCCGCTGTGTGGTGCGGTTGAAGAATTGCTGTGCAAGGTGGTTCATGGTAAACTCATCTTTGGCTATGACAAGCAAGCCGCTGGTGTCCTTGTCTATGCGGTGTACTAGGCCTGGCCTGTCTAGCTGAGGGTTGATGTTTGGCAACTGATCAAAATGGTACTTGAGTGCGTTGACAAGTGTGCCGCTATAGTTGCCATGGCCAGGATGCACTACCATGCCGGGCTCTTTGTTGATGACCAATAGGTGCTCATCTTCAAAGACGATGTTGATGGGGATGTCTTGTGGTATGAGCTCTATGGTGCGCGGTGGCTGTGTGAGCACAACACGTACGGTGTCACCGGGCTTGACTTTGTAGTTGGGCTTTACGGGCTGGTCGTTGACCAATATGTTGCCTGCATGAGCTGCTTGCTGGATCTTGCTCCGAGTAGCGCTTTCTATAAAATTCTTGAGGTAGAGGTCTATGCGCAGGGGTTTCTGCCCTTTGTCTGCTACGAATCTGTACTGCTCAAAGAGGTCGTCTTCTTGTGAATCTTCTATGTTGTCATCAAATTCTTCTGCCATACTACTCTATGCTGATACCGGTGGTATCTATCTGTGCCGGTCTTGATGGTCTTGGTGCTTGTTGCTGGGCTGGTGCTTGCTGCGGGCGACGCTGATTCATAGCGGCAGGGTCTGAGCGATCATCTTGTATGGTGCGGCGTATCTCTTCCGGAAGGTCACGGATGTCTATGTTTCTGCTGCGTTCTAGGGTTTTGTAGTAAAGTGAGTCTTCCGGGCTCATTTTGCGACGGAAGAATATGTCTAAGTCATTGATTTCACGGCTGAGCTCACGTGGCGTTTTGGTGGAGAGCCATATGGATATGGGTTGACCCTCATCATAGGAGTCTGTGGAAGCAGGGTCTTGATAAACTACTTTGGCGGCGATAGTGTCACGTGTGTCACCCAACCACTGTATAGGACCCATTTCAAAAAACTGCTTGATGATGGTATGGCGGGCTTCTGTGAGGTTCATGTCTATGAGGTTGGGTACAGGCATGTCAAATCCTAAGCCACGTCCTAGTACTAGATCTACGTATGATCCTTTGGGAAGTAATGTGCCAGCGGCAATCTCTTTGCCATCAAAGAGTACGCGAAGTACTGCTCCTTTGGCGGGGTCTTCTTCATACAATGTGTCTCGCACAAAGAATCCACGCATGGCGAGCTGTGTGTAGGCTATACGGTCACTCTTGTCTATGAGATCCGGCAACTCTACGGGGCGCCATGTGCTAGGGTTGGATTTGATGAATATACGGCGTCCAGGCTTTACCATAGAGCCTGCTGCGGGATAGTAGTCTAAGATGGCAAAAGGCGGAAAGTCTTCTGTGAACTTGACGCTGTCTATTTCATATTTGAGGTTGAGGTCTTGCAGTGTGTTCATGGCTTGCTGCACAGACATGGTTGAAAGATCAGGCACTGCTACTTGTCTGCCATGATTGGTATAAGTATTGAGCCACCCAAAGATCAGAAACCAGCCTAACACTACTAGTCCTATTCCAAGCAATACGTTGAGCCAAAGTTTCCAACTTATAAGTGCTTTCAAAAATTTCATGCTCTATCAAATATTTTGCAAAGATAATTAGTTGCAGGGAATTTGCGCAAAAACTGTTTTTGTCTTGTGTAGGAAGACTGGAAATGGTATTTACGCTTGTGCTGCAAGCTGCTGTAGTAGTATAAACGAGATTGAGATATGGAAATTATTGACGTGGAAATTTTGTTGTCAATGTTCCTTGTGCCTGATTTGTTTTTTAGAGTTCTTCTTCTAATATTTCTCCTGCTTCTAGAATGATTTTAGGCCGCATCTTACGCAGGATTATGTCTCGTCGGCTTTTGGCGTATAGCAGTGTCATATTGAGTTCGAAGCCGAGTAATATAATGCTGACGATGATATACAGATAAATCATCACTGCAAGTAAGGTGCTGATGGAGCCGTAGAGTAGGTTGTAGCTATTGAAGTTTTCCATATAGAAGCTAAAACCTAAGGTAGCTATGAAAAAGAGTAATGAACTCATAACTGCGCCCGGGAGCATTTTGCGCAGTCTGCCATCAAATTTCACCCCATAAAAATACAAGAAAGATATACCTATAGAAAATGCTACGAAAGTGATGGCGGTGAGTGAAACTATAATGAGCGTACTGCTGATAAAGGATTCTGAAATGAAAGCCTCTATGAACTGAGTGCCGGGACCTACCATGTAATTGATAAACAACAGAAATGCTAATCCGCCAAGGGTGAAAACTACCGTGAAAACCAATGATACAAGGTATTGGTTGATAATATTTCTTTCTTTGACCCCAGCGATGCGCCTTGTGGTGTTCACAAAACCTGTCATAAGTGAATTGATGCCATTGGTGGCAAAAAGTATGGCAAAAAGTATGGTAAACCAACTGTTGCTCTGCCTTCTGGCGATTATAGAAACATAGCTTTCTATGGCGCCCGCCTCTGTTTGCGGAAAAATCCTATCTACAAGATAGGTGTATAGAGAGGCTTCTATCTCATTGAAATTGGGCAAATATGGCATCCAAGAATACACAAAAAGACAAAATGGAAAAAGACTGAGAAAAAGGCTCCAAGAGCTGGCAGCAGCGCGTGTAGTGATGGCGCCACGCACAAGCCCTGTGGTATAAATGACTAGCAGAATGTATAGATCTACGCCACCTAATGTTGGGATTTGTATAGAGCGCAACCAAGCCACGAGTTGGTTGATTCTGAAAAATTTCTTCAGTTTCTCTAATATTGTCATCTTTGCAGTAGTACAAAACAAATATATGCAAATTTCTTTGCTGTGTATTGGCGCTACGGATGAGCAAGAGATAGTGAGTCTAATGCAAAAGTATGAAAAGCGCCTGCCCGCGCATTTCAATTTTGAACGAGTGGAGCTTCAGGATATCAAAAATCGTAAAAATCGATCTGAGATTGAACAGAAAGATTTGGAAGCAAAAATGCTTCTGGACAAAATAAAGCCCACTGATCATGTAATTCTGCTAGATGAAAAAGGAAAAACCTTTGCTTCTATAGAATTTGCAAATTTGCTCAATCAGCTTTTTATCGCTTCAGTGAGCCATATAGTATTTGTGGTTGGTGGTCCGTATGGTTTTGGTGCTGAGATGAAGAAACGTGCCAATCAAACAATGTCTTTGTCTGCTATGACTTTTACCCATCAAATGGTGAGATTATTTTTTGTAGAACAGCTTTATCGAGCTTATACTATACTAGACGGCAAACCCTATCATCATGTTTAATTAACGATTGAAATGAATATATTTAGAGATTTGAAAATCAACCTGTTTGAAGGTGTATTTTGGACGGCAGTTTTTGCAGGTGTGAGTATGATAGTTGGCGGATTTGTAGAAGCCTTGGTGTGGATGCAGCCCAGCTTGAGAGGCCTATCGATACCCGTAGGTTTTGGGTTAGGTTTTGGGCTGGCGGGGTTGATATTTATGTTTGTGCACAAAATTGGCCTGTCAGATATCAAGGATTTGTTGAGACCTTTTCCGTCGCTGATGGTAGCAGCTTTATGCGTGCTGCTCTACTTCACATCCCTTCCTATTGCAGAGTATTTATCACAATTGATACCAACTGAAGGTGTTCCATATCTAGAGAAGTTGTGGAAAATCTTTGAAACTACATTTGCTATGGTTTTTGAGCATAAAATTGCTGCATTTATCACGATTTGCATCTTGGCACCATTGATAGAAGAATTACTATTTAGAGGCTTCATACTTCGAGGCATGAAAAATTATGGCGTCAATCCATGGATAGCCATCCCGCTTTCAGCGTTTTTGTTTGGCGCTGCACACATGAATCCCTGGCAATTGCTTGGCGCAGGATTCATAGGCTTGATTTTGGGATATATATATTGGAAAACCGCCTCATTATGGCTGGTAATCTTTTTGCACGCGTTGAACAACATCATTGCTTTTGTGATTACTGTAAAATCTGAAAATTTGGAAGAAATGATCTTTGACATGCAGCCATACTTTTTAGTGATTCCGGCGGCGGTTTCAATTGGCGTAGCCTGGTTGATTCATCAAAAGACTACAAACCCAAAGTTAGAGTCCGACTTTGAAAATTATTGATATTTTTATTTTTAATAACTGTATATTTATAACTAAATCAGCTTTTTGCGATAATCTATTCTAGCGATAGTTTAAGACGTAAAGGGGCGCCTATAGATTGCGAAATTCAAGATTGTACTATCAATAATATGTTGCAAATGATGTTTGCAAACTGAGAATAACTCCAAGAAAATTTAGAATTAATCAACAAAAAACGGCAAGTTTTGGGAAAACTTGCCGTTTATTATTTTTTTAAAAAAATGGAGATTATGCATGTTTTGCGCAGATGGCTACCAAGGCCTCTACCAATGCATCAACATCTGATTTGGAATTGAGTTTGCTGAAAGAAATTCTCAAAGGAGTTGTGCTTTCTAATACTTCATCCGGAAGAATTTGACTGAGAACAGGTGAATTTTTTACCGCACCTGAGCTGCAAGCGCTACCTTGTGATATTGCAATTTTGTGCAGATCCAGCTCAAAGCTCAACATGGTGTTGCGGAATGGTAAAGATACGCTGAGCAACCCAAAAAGAGATTTCTTGGCATCATCACTGTATGCATGAAATTTTGCCTCCGGGAAGTTTTCCTCAATTTTGTCATGAGCATATTTCTTGAGCTCGACAACATATTTTTGGTCTTCTTCTAAATCTACAAGAGCCATTTCAAATGCTTTGGCCAATCCTGCAATGTATGGAACATTTTCTGTACCCGCACGCAGATTTCTCTCTTGTCCACCCCCACTTATTTGCGGGAAGAGTTTGTGCGGTTGGCGCACATACGCAAACCCAATGCCTTTGGGTCCATGAAATTTATGTGCACTGGCTGAAGCAAAGTCAACAGGAACTTCTTCAAAGTTTATGTCATAATGCCCCAATGTTTGCACCATATCTGCAAAGTACAGTGAATCATACTTGTGTGCCAATGCCGCAATTTCTTTCACGGGGTTTATCATCCCAATTTCATTGTTGGCATGCATGATGCTCACGAGCACAGGCGATTCACATTCCTGCAGTTGTTTTTCTAAATTTTCTAAATCTACACTACCGTCACTATGATGCTCTACCCAAGAAATTCTCACATCATAGAGCTCTTCTAGTTGTTTCAAAGACTCTAAAACGCATTTGTGCTCAAGTTTTGAGGAAATTATATGTTTGATTTCCAAACTGCTCACAGCCGATTTCAGAATTAGATTTGCGGCCTCTGTACCACAAGAGGTAAATGTGATTTCGGCGGGCTTGGACTTCACTCTTTGAGCTATAGTGCGTCTCGCTTGTTCTACAATATTTTTGGCTTGCCTACCTGCAGCGTGAGTAGAGGACGGATTGCCATAAATTTCAAACGCCTGGCATATCTCATCTTTCACCTCCTGTATCATAGGAGTAGTAGCGGCATTGTCTAAGTAAATCATCAATTGGTTGTTGAATGTAATGAAACGTTATTATGTACAAATTTTTCGGTTGATAAAATCAGGTACGGATTGGTCATTACAGTAGTCACCATTTCACCGGCGCTTGGCGTTTTGCTGTTCAGTTCTACATGCACAGTATCGCCTACGCGGTACACATGGTTTACACTTGCGTGATGTCCGCCGTGATTCATCTGGCCAAAGTTAACAATTATTACTGTATTTTTACCAAAATCTACTTGAGGCACGGCAGGGATTGGAGACATGTTTTGGTGCAGCGTTCTCCATTGTCTTTCAAAGCTTGACTTGTCATTAACCACCACATGGTTGGCTGTTTCATTTGTACCATATAGATTGTACTCAATTTGTTTGAAATCCATGGCGGTGCCTTTACCATCAAGTTTTTGACTCTCACAAGAGAAGAGGAATGCGCCAATCATCAATAGAAAAAAATATCTCATCACATTAGGGTTTAAATTATTTCTATGTCAAATTTTTGCAATAATCCCGCCAAACCATTGGTAGAAAACTTGGCTCCATTTACTTTATTTTCTTCTAAATCAATAGTGTAGTTATATGAGGTGCGAAAATCTGTGTTTTTGAGATTGGTCTCCTTAAAAATTGCTTTGCGCAAGTCGCAATTTAGAAATTCTGCATCTACTAGATCAACTTTTGTGAAGTCGGCGCCTTGCAATATACAGTTTAGAAAGCTCTGACCCTCCAGTTTCATTTCTCTGAAGCTGGCACCATTCATGAAGCAGTGGTTAAACGTGGATTTGAAAGTCTTCACATGCGCATTGTGAAACTTCAAATTCTCCATTTGACAGTCTTTGAATTCTACATCCTCAAACTTTGCTTGCCCAATTGTGATATTATTCAAATCACAACCAATAAACTTGCATTCTATAAAAGTAAAGTTTTGAAAAGAGCACTCCTTGAAATCACAATTTACAAACAAGCACTCATGGTAAGCACCCATTTCCATCGGCTTATTGGCACAGTTTACCTTATCAAAGGATTTCTTTCTAAATTCTGCTGCAGTCATGGGTTGGTTTTAAGACGTCGAAATTAGTGAATATTTTGAGAATTTTTACAAAAAAATTGCGAAAAATTCAATATTTCTAGTAATATTTAAAAGACTTTTAAATATTCAAAAGATTTATTTTCACAATGTATTCATTCAATGCAGATTACATCATTCTACATCCTTATTAGCATCTCTTTCCAGCAACAAGCTTTTAGACTTCAAAATCGTTTCCTCCCACTCTTTTAGCGGTTCACTACCTTGTGTAATGCCTCCACCCACATAAGCTGCGGTATAGTTGGAGTGCAAAGAAGCGCAGCGCAGATTCACGTAAAAAGCCGTTTGATCATCCGTTACCACACCCAGATATCCGGTGTATAGCCCTCTATTATGCTTTTCCAACTGCATGATCAGATCATAAGCCTCACGCATAGGGATTCCACAAATAGCCGGTGTGGGATGCAGAGCCTCAACTATACCTGCAAGATCATCAGCAGGCACATTATGTGCAGCAATTGGCGTGCGTAGATGCTCCAATTGTCTTATTTGCACAGTTTCCGTCTCGCCCACATGGACATCATATCTGTCTAGTTTTTCTACAATATAATCCAGCACCCATTGATGCTCATCACGCTCCTTGGCTGTCCATTCCCCTTCAAAGCCCGCTTTGCGGGTTGCAGCCAGCGCCATAGTTTTCAGCACACCTTTCTCCCACTCTACCAAGAGTTCAGGTGTGGCTCCAAGCCACAGCTCATTGCCAAATTTCAATAAATATACAAAGGCATCTTTATACACTTCTGTGAGCATGGCATAATGGCGGATTGGCGCTTCCACTGTTGCAAAAAGTGCAATCCTGCTCAGAATAGCCTTTTGCACCGCAGTCTTTTCTATAGCCTGTAAAAAGCCCTTGCAAATCTCCAGATACTCCTCCTTCTCATAAACCTTATCAGCAAAAGGCCGCAAAGGCAAATCTCCCAAATCTACCTGTTGTAAATCCGCTGCATTTTCCACCAAAAATTTCTCCGTTGGGAATATAGAGTGTAGCCTTTTACCGGAAAAATCTGTAAATACAAAACGTTCCCCTTCTGGTTTTCCCTCACCTCCCAACCAAAGGTTAATGCCATTCTCACCTGGTTTGCGAAAGAAAACCCAAGAATCATGACTTTTCAAAAGCCCTTCTATATCCATCAGCCCGCAACTATTCTTTACGTTCCACAATCTGAGTTGTCAACACAGCATAGGCTATCTTATCATCCTCCTCATTATACACATCTATGTGCAGCACATGCATACTTCTGCCTTTGCGCACAAAACTCGCATCAGCCGTCACCTTGCCGCTACGCACACTCTTCAAGTGATACACATTCAGGTTGGTTCCCACCGCCATCTTATTATCTTTAGGGTCATATTGCATAGAGCTCAGAAAACTACCAAGCGTTTCTGCCAGCACCGCAGTAGCGCCACCGTGTAGCAGACCAAAGGGTTGGTGCACCGCCGGCGTTACCTGCATTTCCCCACGGAGCATATCCCCGTCAAAATGCGTGTAGGTTATACCCAAAGTCTCCATCAGAGTATCCTTATTCAGAGCATTCAATTTGTCAATCATATTCATAAATCATCTAATATTTGGGTTAAAATTCTCGGGCGTATGCGGCGTTACATTTTTGTAAAAATCCTCAGCTTGCTGCAGCACTTCCTCCAGAGAATAGCGCGCCGGATCCGTCATTGCGCTTATACCCGCCTGCTTGCGTTCATAATCAGCATACGCAAACAAGATAGGCACCTCACCTTTCTGCGCAATATAGTAGAAACCTTTTTTCCACTTCTCAACCCATTTGCGCGTACCTTCTGGCGTATTCACCAAATACAGCCGCTCATTAGACTCCTTAAAGAGAGATGCCGCATAGTCCGTCAAATTTTGTCTTTGACTTCTATCCACGCCTATACCGCCCAGCCATTTTATCACAAACCCATACCACGGCTTCGTCCAATCATCTTTTATGAACAATTTCATCGGAATCCCCATCTTCCAAAACGCCAAAATCGTCACCACAAAATCCCAATTACTCGTATGCGGACCGCACACCAGCACACAGCTATGCACATTATCCGTATCTAGGTCATTCTTCACCTTCCATCCCATCAGGCCCAAACCCACATTTGCCAAAAACTTCTTCATAGAAGCAAAGATATTAAACCCAAGCACACCACACATCTATTCTGCACAATATTCTTCAGAGACACAACAGCCATATCCAGAGCCAGGAAAATTAAAGATATTTGGGCGGCACCCTTTTCCGGGCAATAAACGGCAAAGCTATTAGTTATCGGTTCTTGTAATGAAAAACACCAAATTTTCAAAAAGCCATGAATACAATTGCCCAGTAAAGGGTCGGTGTTCGGCTACAAGTACGCAGTCTTTTGGCTACAAAAAATGTCGCAAAATCGGTTTTCTGCCTCAAGGGCGCCAACCCGTTTTGCTCCTTTTTTGTAGAGCCAAAATCCTTTGCGGGCTTTGGCTTCGCCGAATGCCTTATTTAAGGTTTTCTTTATTTTGTGCGGCATTTGCGCCTACCACCTGCCGCGTGCCTCGCACCTCAGATTTTGGCACAATAAATTCCGCACCTCCATCCGCTCTTGCGTTATTTCAAAAGCAACACAGAAAATCAAGCAAAAATGTGCCGCTAGTTGTTTGAAAAAGTGTAAACGTGAGATATGAGAAAAATACCATAGGTGGACAAGATCAAAACATTGTCGAAAGACTATAGATACGGCATAACAGAAAATAAAAACTTATCAAAGAATTGTCGCGCGCTGAGAAATGCCTATATATTTGGGTGATGCTGCGCCAAAAGACGCCGCTACCTGTCCCGTAAGTGCGGGATCGACCGCCAGATTACATCCGTAGCTGTGCGCCTAACGGCGCACAGCTACCGATTTATTCCATTTCCTCCGTGAATTTTTATACCTTCGGTAAAAATTTCCGAAGAAACGAAATAAATCTGGCGGTTGTTGTATGCAAATTCAGAACGGCAATCCGAAAATTAAATTTGGGTCGAATTACCAAATATTGGTAACTTTCACTTAAGAAATAAAAGGCTTATAAAAATATGGGACGCAACACTTCTGTTTCACCTGGAAATTATTTTGAGAACTTTGTTGAAGGCAGAATTAACGAAGGAAGATATAAAAATGCCAGCGAAGTAATTCGCGCGGAATTAAGATTGCTTGAAGAAGAGGAAAATAAAATCCAAATTCTGAAAAAAGCAATTCAAGATGGCATTGACAGCGGTATTATCAATGATTTCAACCCGGAAAAGCATTTACAAAGTCTTAAAGCCAAAAAATTAAATAATGGCTAAATATTCTTTGACTAAAAAAGCGGTTGAAGATCTTGAAAACATCTGGAATTACACGCTAAATGAGCGGTCAGAAGAACAAGCCGACAAATAAAATCCATTTTGATTCCATTCTATGCAAAATCAAAATTTGTTGCTTCGATTTCCTCACCTTCGGTAATACTCATATAGACTGTTATAGCCAATAATGAAAAAACGAATTGTGCCAACAAAATTAGTAATATTTGCCTTGATGATAGTGTCATTGTCATCGGCATGCAAAACAGTTTCTTTGTTGCCAACGGTACAGTATAATCAGTATGAAATTGGAAAATCTTTTAGTTTTAGTAATGACACTTTGAATATTACATTGGACAACACTTTGCATTGCCCACTTAAAGTTTGGTTTTTTTCTTCTGACGAACGCTTGCAGAAAGAATTCAATAA
>JAUNRT010000068.1 GCA_030535475.1 Weeksellaceae bacterium | reverse complement strand
TCGGTCACTGAGGGTTTTTTGTGCCAAAACACGTCAGGAAAAACAAGCAAAAATCGCCCTTCCAAAAAAGCGTCTTGGAGTGCTCAGTAAGAACTGTATTCAAAAAATCGCATTCAGTGAAGTAAAATGGCCTGAGCTGTTGGCCGCGGCAGGTGGTAGGCGGCTACCCCGCAAGGTTTTTTGGCTCTTGCAAAATGTGAGCGCAAAGGGGTTGTAGTGGCTACGGAAAACCCTTTGCGCCACAATTTTGCAGCCAAAAAACCGCGGAGTAATAGCCGTACACCGACCCTTTTCTTGGGCAATTTCATATAAGGATGTTTGGAATTTTAGGCGGTTTTATAGGGTTTAGACAATTGCTATAAGCGCTGACGTGTTTTGCCCGAAAAAGGGTGCCGCCCAAATCCAAAAAAAAAAATTAATCCTAGTATTATAGATTAAATTTCTTGCGTACTCCTCTCCTAATGTGCCAGCTGATTTGCTGCTTGGATGATTTGGGGAGTTTTTTGTAATTTTGCAGATTGGCTCAAAACACATGGAAAATGTGCGCTTTTTACAGCCAAAAAATGAATTTTTTGCCTACCATGAATAGAGATACTACTGAAAAAATAATTGATGAAACACGCCAAGGTGAAGCCCTAAACCGTTTGGACAGCGGAACCATGGGCAATAAGAAGCTTTTTCTGGAAAGCTATGGCTGTCAGATGAATTTTTCTGACTCTGAGATTGTTGCTTCTATCTTGCAAAATGAGGGCTACACGACTACCTTGCAAGCGGAAGAGGCTGACTTGATTTTGCTCAACACTTGTAGTATTAGAGAAAAAGCTGAGCAGACGGTGCGCAACAGATTGCAACAATTGAACAGCTATAAAAAGGTGAATCCCGGGCTGAAGGTGGGTGTGCTGGGCTGTATGGCTGAGCGATTGAAAGAGAAGTTTTTGGAGGAGGAACATATTGTGGATCTGGTTGTGGGACCTGATGCGTACCGTGATTTGCCCAATCTGCTCACAGATGTGGAAGATGGGAAGGATGCCATAAATGTGTTGCTTTCTAGGGATGAGACTTATGCGGATTTGAGCCCTGTGAGGCTTGGCGGCAATGGTGTTACGGCTTTTGTGACTATAACGCGTGGGTGTGATAATATGTGTACGTTTTGTGTGGTGCCTTTTACTCGCGGGCGCGAGCGTAGCCGCGATCCGCGCTCTATTCTCAAAGAATGCCGCGAGTTATGGGATATGGGATACCGTGAGATCACTCTCCTAGGCCAGAACGTGGATAGCTACTTGTGGTATGGCGGCGGTCTGAAAAAAGACTTCAAAAAGGCGTCTGAACTGCAGCAGGCTACTGCTATGGATTTTGCTCAATTGCTGGATATGGTAGCCACTGATTTGCCAAAAATGCGATTGCGTTTTTCTACCAGCAATCCGCAAGATATGACGCTGGATGTGCTGCACGTGATGGCAAAGCATCATAATATTTGTAAATACATACACCTGCCGGTGCAAAGTGGGAGCACTAGTGTGCTACAACGTATGAATAGACAGCATACGCGTGAGGAATACCTAGAGTTGGTGGACAATATACGCCGTATAGTGCCAGAGTGCGCCCTGTCTCATGACATGATTGCAGGTTTTTGCGGGGAAACTGAGGAGGAACATGCTGACACGCTCAGCTTGATGGAGTATGTGCGCTATGACTTTGGGTATATGTTTGCCTACTCTGACCGTCCGGGAACACCAGCACATAAGAAGATGGACGATGACATACCTGCCGAAGTGAAAAAACGCAGATTGAATGAGATAATTCAATTGCAACAACGCCACGCGCTGAAACGTATGCAAGACTACACCAACCACGTGCATGAGGTGCTGGTAGAGGGTGATTCTAAGAAGTCTGACCAGCAATGGTATGGTCGCACTACGCAAAATGCAGTTGTGGTTTTTGACAAAACCGGTGATGAGAAGCCCGGCGACCTGGTGATGGTAGAGGTGACGGACTGCACTTCTGCGACGCTTTTTGGCAGAAGACAGGGATAATTTTTTTTGGGATTCATCAAATTTTCTGTACATTTATCCGTTTTATTTTCGGATTTAAGCAACAAAATGTATATGAAAAATTTGCTTTTGGCTGTTTCGGCCTTACTTATGGTATCTTGTGTAGATTCAGAACTCATAATCCCTGGTGAAGTTGTTGGGGGTGGCGATGCTGGTGGCGGTACTGTTGTGCCTACAGTGGTTTTGAAAGACATGGTGGGTGTGCTACCCAATGGCAATCACAGAATACAGTTTACCCCGGAGGCTAAGATTTCTAATTGGGAAAACAATGGAACTTCCAACATACGTATGGGCTATACACGCACTGCCAATAGAATCACCGGTGTACAATACAGCAATGCATTTGCGAATGTGAATACTACTTATAATGTAACTTATGACCCAAACGGTAATCTGGAAAGTATGGAGAGCAGCGCGCTAAACCATACTCTGATGTTTACTTTTGCTAATAACGTATATACTGTGTTGAGCACTGTAGGGAGCACTACTATCACGCACAGCATAGAGTTGCAAAACAACAGAGTGAAGCAAATCAGCCTGAATGAAGGCACTACCAATGAACAAGATATTGTGTTGACATATGCGGCGAATAACGTAACGGGTATGTCTATCAATGGTAATCCTATGTTCACTGCTACTTATGACGGATATGCCAATCCGGTAGGTGCTCAGATAGGTAGTGAAGCTATCTTCACAATGATTGATGCGCTATTTGTGCCAGACACATTTATAGAAGACCATAGTTTTGCCTCTGCAGTGCAATGGGCTCAGGGTATGAGCGCAAACAACTTGCTAACGGCCCAATCGGGTATAGATGGTACTATGAGCAATATTGCCTACGTATATACCTATGACTCTGAAAACCGACCTGTTCAGGCTACACAGACTTTGAACGACACGGCTCTTACTTCCAACCTTACTTATACTTACTACTAAAAAATTCAACTTTATGAAAAATTCAATTTACTTAATAATTGCGTGCTTTTTATTGAGCGCATGTATGGAGTATGCTGATGATGGAATGCCAAGTGCTCCAGAAGCTTCTATGCCGGAGGGTGTAAAAAAGATGACGCGCCTAGAATTCGTAGCGGAATGGAGTATGAATCTCGTCGGGATTGATCAAGAGTTCACAACGACAAATGATTATTTGGAAATTTTTAACCCTAATACTTTTAGCTCTACTGTAACACAAATAAATAGCTATTCTGAAATTGAAGATTTTCCAATGCCTCCCATTACGGTGAATTTTGAGAAAACGTATCTAGGTCCATTTCTGCAATCTCAAACTCCTAATATTACTATCAACTATGATGACAACAGAGTGTCTCAACGTATAGATGAAAATAGAACAACAAGTTTTTCGCATTCAGATAATTCAGTTACCATAAGTTCTCCACAAGGAGGTTTCCCCTATACTGCAACATTGAATCATCAAAGTTACCAAATTACAGGTGGTACAGTAAACGTACAAGCACCTGATGGAAGTGAAGAAACTTTTGATTTCTCAGTAACTTGGACTGGGAACAATCTTACAAAGATTGAAGTTGAACGTGAGAATGGTAATCAACATATTTTTGAAATCGAATATGACAATAAAGTTAATCCACATCAGAAGGTAAGCGCAAGTAATTGGGAACAAAGATATTGGGCAACTTTACCTGAAATGGGGGTGCCTGACAATTTTGCCGTTAATAGCAATGCTTATGAAATGGGCGTTATCAACTTAATGAGCAGAATGCTATATACTGGATCAAATAATGTTTTGGTACTAAAGAAAAATGGCACTCAGGTATTTTCTTATAACTTTGTCTATGATCAAGATGATCACCCTACCAACTATTCAACATTAATTCCGATAAGTCTATTTATAAATGGTGCAGCTTTGCCGGATATGGATTCGGAGGAAGATTGGTCTCAAATGCCGAATGTATCCGTAGAAGGCACAATCACTTATTAAAAGATTGATAAATTTGCATCAGCAAATAAATTTTGAGGTTTGGATAAGATACACTCCATCAAACAAAAATATGGCATAATAGGTAACAATCCGGTACTAAACAGAGCTTTGGAGCGTGCCGTACAAGTAGCACCAACTGATATATCTGTTTTGGTGACCGGTGAAAGTGGTGTAGGTAAGGAATTTATTCCCAAAATAATACATGGCCTGAGCCGCCGGAAACATAATAATTACATTGCAGTGAACTGTGGTGCAATCCCGGAAGGAACCATAGATTCTGAACTATTTGGTCATGAAAAAGGTGCTTTTACAGGTGCTGTTGGCACACGCAAAGGCTACTTTGAAGTAGCGGATGGTGGCACCATATTCTTGGATGAGGTGGGCGAACTTCCCATGCACACACAAGTGCGACTACTGCGTATTTTGGAAAGTGGCGAATTCATGAAAGTGGGTTCGTCTGAAATTCAAAAAACAGATGTGCGCATAGTTGCCGCAACCAATGTAAATGTATTGGAGGCTGTGCAAAACGGAAAATTTCGTGAAGACCTCTATTATAGACTCAACACAGTAGAGATACGTCTGCCGGCATTGCGTGAGCGCAAAGATGACATACCATTGCTTTTTAGAAAATTTGCGTTGGATTTTGCAGAAAAATATCACCGCCCAACCGTAAGATTGAATGAAGAGGCACTGCAACTTATGGCGAACTATAGCTGGCCGGGAAACATACGACAATTGCGGAACTTTGTAGAACAGATATCCGTGGTGGAAGAACAAACGGATCTCACTGCGCCACAAATCTCCAAACATATTCCCAGAAATGCCTTGGTGCCTATCTCCAAAAACGGTAGTGCAGCTTCACAGCAAGAATTTCATACCGAAAGAGAAATCCTATACAAGATACTCTTTGATATGAAAAAGGATATAAACGACCTACGATCTCTCACACTGAAGATGATGCAAGGCAAACCCGGCGATATTGTCAAAGAAAATCCGGAACTCATCAACAGAGTATATGAACAGAGCAATTTGCCCAATCTAGACACCGTATATTCTTATCAAAATCCAGAACCAACCAATGATTTTGCCGATTATAACGAAATCGAGGATTTTGAATATGAAGACATCACAGACATAGCTCCTTCGGAAGAAGTATTATCCCTACAAAAAAACGAACACGAACTTATAGAAAAAGCCCTTGAAAAACATCATGGTCGTCGCAAAGACGCCGCACAAGAGCTTGGAATCTCTGAGAGAACACTCTATCGAAAAATCAAGCAATATGGCCTGGATTAATCGTTTGTGCTTTTTAAGCATCATTTTGATTTTGGCAGGTTGCTATTCTTTTACAGGCTCTTCTCTAGACAACCGATATGAAACTGTAAAGATTGAGCGCTTCCCAAATTATGCGCCTTTGCAAAACCCAAATTTGAGTCAATTTTTCACGAACGACCTGCAATTAAGATTTGACCAGAGAACGCGTCTTACGCTCACCAATGATGACAATTCACACATAAGAATAGAAGGCGAAATCACAGATTATAGTATAATGCCTGTAACAGTGGTTTCTGGTGACCGAGCAGCACAAAACCGGTTGACTATTCGCGTGAGAGTTGTCTATACCAATTCTATAGAAGAGGAAAAAGGTTTTACTCGGACTTTTCAAGACTTTGAAGATTTCCCTGCCACCCAAACCTTGCAACAAGTTGAGGCAGGATTGGTGGATCAAATAAACTCTAGATTGATAGACCAGATTTTTAACGCTATAGTTGCAGATTGGTAGATGACTATGATGAGAGAAATACTGAAAAATCCGCTTGCAAACCATTCAGACAAACTTTTCACTTTAGAAGAAAGCGTAAAGGAATACCCATTTTTCCAAGCGGGTTGGGCAATTTTATGCAGAAATCTTGGTGAAGAAAATTCTGAAATTCCGTCAAAAATCCTTGAGCAAACTGCTATTCGCACCGCAGAGCGCGAGCAACTTTACCGATTTGTACACTACACCTCTCCTACAACTCCTGAGCAGGAAAGCGTCGGAAAGAAATCTCCATCCACCCATCAGGTGCAAATTGAGAAATCAAATACTCCAGTAGCATATCATGCACCAGAGCCTCCTGTCATAGAATCTAAACCGGTTGAAGAAGAGGTCGCAATTCCTACTCATGAACAAAAAACAGAAAAAATTGAAACCTCAAGCGATGAATCTCAAAACCTCGCTCCACAAGAATCAAATGCAAATCTAGAAGATACTTCAGGTAACCAGACTATAGCACAATCTGATATACCAAAACAGCAATCCTCTCAAGAATCTGAAGATGAGGAAACCCCTACTTCTTCCGCTACAAGAAGTTTTACCGATTGGTTACACAAATCAGACAGTAAGCTCGAAAGTAAAACTAAAGAGGATGCCAAGGATAAAGAAACTAAGGTTGAGGAATCTTCCGAGACTTCAGAAAAATTGTTGAATGATCCAGTACAAGAAGACACTGAGGTGCTTGGGAAATTCAAAATCATTGAGGAGTTCCTTGAGAAAAATCCAAAAATTACTCCTGTCAGAG
Source organism: Weeksellaceae bacterium (assembly GCA_030535475.1). GTDB lineage: Bacteria > Bacteroidota > Bacteroidia > Flavobacteriales > Weeksellaceae > JAUNRT01. The sequence goes on along the minus strand of JAUNRT010000068.1, from coordinate 7,386 downwards.
AGTATAGACCCACCGCTTCCAATCCCAATGTTCAAGCAGGAATGACACATTTGATGACGGAAACATTGGCCAATATCTATCTAGAACAGAAAAAATATGATAAAGCCATAAAAGCTTTTACAATACTACGTTTGAAATATCCAGAAAAAAGTGGTTACTTTGCAGACCGAATAAAAGAAATCAAAGAATTACAAAACAATATATAGCATGGTTACAGGAACTTTCATATTTCTGATGATTATAATTATCGCAGTGTGCGTCTTGTTGGTACTCATTATTTTGTCTCAAAATCCAAAAGGCGGAGGACTTTCTTCAACTTTTGGTGGTGGCGGAAGTCAAATGTTTGGTGTACAACGTACCAATGACTTTCTAGACAAAGCTACATGGACTCTTTCTATTCTAATAGTAGTCTTAGTAGTACTTTCAAATGTTATGATACCAAGAGGCAATCAGAGCACATTACCTGTGCCTCCTGCACCATCTGCTGTACCGGAAGCTCCAGCAGGAACTCCACCGGCATCTGGCCAAGCGCCATTCAATCCACAACAACCTGTAGCTCCGATAGAACCTGCCCCAGCACAGTAATACTGAGCAACATAAATAGATTTACAAAGACGTCAATTACTGACGTCTTTTTTGTTTTTTGTCATGTATAATTCCAAATATTCAATCAAAAAAAAATCTAATTTCAAGAAAAATCTATCTAATATTTGTATCTTTACAGACTATAATCTTTTTTAGAAAAAATTAAACGTTCAATGAAAGCAAATCTTTTATTTCTGTTTCTGTTTTTCATGTCAGCAACATGGGCACAGAACTACTTCCAGACAACAGATCTGGGCACAAAAACACTTTTTGATAATCGCACCGACTTGCGCGATGTAAGAAGGGCTTATTCTGTAGATCTCCAGGGATTAATGGCGCACTTGCGTAACGCTCCTCAAAGACAAAACTTTGTAATTCCTCAATCACTGACGGTATCTTTCCCAAGTGTGAATGGTGAAATCGAAACATTCTACGTAGCTGAAGCTTCAAACTTTGCTCCAGGTCTTCAAGATAGATATCAAGACATCCGTTCATATAGAGGTATCAAAGTAGGTGACAACGCTGTACATATCAGTATAGCCATTTCTCCAAATGGTGTGCAAACTATGCGCCGAGAAGTAGGTGGTAAAATGACATTCATAGAGCCTATCACCCAAGACAGATCTGTGTATGCCGTTTTTGAAAAAACTCAAAAAGGTAAGAATGACGAATTTGAATGTACAACGGAAGATCACTTGAGCGGTGAAATGACTACTCAAGCCTATTCAAGTGTAGAGCCTTTGCATGCTGATGATCAGAAGTTGAGAAGCTTCAGACTTGCTGTATCTGTTACCGGTGAATACACTCAATGGCATGGTGGTACAGTTGCCGCTGCTTTGGCTGCAATTAACGCTACTCTAGCAAGAGTAAATCCAATCTACGAAAACGAAACTGCACTTACTATGGTGCTTATTGAGAACAATGATGATGTGATCTATACCAATGCTGCAACAGATCCTTATTCTCCTGCAAGTGGTATGAACCAATGGAACAGCCAGTTGCAATCAACTCTTACATCAGTGATTGGTGAAGCAAACTACGACATCGGGCACCTTTTTGGCGCTACAGGCGGTGGTGGTAACGCAGGCTGTATTGGTTGCGTATGTGTAAATGGACAAAAAGGTAGTGGCTACACTTCTCCTGCTAACGGAGTGCCACAAGGTGACCTTTTTGACATTGACTATGTAGCTCACGAGCTTGGACACCAATTCGGTGCAAACCACACTTTCTCTAGAAGAGAATTTACTGGAGCAAACATGGAGCCTGGAACTGGATCAACTATCATGGCGTATGCAGGTCTTGGTGGTGGCGGAGTAGATATGCAAATGAATAGTCATGACTATTTCCATTTCTTTTCTATCCAGCAAATTACCAACAATATCAAAAACAAAAACTGTCCTACAGTAACAGATATCGCAAACCAACCTCCAGTAGCTGTGGGTGGTTCTGATTATAACATTCCTGTTGGTACTCCTTTCTGGTTAGAAGGTTCTGCATCTGATCCGGATGGTGACCCAATGACTTACGTTTGGGAACAAGCAAACTCTTCAACAGCCAATACCTTTGTTACAGCTGACCCGAATAGTACTACAAACCCATTATTCAGAAGTATAGAACCATCAACTGACACTAGAAGATACTTCCCATCTTTCCATCGTGTCTTGGCAAATGACCTATATTCTTCATTCGAAGCTTTACCAGACGTTGCAAGAACATTATTCTTCAACTTTGAAGTACGTGATAATAGCCCATCAGGTGTTGGTCAAACCAAAGGTAGCCGTATCAACGTATTTGTAAGAAACGTAGACGGTCCTTTCCGTATTACTAGCATCACCCCAGGTTTCGGTACATCGCCAGGATCTACGCACACACTCACTTGGAATGTTGCAGGTACAAATGCTGCACCTTTCAATGTTTCAAATGTTCAAATTCTAATGAGCACAGATGGAGGTCAGAACTTTAATGTGGTTCATGAAAGTGTGCCAAACAACGGTTCTGCAGAAATAGCTATTCCTGCAGGTATGATTACCATGAACGCCCACGTGATGATTGTACCGATAGAAGATGCAATATTCTACACAGTAAGTCCTGCATTCATGATTGGTTATGAATTGGTTTGTACAGAGCATGAAGCAACTTCACTCCCAATTGCCATTCCAGATGGTCAAGGTCCAAATCAATATGGCGCTTGGGTAGAAGCAGACATCAACGTAGAGGGTGAAGGAACAACAGATTTGATAGAAGTGGAAGTTGATATCACTCACACATACGTAGGTGACTTGCAAATAGCTCTAAAATCACCGGCTTATGCCACTTCACTTCTTTTGTGGAATAGATTCTGTAACTCTGGACGTTCACAAGGTATTGAAGCTACATTTACTGACAATGGTTCTACAGTAACTTGTTCTTCACCGGTTACAGGTCAAATCAATCCTGCCAACCCACTTTCCACTTTCAGCAATATACCAAAAGCAGGTTTGTGGCAAGTAAGAGTACGTGATGGTTACAACCAGGATACTGGTACAATTAATGCTGCCAAAATCAGATTCTGCTCTTTAGAGGAAAACATCTCTACAGATGATCTTTCAGCTACAGCCACTGAATTTGCAGTGTATCCAAACCCATCAAGAGGTGAGTTTAACTTGAAAGCAGATTTGAAGGAAGTTGGATTGGATATCACAGTATATGATGTTACAGGTAAATTGATCAAGACTCAAAAAGATGCCAATGCATCTGGTGCATACAGCACTACAATTGATCTTCAGCAAATGCCTACCGGTACTTATATCTTAGTTATCAAAAATGGTAAGGAAGTTCAATCTAAAAAGTTGCTCAAGAGATAATCTCTTTCAACATTCATTTTCAAAAATGCCAAATTGTCAGACAATTTGGCATTTCTTTTTTGCTCTTGTGTCAAAATATCCACTATTCCAATTTCCACAAAATTTCACACAACTCCTATCCTATTGAATAACAAACTTTTAGCTTGAATCTATTAAGAAATACTGCTTGTCATGGCACATTTTATGACTACTCACACACATAAAATTTTTTACAAAAACAAAAAATTATGAGTGAAGTAAACATCAAGCCTTTGGCAGACCGCGTTTTGGTAGAGCCATCTCCGGCAGAGACCATGACGGCTTCCGGTATCATCATCCCAGATACAGTAAAGGAGAAACCTCAAGAAGGCATAGTTGTAGCTGCAGGTGCAGGCAAAAAAGATGAGCCTATGACCGTGAAAGTTGGAGACAAGGTTCTTTACGGAAAATATGCAGGCACAGAGTTCAAGTACAATGGTAAAGATTATCTCATCATGAGAGAGTCTGACATACTGGCTACTATATAAATTCAATAAATCACAAATCAAAAAAAATATCTATGGCTAAAGACATAAAATTCAATATCGACTCACGTGATGCGCTTAAGCGCGGTGTAGATGCATTATCTGATGCAGTGAAAGTTACACTCGGGCCAAAAGGACGCAACGTAGTTATCCAAAAATCATTCGGAGCGCCACACGTTACCAAAGATGGAGTTACAGTGGCCAAAGAAGTAGAATTAGAAGACCCAATCGAGAACATGGGTGCTCAAATGGTGAAAGAAGTAGCTTCTAAAACCAATGATCTCGCTGGTGACGGAACTACCACTGCAACAGTACTTGCTCAAGCAATCGTAAGAGAAGGTCTGAAAAACGTTGCAGCAGGTGCCAACCCTATGGATCTCAAAAGAGGCATAGACAAGGCAGTATCTGTTATAGTAGATGATCTCAAATCTCAATCAAAAGAAGTAGGTGACAGCACAGACAAGATCACCCAAGTAGCCTCTATTTCTGCCAATAATGATGAGAGCATTGGCAAACTCATCGCAGATGCATTTGGCAAAGTTGGTAAAGAAGGGGTTATCACAGTAGAAGAAGCCAAAGGTACAGACACTTATGTAGATGTAGTAGAAGGTATGCAGTTTGACAGAGGATATCAGTCGCCATACTTCGTTACAAATGCAGACAAGATGGTAACAGAGTTGGAGAACCCATACATCCTACTTTTCGACAAGAAAATCTCTTCAATGAAAGATTTACTACCGGTTCTTGAGCCTGTAGTGCAGCATGGCAAGTCACTGCTCATCATTTCAGAAGAGGTAGATGGCGAAGCTTTGGCTACTCTAGTAGTGAACAAATTGCGTGGATCTCTGAAAATTGCTGCAGTTAAAGCTCCAGGTTTTGGCGATAGAAGAAAAGCAATGTTAGAAGACATTGCAATCCTTACAGGCGGTACCGTGATTTCAGAAGAGCGTGGTTACACCCTAGAAGGCGCAACACTTGATATGCTGGGAACAGCAGAGCGCGTGAGCATAGACAAGGACAACACAACCATTGTCAATGGTGCAGGTGATGAGGCTAACATTAAGGCACGTGTCAACCAAATCAAAGCTCAGATAGAGACTACCACATCAGATTATGACAAGGAAAAACTTCAAGAGCGTCTTGCCAAGTTGGCAGGTGGAGTAGCAGTACTTTACGTAGGAGCCGCTTCAGAAGTTGAGATGAAAGAGAAAAAAGATCGCGTAGATGATGCCTTGCATGCCACAAGAGCAGCCGTAGAAGAAGGCATAGTTGCAGGTGGCGGTGTAGCACTAGTGCGCGCGGTGAGTGCTTTAGACAGCCTTGAGGCAGATAACGCCGATGAGAAAACCGGAATCTCTATCATAAAGCGTGCAATCGAAGAGCCACTACGCCAAATCGTTGCCAATGCAGGTGGCGAAGGTTCAGTAGTTGTTGCACGTATCAAGGAAGAAAACGGTGACTATGGTTACGACGCCAAAAAAGAGGAATTCGTAAACATGCTTGAGGCTGGAATCATTGACCCTACCAAGGTTACACGTATAGCCTTGGAAAATGCAGCATCAGTTGCAGGTATGCTTATCACCACAGAGGCTGTAGTGTTTGACATCCCTAAAGAGGATGCCGGCATGAACCCAATGGCAGGTATGGGCGGCGGAATGCCGGGCATGATGTAAGCCTAGTATCAAATTATCACATTCAAAACCGTCTCTGCAGAGGCGGTTTTTTATTTTATACCACCTATGGTTGAATTCTTAAGGCAATTTGGAAATAATAGCCATTATTTTATTTTTGATTTGGGCGGCACCCTTTTCTTGGGCTAGATCTGGAGTAGATTATAGTAAAAGACACTGAATAGAATTAAGAAGATACGATGAATTTCCTCCAATCAATGGCCCAAGAAAAGCGTCGGTGTACGGCTATTACTCCGCGGACTTTTGGCTGCAAAATTGTGGCAAAAAAGTTTTTACAAACCTTTTTTGCTCACATTTTGCAATAGCCAAAATCCCTTGCGGGGTAGCCGCCTTCCACCTGCCGCGGTTATCTTGGATGTTTACTACATAGCACTGTGGTCCTTCCCTAGTTCTCTTACTCTCCTAATAGCAGGTGCACCAGTTTCTCATTCAACGCCTCTTGACAATAGTTTTCTTGCACCATTTTCACCGCATTTTCGCGAAGCCTTAGTATCTCTTCACTGTCATACTCTTCCATTACGTGAATTAGCTTTTCTACAAATCCTTCAACATTTTCTGCAGGTACAAGAAATCCGTTTACACCATCAATTATGTAATCTACCACCCCGCCCACGGCTGCAGCTATTATGGGCAAACCTGTTCCCATTGCCTCTAGATTTGCCAAACCTTGCGTCTCAGCACGATTATTAGCGTCATAAATTCCAGTGTAGAGATAAATGTCAGAGTTTTGCAATCTGCTAATAACATCTTCATGATTCATACCGTCAATAACTTCTACTACATCTTCCAACCCATCATCCACTATAATTTGTAACAATTCATCTAATTGTTCACCTGAGCCTATTATGGTGTATGAAAATTTTTCAGCACTTCGTTCTTTGAGCAATTTCATCACCTTCAAAGCTACCTTATAACCTTTAAACGGTACAAGTCGTCCAACAGAAATGATTCTATACGCTTTATCTATTTTGTCAATTATTTGAGGTACAGATTGGATATTCTTTTCACTCACACCAACGGGCAACATATGTGCATTTTCTTCTAATACACCATACTTTTCCAAATCCTTCTTTGCATGCAATGACCCATAGAAAATCATATCCGCATGTTTCTTTAAAATATCATAGAAACCTTCCGGAAACTTTGTGAAATCCATTTCAAATCCATGAAATCTTACTACCAGCCTTGTCTCTGAAGGAATTATGCCTAAAGATTTTAATTGAGCGATTTTCTTGCCATTAGTACCAAAATGACAATAGATAACGTCAAATTTATTTTTTTGAAAATAGCGCATCAGAAAACCCAAAGTTCCATTCAAGCCATTGCGGTATCGCAAGCTTCTAAATAGGTCAATACTTGGTTTTCGCAGTAGAGCTTTCCATCTATCCAGTGCATTATGAGGCAAATCAACGCCATAATCATATGCGTCATCTTCAGTGCTTCCGAAATGCAAAACAGATACTTTAACATCCTCAATTCGCTGCAAATACTCCAGTTCATCCCAAATAAAGGTTTCACTCGTGCTTCTCATGTAATTGATAACTACTAGTATATTCTTCTTTTGCAAATGATCTATTTTTCCGAACAAAAATACATTTTTTCATTGGTATTGAGACATTTGTTAATTAGCTAAAATTTACTCATTATATAATATATTTTAATCAAAACGCTCAAATTCAATCAATTAAAAATATTTTATTCAAAATATTTCTAAGACCGTTGCGCAATTTGCTTTTCCCTCTTTTTCAACAATTTCAAAAATTT
>JAUNRT010000067.1 GCA_030535475.1 Weeksellaceae bacterium | reverse complement strand
TTTTAAAGAAAAAAAACAAAAGTTTTTCAGTTATTTATGTGCAAAGGTCTCAAAAGAAAAAAACAAACTCAAAGAATCACTAAAGACACACAAGGATTATTTAAAAGACTTTGAAAGAGTATTTAATCGCTTTATTCGTGAACGTGATAGGGGGTTGCCTTGTGTAAGCTGTGGACAATTACCGCCATTCACCCTGTCTGCGGGCCATTATTTTCCCGCCGGGAGCAATCCGTCTGTGCGCTTTGACGAGCGTAACGTGCATGGACAGTGCTGGTTTAACTGTAATAAAAACAAACACGGCAATCAGGCGAATTACTACCCTGAATTAGTGCAACGAATAGGCTCAGAGCAATACGAGTTATTAGCGACAAAAGCAAGGCAAGAAAGTGTAAAGCTAACAATTCCGGAGATACAGGATTTAATTGAGCAGTACAAACAAAAAACCAAAGCGTTATGCAAGCAGCGCACGACAACATAATAATAAAGCCTATCCCAACTAAAACAAGCACTTTGACGTTGATAAATCAGCAATCAAGTAATGTAGCAGATGTAGTGTCAATTGGAAGTTGGGTTGAAGATATTAAGGTGGGAGATAGAATAATCTATCAAAACCCTATAAAAATAGGTTCTGTATTAGTTGTAAAACAAAGTGATGTTCTTTGTGTATTCACTTAAAGAAATACGGCGCATTCTAACATTTTTCACCTATGGCGACCTAGGCGACCGAATTATCTTTAGAGGCGTGGTTTTTAGTGAAACCCATGTGAGATTAATCAACCATGATGATAAAGATGTGACACAAGAATTTTTACGGATAAAAGGGAATTTTTTTTCAAAGACGGAAACCCTTGTAAATAAATACAAGAAGCCACAACAGTAATATCTTTCCCCTAATCTTTCCCCATGGTTTTATATATAATTCTATTTAAGCGTTTTACGAATGCTTAAAGGACTTGGAGCCGGACACCGACCCAAAAAATTTTTATTGAACCATCGATTTATCTACAATAAACGTAGAAAAAATTTTTTGGGGTCGCCCAAATAAAAAATTATAAAAAACTAATCCTCAGACTCTTGTGTGTACCAACTGCTGTAGTGTATGTAATTTTTGGCGATGCGGTCTATTTCGCCTTCACGCAATGTGGGTGGGACGTCTTTTACTTTCTTAGCAGGCACTCCAGCCCAAAGTTCTCCGGCGTGTATGTGTGTGCCGGGCGTGACTACCGCACCTGCGGCCACCAATGACCCACTCTCTATTACGCAGCCGTCCATGACTATGGCGCCCATGCCTATGAGTACGCTATCTTGGATGGTGCAGCCGTGTACTATGGCGTTGTGCCCTATGGAAACATCGTTTCCTATGGTGATGGGGAATTTCTGATAGGTGCAGTGTACCATGGCGTTGTCCTGGATGTTGACGCGATGGCCGATGCGTATTTGGTGCACGTCTCCGCGCAATACGGCATTGTACCAAATGCTGCATTGCTCACCCATCTCCACGTCTCCTATGATGACGGCGGTTTCTGCCAGAAAAGTGTTGTCTCCAATAATGGGAGTTTTGCCCAGAAGTGGCCGAATGAATGCCATAATGTGTATTTTAGGGTAAAATTACGGCATTTGTAGTAAATTTGCTGTTCCTAATTTTTATAAAAATGCGAGTATATATTGAGCCGACGGCTCAGAAACATATTATGAAATTTGTGTGTGATGAGATGATCACACAAGGTGGCGTGGAATGGACTCCGGATGCGGATTTGTCTATGTCGCCATTGGCTCAGAAGCTTTTCCAGTTTCCGTTTGTTGAGCGTGTTTTCATTACGGCAAATTTTGTGGCGATACAGAAGTCTGAAATTGTGAGTTGGGAAGATATTGCCCAGGATCTGAAGGTGCTAATCAATGAATTTCTGCAACGCGATGAGATTTTGATTGAAGAGCGTGCCAAAGAACCGTACACGCTGTATGCTGAGATGACGCCAAACCCTAAGGTGATGCGCTTTGTGAGCAATCAGCCACTAGTAGATACTATTGTAGAAGTGCGCCGTGATGAGGATTTGAGCCACACGCCTATTGCCAAAGCTCTATTTGATGAATTTGAGTACTTGCTAGAGGTTTTTGTATCTGAAAATTACATTTCACTCACGCGCAATGATAGTGTAGAGTGGCAATATGTGGCGCTGGAGATGCGCCAGTTTATCCTAGATTATTTGCAGGCAGATAAAGAGCTTGTAAGCAGTGGATATGTGCCAAGCGTGCGCTATAACGTGTCTGAAGATAAGGTGCAGCACAATGCTATAGAAAAGAAGATACAGGCTGTGATAGATGAGTATGTGCAGCCGGCTGTGGCCAATGATGGTGGACACATACATTTGGTGTCTTTTGACGAGGAAACGCGCACCGCAAGGATGCTACTACAAGGCGCTTGTAGTGGATGCCCTTCTAGTACTATCACACTGAAAAACGGGATACACTCTATTCTACAGGAATTGCTACCAGGTATGGTAGAAAATGTGGAAGCTGTAAACGGGTAGCCTGAGAATTGCTAACAAACTTTAGAAATCAAAAAAAATCCGAGCGCTTTGCTCGGATTTTTTGATTGATATGATATGATGCTTTGATTATTGGCCTTGTGCCTCACGCTCAGCATCTTGTATCATTTTCTCATTGGCTGTAATAGCAAACTCTACTCTTCTGTTACCTGCACGTCCATCTGCAGTGTCATTAGAATATCTAGGCTCTGAGAAACCTACACCTTCTACTCGTATTCTATTGCTATTCACACCTTTAGATACCAAATAGTCTCTTACAGCTTTTGCTCTCTGCTGAGATAGTGGTCTATTGTAAGCCGCAGAACCTACGTTGTCTGTATGTCCTACAATAAGTATATCAGTATCCGGATACTCTTTGAATACGTTTACTACTCTGTCAAGATTAGTTTGTGCTTCAGCAGTCAAAGAACTCTTATTATACTCAAATCTCACAGCAGATTTCTCATCCAAGATCACTTGAATACCTTCTTCAGAGCGTACAACCTCTGCACCTGGTAGAGCTTGGTCTATTTTCTCTGCTTGCTTGTCCATTTTGTTACCAATAATGGCTCCTGCTGCACCCCCAACTACACCACCTACAATGGCACCAAGGGCTCTATTATTTTTGGAAATGGCTGCACCTACTGCGGCACCACCGGCTGCACCTATTACACCACCGCGCTGGGCACGATTGGTATTTTGAATTGCTTCACAGCTTTGAAACACGAATGCTACTACCAGTAAGAGCGATAGTAAGCCCATATTTACTTTGTTCATAACTTTAAGATTTATATGATTATTTGATTATTTCTTGGTAAAATAGTAGTGTAGATTCACACTACCTTCAGATGATGGAATTTCATGCATCAAATGTATTTGAGAGGCATCTGCAGACACAACTCGCATTTTGTACCCAGAGGTTACATTTCTTGCGCGCTCCCCATCCAGTCTTTTGAACCAAAAGTAGGTAGCACCATCTTCCACAGATGTGTGCCAGCTAATGTTGTTTTGGCCTTGCGGACAATTGTCTCCGCTCAACCAATAATTTCCGGTAGAGTTGTTGGCCACAAATGTCCATTCACTCTGCGTAAAACATTCCAGAGAAGCATGATCAAAGAGTTGAGTAACGGCAACGTTACGTTGTTGATCATTTACAATTTCATTTAACACCCAAGTACCACGCATAGCCTGTTCTGTTTGACGGGCAGTTTGTGTGGCAGTAGAACAGGATGCAAAAATGAGCATCACAATTCCTAAAACAGCTAATTTGTTCATTTTCATCGCTTTAGATTGATTATTATATTTTTGATTTAAACGATTGTTTCTAAAAATCTATGGTAATGCTTGCTGTGGGTTGTAAAAAGCGCTTAAATCGCCTTATTTGGCGTTTCTCTTGTTCAAAACATACAAGATGCTCGAAAACTCACCATTTTTACGCGCCGCCAGATTAGATTTCAATCCCATCTGCATAGCATTCCAATAAGACAGTGAACTTCTCTTATACCTCTCAGACAATAGCGAAACATAGTACGCATCCATCGGCATACCCACCTGCTCTTCCATAACTATGCCAAAATCAGCTATAAACTCAGAAAAACCTTCTCTAGAAAAATGCCAGAGATGGCGGGGAACGTCATAGCCAGCCCACAAATCACCATAAAATTCCGCGTCTAAACTTTTATAATTTGGCAAGGCAACAAAGAGCCAACCACCTTCTTTTAGCCAACTGAGCAATTGAGTGAATTTCTCTTCCAGATCCGGTATATGTTCCAATACATGCCATAAACATATAGCATCATATGGCGCCTGCCTTGGCAAATCTTGCCATTGTAAAATACTTTCACCCACAGCATCCTGAGCCAAATCTGCAGCCTTGATATTGGGCTCGTACCCATAAGCCGAGTAACCTTTTCCTTGCATATAATGCACAAAATCACCCTTACCACATCCATAATCCAGCAACTTACCTTCCGGCAAAAAACGCTGAATATGCTTCAATTTCCATCTCAAATTGGCCCGTTGAGCCAAGCTATACACCTTGGCCAATGGTGATGAATTTCCCTTGCTGTGAGACAAATATTCCTCAGATTGATAGTATTTCTCTAACTGATCTAGCGGTTGATCAAAGACTGTTTGCAGCACACCATCATAGCGCTCGTGAGGCACTACAGAGAACTCCTCACCTGTCAAGAAATGATCTTTTATATACCTTTCCATATTGCAAAATAAGCCACTTTTTGCCAAATGCTATGAACAACAAACAAGATAAGCAAGCAAAAGCCCTTAGCTGAAAAAAGGCAATTTGGCGATCACAATGTTTTATTTTTTTTATTTTTTGGGAGGCTCCCGCGCCGGCTTTGCCGGCGCGGGACCAGGCTGTCCGCTTGTATTGCACCCTGTTTTTGCTACAAAATATCTCTTGCTACGGTTTTCAACGCTAGCGCGTCTCAACCCGCATCAATCGTATTTTGTAGAGCAAAAACATTGGGTGCAATATCGCTTCCATCCTTGCCTCGGGACAATTTTTGGGGCATGATAAATATAAATTTTCAATAAGGTATCATGCCCCAAAAATGTCCCCCGACACGTCTGGGGATTATAGTAGAAAACTCTTTGTCGTTTGATTTTTCAAGCTAATAAAGCCATTAAAACGATGAAAAATGCAGCCATAGCTTGGTATTGGCGTGCGATGTTACACGTGAAACATTATCTCCCCAAGTACACCAAAAGTATGCTTATGTCTGAAGGGGAAATCCCACTGATCCTAGAGGCTTGAGCTATACTAGTAGGCTTGATTTTTTGCAACTTTTGCAATGCTTCTGTGCTCAAACTATTGACTTTGCTGTAGTCAAAATCGGGAGGGATAGACACGTATTCCAACCTGGTGAGTTTCTCTGCGTTCAGCTTTTCTTTGTTTATATAGCCTTCATATTTTATCTGAATGGCTGCCTGTTGTAAAGACTCTTCGTCTATATGATTTTGCTTCAAAAACGCATCCACTTGCGGTATCTCTACAAAGTCTTCTATCTGTAATTCCGGTCTGGTAAGTACAGAATTCATCTTCATAGATTGCGTAAGTGGGCTACCATCTCTTTCCTCAATCACAGGGTTAATTTGTTCTGGAAGAACAGATGTATTACGGAAGAAATCTACGGTATCCGCCGTTCTACTATACTTTTCATCTAAGCGTTGCATTCTCTCATTCTCTGCAAGACCAATCTCTGCTCCGAGTGGAGTCAATCTCTCATCAGCGTTGTCTTGTCTAAGCAGTATTCGAAACTCTGCTCTAGAAGTAAACATTCTATATGGTTCTTCGGTGCCTTTGGTAATGAGATCATCAATTAAAACGCCAATATATGCCTGGTCTCTTTGCAACACAACTGGCGGCTTTTCTTGTATTTCACGTGCCGCATTGATACCTGCCATCAAGCCTTGACAAGCTGCCTCTTCATAGCCAGTTGTTCCATTGATTTGTCCGGCAAAGTATAGACCTTTCACCAATTTAGTTTCCAGCGTGTGCTGCAACTGTGTCGGTGGAAAATAATCATATTCTATAGCATATCCCGGTCTGAAAATCTTTGCCTTCTCCAAACCAGGAATACTCCGCATGGCTTTCGATTGTGTTTCCTGCGGTAAAGATGTTGAGAACCCATTCAAATAGATTTCTATCGTATCCCAGCCTTCCGGTTCTACAAAAATTTGATGTCGTTCACGCTCAGAAAATCTGCTGATTTTATCTTCGATAGATGGGCAATATCTTGGACCGGTAGATTGTATAGCTCCGTTGAACATAGGAGATCTATCAAAACCTTCACGGAGCAAATCATGCACTTCCGGATTGGTATAGGTCATCCAGCACAAACGTTGTTCTTGTAATTGCGGTGTGTTGGTAAAAGAAAATTTAGATGGATTTACATCCCCGGGTTGTTCCAGCATTTTACTGTAGTCTATGCTTCTGCCATCTACCCTTGGCGGAGTTCCGGTTTTCATTCTGCCAGACTCAAAACCTAAAGACACAAGCTGCTCAGTGATTCCATAAGCCGCTCTTTCACCCATACGTCCACCGCCATATTGCATCTCCCCTATGTGAATGAGACCGTTGAGAAAAGTACCATTTGTGAGTATTACCGTTCTGGCATGAAACTCACTTCCCATGGCTGTTTTCACACCGGTGATTCTGTCATTCTCTACTTTGATTTCGGTAACCATATCTTGAAAAAAGTCCAATCCAGGAATTCCCTCAAGCATATTTCTCCACATTTCTGCAAAGCGCATTCTATCCGATTGAGCTCTTGGGCTCCACATGGCAGGCCCTTTAGAAGTATTCAGCATCTTGAACTGAATCATGGTATGATCAGTAACAATTCCTGAATAACCACCCAGCGCATCAATTTCGCGTACAATTTGACCTTTGGCTATACCACCCATCGCGGGGTTACAAGACATTTGCCCAATGGCTTGCAAATTCATGGTGATAAGTAGTGTAGATGCACCCATACGCGCAGCGGCGGCTGCCGCTTCACAGCCGGCATGACCACCTCCTACAACTATTGTATCATATTTTGAAATCATAGATTATGTTCCACGTGGAACATCAATCCTCTTCCACGTTATTAGCTTGCAAAGATAAGTATTCGTCTTCTTTGCTCCGAATCAGGGCTATATCCTCCTCACTACTATCATCATAGCCCAGCATATGCAACACGCCATGAACCATTGCTCTGGAAAGTTCTTGCTCGAAATCTACTTCATATGTGAAGGCGTTGTCGGCTACGCGATCTACTGAAATGAACAAATCACCACTAATGCAATTCTCTTCAGAATAGTCAAAAGTGATGATGTCTGTATAATAGTCATGCTGCAAGTGCCGCTGATTGATCTCCAGCAAATACTCATCATCGCAGAACACAAAGTTTATGTTACCAACTTCTCCTTGCTCCAATTCTATCACAGCAGCAATCCAGTCAGAAAAGAACGCCTGGTCATCAAGTTGAAAATCTGTTTCCGAATAAAAACGTATCACGAGCAATTGTATTATTAAACTAAGTTAAATGATAAGCATTGAATAAAAAAATCCTAAACATATTTTAATACATTTTCTGATAAAAATTTTCTTGAATACCGCTAAATAAAGGGTGTTTAAAAAAGAAAAAATTTAACAATGCTAAATTTTTACATTCCATTAACAATATTTAATATTGAAATCCGTTTATAACAAAATTTCGCCTCATGCGATACCTAGTATGGCTATGTATTGTCTTCATAACTTTTTCCTGCAATCAGGTGAATGAATTTGAGGTGGACAAAACTTTGGAGATACATAGGCTTTCTCGACAAAAAAGAGAACATGTACAAGATCAAAATAATTTACTTCTAGAATCTTTTCAAGTTCCACCCTTCGCAGGAGATAGTTGCTACACTATGATTTCTATGGGAAAGCAGTCTTTTGATCAGCAGCAATACATACTCAATTACAGCAAGGATGGGCACATGTATCTTCGCACAAATGGTAGATGGGAATTGCTACGACTGCAACCCGAGTCTGACTCTCTCACAAGCACCTACCAAAACCCAAATTTTCGTGTGACTATACAGCAAATTGCTAATCCGGTAAACCCTACAACAGATAAGCATAAGCTGCTTCAAATCTTTCTAGACGACACCAGAATGTTTGATGGAACGGTCTATGAAAATAACATATGCAAGTAATTTGCGTTTTATACTAATCAAAGTATAACTCAACAAAAATATTCATGAAAAACTTACTTGCAATTGGGGTAATCCTCATACTTTTCATTTCTTGCGATTCACCTCAAAAAGCAACGGAAAACTTCCTCACCGCCATACAACAGAAAGATTTTGAAAAAGCTAGAAACTACACTACAGAAGGTTCTGAAGAGTTTCTAGTTGTGATGGAAGAGTATTCTAGTTCTCAGGCTATTCACCATCATTTTGAAGTGCTCCATTGTGCACCTAGAGAAGAAGGAAGTGAGGTCATAACCTGTATATACCGTGTAAAAAATGCCTCCGGTAGCGATTTTGAAAAAGAATTGGATCTAGTGAATGTAAAAGGCAAATGGAAAGTGAGTTTGGAATAAAACTCACTAAAATTTACAAGTTAAATTGTAGGTCAAAAGTGCCAATTCTACTACAATAGCAAAAAAAATTCCGAGCCCGGTGGCTCGGAATTTTATTTTATGGATGTAGCAAAGCGCTATTTTACTTGGTCTAATGCTTGCTTGAGATCCCAAATGATATCATCATGGTGCTCTACTCCTACTGACAATCGCACCATACTGTCTGTAATACCTAATTTTTTGAGATCTTCATCCGGCACTCCGGCATGCGTCATACTTTTGGGGTGTTGCGCCAGACTCTCTGTAGAACCTAAACTCACAGCAAGTTTCACCAATTGCAGATTGTTGAGAAAGCTGAATGCTCCGCTCTCCCCTCCTTTCACATCAAATGCTACCATGGCTCCTGTGCCTTTGCATTGCTCTTCTCTAATTTTGCCGGAACGGCTATCTGATTCCAGCAAGCCTAAGTAATACACTTTTTCTACATTTTCATGCGATTGAAGGAATTTCACAACTTCTTCTGCATTACGTTGCTGTGCTTCCATACGCAGTTTTAGCGTTTCTAAGCTACGCATGAGTAGCCAACCTGTCCATGGTCCTGCCATATTGCCCATAAAGGTTCTCAAGCCTTTTATGCGTGCCATATGTGCGTGTGAACCTAAGACTGCTCCTGCAATGATATCACTGTGACCTCCTATATATTTGGTAGCAGAGTATATGACCAAATCCGCACCGTGCTCTAAAGGATGTTGCCAAATTGGTCCTAAATAGGTGTTATCAACAGCTATTACTACTTCATTGGATTCTGCTACATGAAATTTGTCTCTGATACGTTTTAGCATTTTCAGGTCAAACATCTCATTGGTAGGATTGGCGGGTGTCTCACAATAGATCATTCGCAGCTTTTCGGCTTTACCGGTTTGCTCAAGTCTTTGAAGAATTTCTTCTTCTGTATCCCAAGCAAAATACTCTACTACATGAATGTTGTATTTGGGCAATACTTCATTGATGAAATGATCTGTGCCGCCATATACCGGCCTAGAATACAGTAATACATCTTCTGGTTTCAGAAACTCGAGCAGGACTGTGGTGATGGCTGACATTCCGCTTTCAAAAACTGCAGCTTCTTGTGCTCCATCCCACAAGCAAAGCCTTTCTTCCAGTATTTGAAGATCGGGATTGTTGAGACGGGAGTAAATGAGGCCGGGTACTTCATTTTTATTGGGCTCTCTCTTGCCATAGGCAAGCTCAAAAAAAGCTTTACCGCTCTCTGCTTTATCAAAAACAAATGTTGATGTTTGATAAATAGGACATTTTACTGCTCCCTCACTCCACTCAGGATTGTAGCCGTGAGACATCATTAAACTCTCAGGCCGAAATTTATGACTCATAATGTGTAAATAAAGGCATGTAAGTTACACTTTATCTTGGCAAAAATGAAAAGAGTACCGAAAATCAAATAGAATTGGCAATGAAACCACTGATTTTAATAATGCAAGATCTTTATCAGGAGTTATTCAATATTTGCCCCTATAACTTCTAACAAGTTGATTTAAAAAACTTTGAAAAAAATTTTTATGAGAATTTATTCAGAAAAAAGAAATGAACTTTTGGTCCAGTAATAATCTACTACTAAAAGGAAAAGAACTATTTGCTTTGAAAAAGTTTTGTGTTGAAAATCTGTTCTGTAAACCCAAATTAAAATATCACCTATTCACATACAGATAGCAATCTATTGATGATATGGTGGTCGGATGAAATGACGCCATTTCATTGCACAAACCCAAGGTGCGCGCACCGCGGCAGGTGGAAGGCGGCTACCCCACAGGGATCGGGTGTAATCCAAAGCGTGCAGGTGTAGGCTATGATCGCGATAGGCGGATAATGCCTCACTGAAATAAAAAAATCCAAAAAAAAGGCATCCGCCGAGAGCAATAGCCGGAGCCGCCGCTTTGCACACCCGAGACCGAGGAGTAATAGCCGTACACCGACCCTTTTCTTGGGCAATTCTATTCAAGGATTTTAAGATTTACGGCGAATTTCTAATCAAAAAAATGTAAGTAGAAGTCTATTGCATGTATTGCCCATAAAAGGGTGCCGCCCAAATAATTATAAAATAAAAAAAACTGAAGAATGACGATATTTATAGGGTGGAGTAGATTATTTTTGCCAATATTCCACAAAAAAATAGCTTTTGGCTGAGAAACCCAAACAACGTAAGAATTTCAGGTTCAAACAATTTACTGTGGTGCAACAGCAGTCAACGGCTGCTGTGGGCACGGATGCTGTGTTGCTGGCGGCTTGGACGGCATTTGAGAAGCTTGACAGACCTCAGCGAATAATGGATGTGGGTACGGGAACGGGCGTAATTGCGCTAATGCTTGCACAAAAATTTGAAACGGCACATGTAGATGCTATTGAGGTGGATATGGCATCTGCACAGGAAGCCAGGTATAACTTTGAGAATTCTCCGTGGTTGGAGCTTTTGAAACTCATCTATGATGACTTTTTCAGTCATGAATTTTTGGATAATTATGATTTAATTATCAGCAATTTACCCTATCATGTTGAGGAAACAAGCTCACCTGATCCAAGAAAAGCTTTGGCGAGACAAACGCAGAATTTTCCGATAGTTGATTTTTTTGCTAAATCTGCAAATCTGATGCGTGAAAATGCCAGGCTGTACGTGATTTTTCCATACTTGCATAGGCAATGGTATTTGCAGCTAGCTTGCGATGCGGGATTGTATGTGCAAAAAATTTGTTGGGTGAAAGGAAGTGAAAATACGGAATACAAACGCTGCCTTGTGGAATTGTGCAAATCTCCTATTTCTACTTGTGAAATTGAAAGTCTGGTGATTGAGAAAAGTCGTCATCTGTACACTCAGCAATATATAGATCTGACTAAGGATTTCTACCTAAATATGTAAAATGGATTTGCGATTGGTGCGATCTAAGGCTAAACCTGCAAATGATAATCTGGAACCGGCTATTTTTTGATTGTCTAAAGCCTCTATAGTCACTACTGAAAGTGAAAATTGGCAAAATGAATTTTTTGTACTTTTGGCGTCATATAAAAAATCTTTTCTCATGCGGTATTTATGGATTTTGATTTCTGGAGTGGTTTTGTTTCTGAGCAGTTGTGAAGACAAAGACAGATTGCAACGTGAGGAAAATATGGAATTGGTGCCCACACCGTTGCTCAAAGCGCTGGAAGCTAAGCGTGAAATGGCAATATATTTTTCATCTGCCAATCAAAGCAATTTGAGCGGTATTATGAACCTGAAACAAGAGCAGGATACGCTAAATGTGCTGATACAACTCACCGGTCTGGAGGCTGACCATGAATATGATTTGCACTTGCACCAATTTGCCAATTGTAACAGCACGGACCTGCGCAGCGCCGGTAGTTACTGGACTTTGGACGATCTGATACCGCATGACTCTGTGGATCTGCGCACAAATATTTCATTTTTGGGCACTATAACTACCAATCCTGAAGGAAATGGTCAAATGTCTCTGCGCACGGATCATCTATGCCTTGACTGCAACAACAAAAACAAGCAGATTCTAGATAAATCTGTAATAGTGCATGATGCACATTTTGAGGAAAATGATAGCTTGAGCTATTACTATTCCAGAAAAGGTTGCGCGGAAATAAAACGTGTGGAATAAAGCACAAAGTATGGGCGATGGTATAGCATTTCACAGTAGTAGATTTGCTGAAATTGTTCTATCTTTACAGAATGAATACACTGAAAGCCGGCAAGAAGATGCCGGAATTCTCTGGTATAGATCAGTATGGCAATGAGATAAGATCTAAAGACTTGCTTGGCAAGCCTTTGATAGTATTTTTTTATCCTAAAGCTAGTACGCCAGGATGTACTGCCCAAGTATGTGACTTGAACAACAATCTGGCGCAGTGGAAAGATTTGGGTTTTATCGTATTGGGTATAAGCGCTGACAGCGTGAGAAGACAGCATAATTTCAGTGAAAAGTATGGTCTTGATTTTCCCCTGATTGCTGATACAGAAAAGTCTATAATCAATAAATTTGGCGTTTGGGGTGAAAAGAAATTCATGGGTAGGACTTATGACGGAATTCATAGGACTACATTTTTGATAGATGAAAAAGGTAAAATCACTCATGTAATAGACAAGGTGAAAACGAAAACTCATACACAACAAATTTTAGAAATCATAAAAAAGCAATAGCAAACAAATGAGCGATAGCAAACAAACGAGCGATAAAGATGCAAGATTGAAGGCACTGAAGTTGGTGCTGGAAAAAATGGATAAAGCGTATGGCAAAGGTGCTGTAATGCGCATGGGCGATGACCCAATAGAGGATGATATACAGGTGATACCGAGCGGATCTCTGGGTCTGGACATAGCCTTGGGTGTTGGTGGGTATCCACGCGGAAGAATTATTGAAATTTTTGGACCAGAATCTTCTGGTAAGACTACTCTGGCTCTGCATGCTATTGCAGAAGCTCAGAAAAATGGTGGTATTGCAGCATTCATAGATGCTGAACATGCTTTTGATCCTGTTTATGCTAAGAAGTTGGGTATTTCTACCGACGATCTCATCATTTCGCAACCTGACAATGGAGAGCAGGCTTTGGAAATTGCAGATAATCTTATACGTTCCGGCGCTATAGACATCATAGTCATAGACTCTGTGGCGGCATTGACGCCAAAAGCTGAGATAGATGGTGAAATGGGTGATTCTAAAATGGGATTGCAAGCAAGACTGATGTCTCAAGCTTTGCGTAAACTCACAGCTACTATCAACAAAACTAAGTGTACTGCTATTTTTATTAACCAATTGCGTGAGAAAATAGGTGTGATGTTTGGAAACCCGGAAACTACTACGGGTGGTAATGCTTTGAAGTTCTACTCTTCTATACGCATAGACATCAGACGTTCTACACAAATAAAGGATGGAGATAGCGTGTCTGGTAACAGAACCAAAGTAAAAGTGGTGAAAAATAAAGTAGCTCCTCCTTTCCGCTTCACGGAATTTGATATAATGTATGGTGAAGGTATCTCTAAAGTTGGTGAAATTCTAGACATGGGTGTAGATATGGGCGTGATACAAAAAAGTGGCGCATGGTATAGCTATGATGGTTCTAGACTGGGACAAGGTAGAGATTCTGTGAAAGATGTGATAAAAGACAATCCTGAGCTCATGGAAGAGCTGGAGGTGAAAATAAAGGATAAGATCAACGCTCCGGCAGAATAGTTTTCTAATTCTGTTTTGGGATAATAAGATTTTATTTTTCTAAGATTATTTTTGAAAATCTGGCTCCGCGCCAGATTTTTTATGTGTAATGGATACCAAGAAAGTTTCGAACAAATTTTTACTGCTTTTAATACTCAAAAAGCCTTAATTATATGTTTTACGAGTATTTGATAGAAGATAATGAGTAAGTACATCAATTTTCCA
>JAUNRT010000066.1 GCA_030535475.1 Weeksellaceae bacterium | reverse complement strand
TTGATATGTAAATTAGATATTTCATTAACTCATGTTTACAGTGAAGCCTTGAACATTTTGGAAAAACAATCTAAGTATTTCATGTGTAAGTATTGTTAGGAATATTTTTTTTGTTCAACAACTTTCTCATAAACAAAGGCTCAGATGACGCAGTGGGTATTTTCTTAAAAAGATGACCACTATTCTTTTGATTTTCAGTTTTATTGGCAAAATGAAAAGTTTATCAAACATTGTCTTCATTTATATTTTGTTCATGCAATAATTCCTTTATTTCTCGGTATTCTTTCATAGACACCACCCAAGTATTGGATGAACGATCATGATATTCCCTGCAATGACCTTCGTCATTTAAGTAGTATAATAAATTAAATCGAAGGAAAAAAATGCTCCAGGCTCTAAGAAACGTTCTGCGTATAATCTGCTTCAATGAAGGGCGCTCGCAGTATTCATTGAATACTATTGTATTGGTTATCCATTTGCCCACTGTGCGCTGATATTTATATTCCAAAAAAGTATAATATATACCTGAAATGGCCAGAATAGCTAAAAGTTGTAGAATAATATTGAGTTCATCATTTACACGATTATCAGGCACTAATTTTAAATATCCCCACCACAATAAAAGGATAATCGATACAAGAGTGATGGTGTCTATTACGAAATTAAGGGTACGCATAATTGAATTTGCATTTCGCACTTTGCGAAATTTTACTACTGTTGTTGGTGCTCGATATCTATTCCCATCTTCATCTGTATGGTAATCATAGCGAATAAATTCTTCTGTAAAATCAGTAATTTTCAATTTATCTTCCACTTCAGAAAAATACGTAATTTATCTATCATAATCTCCACTTGAGTCAAAAAATTGAAAAATAGCATGAGAGCTTGCGCACCAGAGTACAATAATATCTAGGCTTAACAGCTATTCATCTCTTTGAAGAATGCTATTCATAGACCGATGATTTAGCTTCCCAGCGATTAATCGCTCTTTTGAAGCCAGAATTTATGAACACATATTTATTGAAAATGAATAATTCATTTTCATTCTTTTCTCCATCTAAAAAGAATAATGAAATAATTTCAAGTTTTCACCTGCAATCTTTCATGATCTCGTTTGAAATTATCTGCTCACATAGTTGGATTATGGAAAAATGTTGCATGTTTCTATATCACAAGATTTTTTGCCAGTGTCTTGTTGGCCTTTGCGCCGCTGGCCTAGCCCCGATGCGAGCGGAAATCCTTGCAAAACCCACAGCCTATGCAGCTGCCAGGGTTTTGGGTACTGGAGCGATAGCGGACGTGCCCAAAACTCGGCAGATGCGGCTGTGGGTGAGCAAGATTGCAGCGGGCAGCGGGAAATAGCTCCTAAAAAAATTCCCGGCATTTTATGCCAAAAAAAGGCCGCCTCTTGTGAGAGACGGCTGTGCAATATTATTTATTACCCGTAAATTATTCTACTATGAATTTGCCTTGCATGGCAGAGAAGTGACCCGGGAATGAGCATATAAAGTCATAGGTGCCGGGAGCAGGAGCGTCAAATGTGACACTGGTGCTTTCGCCACCTCCTATCATGTCTGTATGGGCTATGTAGTCTGTGCTACCTGCCGGAATGTAGCCATTGTCTTTGGCATTTACGGCTGCCATACCAAAGTCATTGATGCTTGTGCCTTGCTTGAGTAGTACCCAGTTGTGACCCATAGCTTCTTTGGCCAATGTGCCTGTATGCCTCAAAGTAAGAGTAACTTTGGAGCCTGCCGGTACGCGTAGCTCAGACTTGTCAAATCTCATGGCGTCATCTCCGCTTATTTCCAAGCTCACTTGCTGGCCTGGTACTGCTGCTGTAGTAGTACCATCAGTAGTGGTAGTCGTTGTACCTACATCTAGGGTTGGCGCTGCTTGCTCATGGGTTCTGTGGTCTGTTTGCTCTTTGGTGCAGCTTACTACAAACGTAGCTACTGCCAAGGTTAATAACAATTTTCTCATACATTGATTTTTATGTTGATTGACAAATTTACTATATAATTGCTGTTCTGTGGCTGACGAATGTCATTTTACATGATTGAAACATCAAATTGGCGCAGCACTGTGATGCCGGATGAGTTGCCTACTTCATTGCCAAATTCTAAGGCAGAGAGGTACAATCCTGGCGTCAAATGTCCCTTTTCTACGGCATAATCCAAGAGGAATTTGAGGTCAACAAAACCGCTCTGGCGGCGTTGTTTGCGCACAAAGGCCAGATATTTCCACTCTGTGTTGAGCTCTGGTCTTTTCATATGGCCTACGTGCAGCCAATAATCGCCAAAAGGGGTTTCTACGCTGCCTACGCGCCTGCCGTGTGATCTGAAATCATAATGGTCTTCCCACACCATGATTTCATAGGCAATATCTTTCTCTGTAGGCAGAGAAGTGTGGGTGAGCCAGAGGTCGAAGGCGAGGTTGTATTTTCTACCTCTCACCTGCATTTCGGCTTCATAGACTACGTCTATCATAAAGAGTTCTTCCCATAGGCGCGGCAATTGATGGCTGCTGGTCTGCACCCAAGGGCTATGACCCACTATCACTGATGGGTAGGCGATGACGCCTCTGGCATTGTGTGGCACTTCCCACTCCCAACCCATTTTGCCACGAGCCTGCGGCTGATTGTGAAAGATGCATTGTCTGAGCTCTCCTTGGGTGATCTTGGATGCGCCCCATACATTGTTGAAAAGCACGGTGTCGCCCAATCGCGCCATTTCTTCCGGTTTACAAGATTTGAATGCTGTGCCGGCTCTTAATGCTTTGCTTTCCGCACTCATATTAGCGGCCAATTGCTCTTGGGTTTTCTTTCGGTTGAGTGGTGTCACACATGCAGACAACGCTATGAGTGCGCCAAAAAGTGCTAGGCTAATCCTGGTCATCTTCAAAGTCTAGTGAAAGTGAATTGACGCAGTAGCGCAGACCTGTTTCCGTGGGGCCGTCATTGAACACATGACCAAGGTGCGATCCGCAATTGCCACAGAGTATCTCCATGCGGGTCATGCCATGAGAGGTGTCTAGTACCTGCTTTATAACGCCTTTTTCTATTTCTTGATCAAAACTTGGCCAGCCGCAGTGCCCATCAAATTTGCTTCCGCTCTCAAAAAGTCTTTGCCCGCAACCGGCACAGTGGTAGTAGCCGTCTGCATAGTGATCATTGTACTCGCCACTGAATGGTCTTTCTGTGCCAGCCTCACGCATCACATAGTATGCCTCTGGTGACAATTGTTGCTTCCACTCTTCTTCTGTTTTTTGCACAGGGAAATTCAAATCTTTTTTTTGCATAAGTGTCGTTTTGCTGCCGGTAGTAGTATCTTGGCTACGCGGCTGAGATTGGCATTGACTCATGCTGAGCAGTGCGGTGAGCATAGACAAGATTATGATTTTCATACCAAGCATATATATTATTGTATTGCAAGCAAGAATGATGCTAAAAATGCTTGCCTAGCCGGTGCGCTCAGCTTTACTTTTGTTTGTCCCTAGCTTTGATACTCCAAGTAAAGAAAAATTCTGAGACTCTATCTCCAGATTCGTCTGTGCCTACTGATGAAACTCTGATGCTTTGAGGAGTTTTGCTCTCAAAAGCTTCTTCCATGGCTTGTCGTAGCAATTCGCCATCGGTGCAAGTAAACTCGCATCGACCTACGGCTTTTTTACTGAAAAACGCTTGCTGCTCCGTCACAAGCATAGAGTATTGGCGCCCGGATTGCTCCATGTAGCGGAAGAGTTGTACACCGGTAGAGAGTTCTGCCGCCATGCCTTGCACTGCCCAAAATATGCTGCGAAAAGGGTTTTGGCTCATTCTGTGCAACTTCACTGTTGTAGTGGCTTCCGTGTCAGAAATTTGCTGCAGACGCACACCAGCCAACCAGGCTATGGGTAGTTTTACAAGTAAAAACTTTGAAAATTTTGCAGGACTCATGCTGATTTTTGTCGTAAAGCTACTCAAAAACGTACAAATCCATTACAATGCCATCAGAAATTCTTAACTTTGAGCGCTAATTATTAAACTCTTCTACACAATATGATTTTTGCTATTTCGTTTTTTGCGGGGCATTGGTATTTATCCCTTTTCACGCAGACTTTTTTTCACCATAGATATGCAGCGCATGGCATGTTTACTATGTCACGCTTTTGGGAAAAATTTTGGCATATAATGTCATTTATATTCCAAGGTTCATCTTACCTCAGCCCATACACCTATGGGGTTATGCACCGCTTGCACCACGCTTATGCAGATACAGAAAAAGATCCGCATTCTCCAAAGTATGATAAGAATCTATTCTCCATGATGTGGCGTACAAGAGACGTGTACAAGGCTATAGACACGGGATATGCCAAGATAGAAGATAAATTTGTAAAAGGAGTGCCAAAATGGAGAGCATTTGACAAATTTGCCAGCCACAACGCCATTCGTTTGTTGTGGATTATAGTATATGTAGTGCTTTACTACATCTTTGCAGATCAGTGGTGGCTATACCTTCTCATCCCTATTCATGCGATTATGGGACCTTTTCACGGAGTGATAATCAACTGGTTTGCGCACAAATATGGGTATAGAAACTTTGAGGTGAAAGACACTTCTATGAACCTAATGCCGGTAGATCTATTCATGCTGGGAGAAGGCTTTCACAACAACCACCACAAGTTTGGTGGTCGCCCAAATTTTGGTGTGAAATGGTGGGAATTTGACCCTATTTATCCATTTATTTGGTTCTTTGACAAGATAGGCATCATCAAATTGAAGAGAAAAGACCCTGAAGATTACATGGGTTAATCACTTGAAGAATATAGAACGGTTTCAGCATTTGAAGCCGTTTTTTTTTATTTTTTATTTTTTTGGAGTTTTTCCCGGCTGCCCGCTATTATCTTGTTCACGGGTGTGGGCGGCAACTGCTCTTTTGAGCACACTCTCACGGATGAGCCGTGACCCGGTACTCAAAAACCGCGTTGCCGCACCCACACCCGTTTCACAAGGATAGCCGCTCGCATCCGGACTATACTGTGGCATAGCTGCTCAGTGTATTTTTAGATATTAAGTGTCTAGAGCTAATTCTGTCCGTCGAAAAATTTGGTGATGAATACCAAGATTCCGGTATTCTTATCAGATGCTATGGAATTTCTTCAATTTTTTTAGAAAAAAATTGAAAAACAGCCTTTTACAACTCCTTGCTTTGCAACATTGGCACAAATCTGAAGTCACCAAACTCCATTTGTTCATACTTGGTTTCATCTACACGTAAGAAAGTAAACATCTTTTGCTCCTTCTCTCCTATTGGTATCACTGCAAGTCCGCCAATCATGAGCTGTGGCAACAATCTGGTGGGAATACTGGGAGCGCCGGCAGTAACTATGATTTTATGAAACGGAGCAAATGCCGGCAAGCCTTTATACCCATCACCAAATGACTGGTGACGCGGTCTTTTGCCCAACTTCTCAAAGATTCGGCGAGAAAAATCTACCAATTCTTTCTGTCTTTCTATAGTATATACTTGTGCGCCCATTTCTAGCAATACCATTGTTTGGTATCCGCTTCCTGTGCCTATCTCCAGCACTTTCTCGCCGGGCTGCACGTGCATGAGTTCTGTCTGCAATGCTACAGTAGATGGGTGTGAAATAGTCTGCTGCGCAGCTATGGGGAAAGCCTTGTCTTCATACGCAAAATCTTCAAAAGCAGAGTCCATAAACAGGTGTCTAGGAATACGACCCATAGCCTCTAGCACATTATCATCCTCTATACCTTTGGTTCTGAGTTTTTCAATGAGCCGTCTTCTATTCCCTTGATGTTTGTAACTGTCCATGTGCAAAAGCTTTCTTTGCAAATTTGCTGAATTTTTACGGGATTTCCCTATTTGCCCATGCTATTCTTTATCTTTGAAGCCATATAAGCACATCTATGAACTCAAAAATCAATGCAGGCGTGATTGGTGCCGGCCATCTGGGGAAAATTCACTTAAAACTTTTGGAGCAGTCTGAGCACTACAATCTAGTAGGTTTTCATGATGTGAATGCAGAGTATGCGCTAAAAACTGAAGAAGAGTTTGGCTATAAATATTTCAGAAACTTAGATGAATTGTTGGAGCAAGTAGAGGTGATAGACATAGTAGCGCCCACCACATCGCACTATGAAATTGCTAAACATTGCATAAATCTTGGCAAACATACATTTATAGAAAAACCTGTCACTGAAACCATTGAAGAGGCAGAAGACTTGATAATTCAAGCGCAAAACGCCGGCGTGAAGGTGCAAATTGGTCATGTAGAGAGATTCAATCCTGCTTTCACGGCTGCCAAACCATTCATTAAAAATCCTCTCTTTATAGAAAGTCATAGATTGGCACAGTTCAACCCGCGAGGAACGGATGTGCCTGTGGTTTTGGATTTGATGATACATGATTTGGACATCATTCTATCTATTGTGCAATCAGAGATTACAGAAATCAGAAGTAGTGGTGTGAGCGTGATTAGCGAATCGCCGGATATAGCCAATGCAAGACTGGTGTTTGCCAATGGTTGTGTGGCCAATATCACAACCAGCCGCATTAGCATGAAGAACATGCGCAAAACCCGCATATTTCAACGTGATGCCTATGTGTCAGTAGATTTTCTTGAAAAGAAAACTGAAATCATACGTATGGAAGAGGCAGATCAAGGAATGGAGCAGGCAGCAGATGATTATTCTATGTTTCTGACCAACGCTGAGCAACAGAAAAAAAGAATCTGGTTTGAATATCCGGATGTGCACTCTAACAATGCCATTCTAGATGAATTGGAAAGCTTTGCGGAGTCTATTAAAAACAATTCTGAGATAAAAGTGAGTCTGCGAGATGGTGCAAAAGCACTGGAAGTAGCTTTAAAAATCATTGAAAACTTTCATGGCGGCACGCAGATTCTCTCATAATTTCAGGATTGAAAGAAGAGAATATTCTTGAACGGAAACTTCCGCTTTTAATATCTACCATTAGGTATTCATTAATCCTATAGCAGATAATTTGCCTTAGCGAATTTTGATAATATCTGTTTTTTGCTGAAGGCATCTATTTTTTGGCAAACATGAAATGCTTTGATTTTTTGGATCTAAACGAACAACTAATAATCAGTAGATATTCTACAAATTCTGGTTTTGTTTAATGTCAATCAAGAATTAATTGCCAATCAAGAATAGGTAAATATTTCATCTTCAAACAAAGACATCGACCGAACAAAATATTCCGAAGACGACTTTTTCTGATTGAAGATTGATTTTCAATTACAAAGTAATGAGCAAAAAAAAAACCATCTCGTAAGATGGTTTTGATGTTTTAAACAAAGTAATTTCTACTCAAATTTGACGGAAAAGACGACTGCCCTGGTATGCATGGCGCTGAGCGCGCCTGCCCAGACGTTGGGCGATGTAGGGTCATCTGCCACCAGTTCATTATTGAAGAAGAATATACCTTTCACAGAAGGTGTAAGTTTGAATCTGCGGAAGTATATGCTAATACCACCTTCTATCTGCCAGTTGAAGCCATGTGTTTTCATGCGGAAAACTCCGTCATAGTTGTCATCTGTAGATTTCTCCTCACTTTGCAAATTCACGGCGTATCCAAGACCAGCTTGTATGTACGGACGTGTGTTGAACCAGCGATCTCCGTGCAATTGCAAGAAGATAGGCACATCTATATAAGAAGATTTAATGTCTCTAATGGAATCTTGTGGTGTTGCAGCTTGCATGCTACCATCCGGGAATTCTATCATCTGCCCGGTGCGTATGTGGTTGAAGTATAGCGTGCGCTCTGTGAAGTGGATCCCGGGTTGTACAAACAGGTCAAAGTAATCATTGATGCGCATTCTACCCATCAAACCTGCTGAAAATCCAGGACTGGCCACTGACTCTACGTTGAATCTCCCGTATTCATTGATACCGTCACCGGTGGGATGAAGCTTGAAATCGAAGTAATTCATACCAACGAAATAACCCCAAGTGAGTCTTTGCTGGTCATAGTACGTGAATTTATCTTCCTTATTCCAATTTGTTTTCCATTGAGCAGATACTGCTACAAAGGCTAACAATAGGAGGACTGAAATAAAGTTTTTCATAATCAGATTAACGATATCTTTTCTAATTTATTTTGAAGCTTCATAAATAGTCGCGATGCCAAAGGTAAGTTTTTTATCTTTAGTTTGTGTAAAATTTAAAGATTTTAAAACGGAAAGCATTTTTTCACCATACGGAAAAGCTTTTACAGACTCCGGAAGGTATGTATATGCTCGCGGATCTTTGGAGAATGTGCGACCTATTACCGGCAATATATTAGTGAAATACAGGGTATAAAGCTGCTTCATAGGGAATTTCTCCGGGTAGGAAAATTCTAGTATCATAAGCTTGCCACCTGGTTTTAATACGCGCTGCAATTCCAATAATCCTTTCTCTAAATTCTCAAAATTGCGCACTCCGAAGGCAACGGTTACTACATCAAAGCTATCTGACTCAAAAGGCATGTTTTCTGCGTCACCTTGGATCATCTCTACTTGGTTTTCGAGACCTTTGGCTTTTACTTTTTCCACTCCTTTGGCCAGCATGCCGGCAGAAAGGTCAAATCCTGTGATGCTAGCATTTGGGTTG
The DNA here is from genome assembly GCA_030535475.1 of Weeksellaceae bacterium. GTDB lineage: Bacteria > Bacteroidota > Bacteroidia > Flavobacteriales > Weeksellaceae > JAUNRT01. The sequence continues at coordinate 5,464 of JAUNRT010000066.1, read as the reverse complement.
CCTTGCGCTATGGCTATGGCCAGATCTCCGGTGCCTGTGGCTACGTCAAGGATTCTTTCTGCGCCGAGTGCTTGTATACGCTTTACAATCTTTTTGCGCCACTGCACATCTATGCCGGCAGAGAGTAATCGGTTGAGAAAATCATAGCGGTGTGAGATGTTGTCAAACATCTGTTCTACTTCTTCTTTCTTACCCATGGTGGAGCCGTATGGCTTTACTTCCTCTGACATGTACTGCGCATAAAAGAGCAAATGTAACTATATATCCTTTATTGACCATACTTTCACGCGAAGATTTTGTATGCGATATATCTTATATTGTTTTGAATTGCCGTCTGATGTAAGTTCCTTTTTCATTAAAAAAGTTTTTTGCGGGGCACATGATGGTAGAACAAATTGGCCTGTGGGTTGGCCATGCGGTAGGCAGTAGGTGGCTACCCCACAGGTACCAGATGTAGGGCAAAACGTGCTGGTGGAGGCTATGGATGCCGGATGGCGAAATAGCCGAAACCGCCGTTTTTGCACATCTGGTACCGAGGAGTATTAGCCGTATGCCGACCCAAAAACTTTTTTTTGGTGGCGGGTGGAAGCGTTGGCAAAATAAAAGTTTTTGGGGACCGCCCAAATAATCAAAAAAAGATAATTTTGAATCCCGATTTTTAAAATTTTAAATAGAAATTGGGAAAATTTTGTGACACAATGGAATTCTTATGCACAATAATTGCTGATATAAATCATTAATATGTACATGATACGATGCTTTTTTGTGATAGTGATTATGCTGGCAACGCTTTCTATGGCTCATGCTCAGCGTACAACGGCATATTTGCCAAACATTGAAAGTTTCGCCGGGTTGATGCCGGTAGGAAGTTATGTGTCTACGTTTAATAAATTTGAGCTGAAGAAGAATGGTGTTACTGATGTGATCTTCAGCTATGTGCTTTCTAGTAAACGAAATCCCGGCAGCTTGGTAGGTTCCGGCATTTTGATTTTGAAACCTGTAGGTAAAGGCAAATACCGGCTAGATGGTCATATAAAGTCTAAAAGCGACGAACTGTATATGCTTGATAATGTGGAAAATGGCAATTTTCATGTGCGGCAATATCATCGCAGCAGCAATTACAATAAACTGGTGAGGAAACTGAAATTTACCAAAGGTAAAACGGACTACGTTGCCACGCGCTAAGTGCTAGGTGTCTGAGGCGTATTCTTCTTTGTAAATACGGATAAGTAATAATAATATACTGACGATGAGCGGGCCGAAAACTAGGCCTAAAAATCCGAATAATGGTATGCCGATGATCACGCCGATAAGGGTGATGAGTGGGTGTACTTCTGCCAATGTGCGCTGCAAAACTATGCGAAAAACGTTGTCTGTGCTACCTACTACTACTAGCCCATAAATGGCGAGACCGATGGCTTGCCAAGTGTCGCCCGCGGCAAATAATATGACTACGACGGGAAGCATACCTATGGCAGTACCTACAAAGGGTATCATGGAACCGATGGTGGTGACTGCAAACCAAAACCAAATGTTGGGTGCACCAAATATCCAAAATCCTAATAAGGCTACGATACCTTGCATGAGCGCTACGAGCGGAATAGCGATGGCGTTGGAGCGCACCATTTCTATGTATTCACGGTTGACGCGCTCATAGTTTTTATTGCTCAAAGGTACATAGGATCGCATGCTATCTTTGATTTTATCGAAATTGATGAGCATGAAATAAAGTATGAAGTACATGATACCTAAGGCAATACTAAGATTGAGCACGCTGCCTGCAATAGATTGCACCATGTCTGTAGCTGCTGTGGTGAGCCGATTGAAATCTGATCCGCTGGCGATGTCTATGCCAAGATAGTTTTCTAGTTTGGCAAGGTTGCTCTCATACAGAAATATGTATTTCTCTATGTTGCTGACTACTTCTGTGACTCTACCAATTAGCAAAAATATGATGAGACCTATGGGCAAAATAACGACGATAACTGTGAATATAAGCAATATGGTGGCTGAGAGCCAACGTGGCAGTCCTCTTGCCGTAAGTTTGCGCATAAGCCCCATAGTGAGCACATATAAAATAAATGCTCCTATGACTCCAGATATGTAGGGCACCATGGGCGTAAACGTCATGATGCAGAGTATCAAGATGCAAACTATGAGAAATACCTGACGCATGACAGGCAGTGAAAGATGTGTTGACATATGTGGAGTTGAGGCGGTAAATTTACAATTAATTATCACTGTTGTAACATGGCATTTTTTTGGTGCTATAAAGAGTTTGGATACAAGAATCTCAGTAGATTTTGTAGGAAATTAGTTGCGTGATGATAACGTGTTGTCCATTTCAACGACGAGCTTGCAAAGAATTTTTCGTAAATTTGAATATAGACTGGTTTATTACAGGATTGGAAAGCAACTTTTTTACTAATCTAACGTCAAATAAATAAAGAAAAAGACAATGAAATTTAATACAATTCTTGCAACGCTATTGATGGGTGTGATATTCATACTGAGCAGTTGTAACAAACAAGATGATGAGTGGAGCAACTATAGCTACGTTGCTTTGAAAATTGATAGTATTTCTATGCCAGACTCTGCACAATTGGGGAGCGCTGTGGCGATAAGACCATATTATCAGCGAATGGAAAACTGTGAGCAATTTTATGGATTTGACTATCAAAGATCGGATTTTGAGCGCACAGTGTTGGCTGTAGGGCTAAGAAACTCTGTGGTGCAGTGTGGTGATACTCTTACGCAGCAAAGTCAATTCACGTTTCAACCTTTGGAGACAGGTACGTACAATTTCAGATTCTGGAATGGGCGTGATGCGGAAGGTGATAATATGTTTGTGAATGAGGAAATCGTGATTTACTAAGCAAAAACTCTTATAGGATAAAACATTTTTGGACTCGGGGTACGAAGATATCATCAAAAAGTGTCTGAAAAAAGACAGGCGCGCTGAGAAAGAACTGTATGACAGGCTTTCCGGGAAGTTGTATGCCGTATGCCGAAGGTATTGCCCTTGTGAAGATGATGCGCTGGAGATGTTTCAACTTGGTTTTATAAAACTGTATAATCACTTAGATCAATATTCTTTTAATGGCCCATTTGAAGGCTGGGCAAGGAGAATAATGGTGAATCAATGCATGGATTTTTATCGCAAAAAACATTTAACCCTCGTTACAGACAACCCTTCTAAATACGCTGGTGCAGAAGAACCCTCTGTATTTGAAAATGAAGAGGATGCGGATGGTTTTCCAGCCACCGCAGAGCAGATGATGCAGTTTGTAGATAAATTGCCCGAAAAGTATAAATTGGTGTTTAACCTGTTTGTGATAGAAGAATACTCGCATATAGAAATTGCAGAACAACTTAACATAAGCGTAGGAACCTCTAAGTCAAATCTCTCCCGTGCCAAAGCATGGCTGAGAAATGAGTTAAAAAAAAACAAAATTAACCGCTTTATCGCCTGAAAATGAAAGATAATTTGGAAAAAGATTTTCACGAGAAACTGAGAGAGTTTGAAATAACTCCTCCTAATGCAGCGTGGGAAAATATCTCAAAGGAAATCAATAAAAATGCTGCTGGATCGTCTAAATTGTGGAAAATTCTTGCTGCATCTGGCATGATTGTGCTCCCAGTAGCTTTTGCAGGTCTGCTATGGATGCAGTCTGAAAACATTTCTTTGCAAAGCGAAGAAAATGCTACAGGCATTGAAAATGTTGCCAATACTACCAGCAATCATACGAATACTGCTAATACAACTAGTCCAACCCAAATCACTCAATCTACTCATACACAAAGTTCTACACATCAATCACAAAACTCCTATCCTACTCAAAATTCAGAATTGCACAAGCAATCCATAGTTGATGTACACCAGTCTGACTCACATACAAATATTGCATCAAACGATGGGCAAATCTTAGAAAAAAACCAAAGTTATAATGTTGTGTCAGCAGAGAAAAAACCGGTAAAACCAAAGGCAATACAGACGAATAGTGGAATTCTTAACGAGATTGAAACTACGCAGGAATCAAACAAATTTGCCCAAAAAGAGGTTTTACCAACTCATAGCCTCACTGAAAGTTCAAAGGCTACAGAATTGCGCAACCAAAATGAAAACTCAATCATTGCAGCGCAATCAGAGTATCCAACTATCTCTGTCAATTCTCAATCAGAAATCAAAAAACCTGAGGCAAATGCTAAAGATCTGACTTCTACAAAAATGATAGAGCAGATCACAAATCAAAACAACATAGAAATTGCGCAAAACGCACAAAACCAATCTCTAACGCAAACTGTTGACAAAGTAGATGGTGATTCTCAAAAAACTGCTTCAATATCAAAACTAAACAAAGAAAAAAATGTAAGAATACCACAATTGGCTGCCAACCAAACCAAAACAACCTCTTTGCCGGTGGCTTTAGAAGTGCCTAAGAACGATACCATATTGCATGATCAACCCATACTTTCTTCTAAAAAGATACCTTCTGAACCATCAAAATTTTCTGTGGAGCCTTATGCTGGTTTGGGCAGATTAGCTTCCTTCAACGGTGTTAGCCTTATCGCAGGAGACTTCAATCAATTAGACATAGAAAATCAAACCATTCAGAACATAGGAGCGCGTGTGGGGTATAGAATCAATGAAAAACTACTCTTACGCACCGGATTGGGAATGGTAAACATCACGCAAAACACTTATGCGGTGCCTATGACTGTTGGCGGGATGACCAACTCCCGATACAACATCAAGTCCGATTTGCCTATGCAAATATATTTATCAAACCCTCAACGGGAAGGTGCAGGCATTGCCTCAGAAAACATCAACCCAATATATATGGATATGCGCCATGACATCCGCTATATAGACATACCTTTAGAAGCTGAGTATGAAATAGCCAGAATGGGAGGTCTTAAATTCTTGGGAATTGGTGGTTTAGGCACTTTGATCCTTGACACTAACGATATTTATATGACAGACGCCTTGGTATCACAAAAGTATGGAGCTGCAACTACACTCAAAACAGTTTCATTTTCTGCTAATTTAGGCTTGAAGTCAGAATTGCAAATCTCAAGAATGTTTACTTGGCATATAGAGCCTCAATTCAGGTATATGATCAACACCGTCACTGCAAATCCACAGGCGCAACCCTATATGTTTGGAGCGAACACCGGCTTTAGAATTTCTTTCTAAAAATTCCAATTCCCTTTATTGGTTCAAGCCAAAAATTCTCAGCTTGACTTTACACGCATGGATTGTACCCGCAGTGTTGAGCTAAGAGATTTCATTGCGTGATTTGGTGACTAAAACTTACCAGTGTGTTTACCGCTAAAAATTCACAAAATATTCTTGACAAACTTATTCGCAAGAGAAATTTTTCACCATCAAAAAACATCTTTACTCACTTGAGACCTTTGAATAATTGATTTGAGAAAAAAAAATCGTCATTTGAACTAATTT
>JAUNRT010000065.1 GCA_030535475.1 Weeksellaceae bacterium | reverse complement strand
TAAATAAGAAATTGCAAATTCATCAACGCACGTGCTCAATGGCTGTAATGTAAATCAAACGGTACAATATTTTTTCAATGCCCATGGCACAAACAGCAAGTAACATCAAATTTTATTTAAACATAAAACATTGATTTTTATTAATTTACATTACAAATCGCACAAATTCTAGTCTAAACCTAGTTGAATTAAACAGAAATCAATTTCTCTGAAAAAAGTTGCTTCACAATCTTGCTTTTGTGAATCACCAAATTTTGTCAAAGACAAAAAGCCGGCCTTGCGCTGTATGGCCTAGCCCCGATGCGAGCGGAAATCCTTGCAAAGCCCACAGCCTATGCAGCTGCCAGGGTTTTGGGTACTGGAGCGATAGCGGACGTGCCCAAAACACGGCAGATGCAGCTGTGGGCGAGCAAGATTGCAGCGGGCAGCGGGAAATAGCTCCTAATAATTAAATAATTCTTGCATAGCCGCCATTTCTTATTATTTTTGAAAAAACTTATGCTATGGATGATGCTGCAAAGGAGGCTTACAAGGCTTCTGACCCCAATCTGGAACCAAAGGTTACGGGCATTGGTGGAATATTTTTCTACACACAGGATGCGCAAAAATCACGCAGTTGGTATGCAGAAAATTTGGGCTTGGAGGTGAATCAGTGGGGCAGCAGTTTTGAATCGAGAAATGCACATAGACCACAAGAAATCAACTACTTGCAGTGGAGCCCGATGGAGAATGCCAAGGAGTATTTTTCGCCGTCTGAGAAGCAGTACATGATCAATTATAGGGTGCAAAATTTGGAGGCTTTGCTCACAAAATTGCGCAAAAATGATGTGCAGATTTTGGGTGATGTACAGGAATTTGAGTATGGAAAATTTGCTCACATCATGGACCATGAAGGGAATAAAATTGAATTGTGGGAACCTGTAGATCAGGTGTTTACGGATATGGATTTGGACACCACCAAATAGGCTGAAAAAGAGTTTTATATGGCAAACGATGCTACTCCCACGCCGCTGCATACGCACATACGCCATGCAGATAGTATGGATGTGATAAAAATTCAGCAACTGGCGCGGCTGTCTTGGGAGCAAAATTATGCAGAAATGTTACCGCCTGAGCAGATAGCTTATATGCTGGAAAATATGTACGGTGAGCGGACTTTGCGGGAGCATTTTGCCAACCCCAATTACCACTATTTGTTGCTGAGCGTGAAGGATGCGCGCGGCTGGGAAACGATAGGATTCATAGGTTTTGAACACGGTTATGAGCTGAAAACCACCAAGTTGCACAGGCTTTATTTTTTGAAAGAATATACAGGTAAGGGATTGGGCGCGAAGTTGATAGCACCTATGCTAGAAGCTGTGAAACATGCAGGGGATGAGCGGGTGATATTGCAAGTGAATAAGCGCAATGCGGCAGCGAGATTTTATGAGCGGATGGGGTTTGCAGTATATGATGCGGCGGTGCTGGACATAGGCGGTGGGTATGTGATGGATGACTATTTGATGGAGTATAAGATGTGAAAAAGTATGGTTTTGTGGCTTTGTAAAGAGGAAGATTTTTGCTTATTTTTGTAAAAAAGCAAAAAACACATGAGAAAATTTCTTATGATGCTGGGTGCTGTGATCACATTTATAGCATGCGGCGGCAAAGCAAAGGTGGCTACTGATGCCGACCGAAATCAAGCTAAACAAACGAATATGAAGACTTTACACGACTTTTCTGCCCAAGATATTCGCGGCAATACTTTTGATTTTGCAGATTGGAAAGGGAAAAAAGTGATTGTGGTGAATACGGCCTCTAAATGTGGTCTGACGCCGCAGTATGAGCAGCTGGAAGAGCTATACCAAAAGTATGGTGATGACAATTTGGAGATTGTGGGCTTCCCGGCCAATGATTTTATGTCTCAGGAACCTGGCTCTGATGCGGAAATTGCAGAGTTTTGCGAAGTGAATTATGGTGTGAGCTTTTTGATGATGAGCAAGATATCTGTGAAAGGGGCTGACAAGCACCCTATATATCAGTGGCTTACGCAGAAAAGCGAAAATGGCGTGCTGGATAGTGAGGTGAGCTGGAATTTTCAGAAATTTTTGGTGAATGAGGATGGGACGCTGTACGCGAGCATTCCGCCGAAGACTTTGCCCAATGACCCACAAATTATAGAATGGATAGAAAGATGAAGAAGTTGATAGATGTATTGCAGAAAAGGTATCTGTATCTGGCAATGCTACCAATGATGTTTTTGCTGGTAGGTTGCGGCGGCTTGATTGGTCACAGATCTCCAACGGGTATAGACAATTCGCCACAAGGCAGGGCTAAGGTGGTGCTGAAAGAGGCTGAAAGGTATTTGGGTACGCCGTACAAATATGGTGGTACGAGCAGGCAAGGTATTGACTGCAGTGGCCTTTTGTGGAATTCTTATAAAACGGTAAACATAGATTTGCCACGCAGATCTTCTGAGCAAGCGCGCATAGGTGTGAGCCTGCGTCAACGCGAGATAAAACCGGGAGATGCTGTGTTTTTCAACACTTCTGGTTCTGGGATTTCACATGCCGGGATTGTGCAACGTGTGAAAAGTGATGAGATTTTTTTCATACACTCGTCCACCTCACGCGGTGTGATTGTGAGCTCACTCAATGAAAACTATTGGAACCGCAGATTTGTGAAAGCTGTGCGCTACTTGCACTAATCCCTTCGTAATAATAGAAAGTTTCTCTGTGTATAAACGTTTGATTTTCAAAGCGTAATACACCTATCATTTTTTGGTATGATTTTTCCGGCTATAGTCTGTTTACTTTCCGTGTAATGCGAGTGATAACACGGCAATAAATGCGCTTTGTGAGTGCAAAAAATGCTATGGATGAATAAGAAAAATGTTTTTATTCAAAAAATCACTGAAAAACATTTCCACTTCAACATAAGATTGTAAATTTAACATGAAAACCCACGCTGCCAATGAGATTCAGATATGAATTGCTTGAAAAAATAATAGTTTATCTATACCGTAACGGCTTCAAAACCACCAAAATGACGGACTTGTCTGATGATTTGGATGTGACGATAGCCGTGCTATACAAGGAATTTGGCAACAAGCAAGAGATGATAGAAGCCTGTTTCTATCACATGATGAAGGTGTATGACCGAAAAACCGCCGAGATATGCATGGAAAGCAAGGATCCGGCAGAGATGTTTTTTCGTTTTAAGAACGAGGTTCTTTTCAATATTTCAATGGTAGATCAACGCCGCAGCTGGAATGAGCTTCGCACCTCTTTTCACAAACTGTACAACCGCGAGCTGCCAGTACAGCTCCAGCAGCTGATTCTCTGTTTTGAATCACTATATGGTGAAGCCAAAAAGAAAGATTTCTTGCGTGAAGGTGTAGATATTCCTATGGCGGCTAAGGCGAGTGCATTTTCATATTTTGAAGTGCTCAACAGTCCTATTTATGACGAGATTGAGAAAAATTTTGAAAAAGTTGCGCAGTGGTATTATGACCTCATAGTTCGTGGCTGTCTCAACACTGAAGGTATTCTTGCATACAACCAATACAACAAAAACCAATGACAAAAGACGAAATCATCACAGAGGTAGAAAAAATGGTGCATGAATCCGGTTTCAAAAACACCACGGTTGCCTTGATTTCTGAAAAACTAAATATATCTACTAGCATTTTGTATAAGCATTTTGCCAATAAAGAGGCAATAGTTGCAGATGTATTGGTGAAAATGAACCACGGTTTGAAAAATCAGGCAAAGGTAACGGCATTGCATAGCGAGAATGGTTTGGAAAATTTGGTGATGTTCAGATATAACGTGCATAATTTTGCCGGGCTCAGCAACATTCGCGACCGCATAAGAGAGCTCAGAAAATACTATGAGAAATCTTTTTTGCGAAACAATACGCAGTTGCAAGATGACATGGTAGAGATAGCACACGAAATCATAGCAAGAGGTCAAGAGGAAGGACTATTTATACAACAGCCCAATCTGCACACCCTAAGTCTTATTTTTCATTGGACTTTTTGGACGCCTATGAGCACCAATCTGCCCATACCTTCAGATGACAAATTCTACGCATTTCACAACCAGCTTTTTGACATTTTCTTACACGGATTGCTCACCCCAGAAGGTTGCGCCTATCTACAAAACAAAAGCGAACTCACAGAGAAAATACATTTGAGCTAGAGCACCATACGACAAATTGGTTGCTAGGCAATTTCTATTTTTCTCTTTCTATAGTAAGACTTGAACTTTAGTTTCAGCTCTGCGAGGTAGGCCTTTAGACGTTTTGGCAAAGGATTGCACACGTCAATATTGTCAGCAAGCATAAATTTGCGCTCAGAAAGCAAATCAAATTTTTCTATTCAGAACAAGGATTAGAAAAAAATTAGAGTTTTTCGCCAATTGCACTGATTCCAAAAAGCGCAAAATCATACTTCACGGGATCTTTTGCATCAAAGAAGCGCAGAACTTCATCTAGTTCTTGCACAGCTTTATAATCGTTTTGTTTGCGCTGGAGCAACCCCATTTCGCGCGCTACTTTGGCGCTGTGCACGTCCAAAGGTATGCTGAGCAATGCAGGCGAAATCCGCTCCCACACGCCAAAATCTACTCCTCTATCATCTTTGCGCACCATCCAGCGCAGATACATGTGCAGTCTTTTCGCGGCAGATTTTCTGTAAGGTGATGAAAAATGTTTACCACAATGCGGAGTGCGATTTTGCATAAAAAGGCTGCGCCAACGCTCTAGCGCATGACTCATCTCCTGCTCTTCCGGTTGCGGCAACAATACATCCTCAAGGCTATCATAAGAAGAATATAGCTCTTTGAGCGCGAGCAAAAATTGTTGTAAATCCTGTGAACTAAAAGTGCGATGCACAAACCCGGTAATTTGCAAAATTTCTTGCGGAGAGCTGTTCATTAGAAACTCATACGGAGCATCGTCCATCAGATGCATCAAGCGCTCACCACTGCGAATGATGCTCTTGCGGTTGCCCCAGGCAATTGTAGCCAACAAAAAGCCTGCAATCTCTATGTCTTGCTTTAGAGAAAATCTATGCGGAATCTGTATAGGATCGGTGGCTATGAAATGTGGCTGATTGTAGAAGTCTGCACGCTCATCAAGTAAATCTTTCCATTTAGATTTTAAGGATTGTAGATGTTTTTGGGAGCGTTTATCCATTTTTCATCTTCAGTGCCTGAGTAGGCAAAATTCTTCTCACCAACACCGTAGGAATCAGCAATATGATAGCGCTTATCACTAGCATGCCAAGATTTACCATCAGCACCATGTCCCAGGTGAGAAACACCGGCGCTTTGGTGATGTAGTAGTTGTCTGCAGGCAACTGAATTACACCCCAGCGTTGTTGCACCCACAGTAGCAAAAGCGCAATAGCGTTACCTATAATCATTCCCGGAATCATGATAAAGAGCGTGTAGTATATAAAGATCTTTTGTACCTGCCAATTGCTTGCGCCTAGAGTTTTCAAAACCCCGATAGAGTGCGTTCTTTCAAGAATGAGGATGAGCAGGATCATCACCATGTTGATGATGACCACTATCATCATGATGGTGAGTATGAGAATGATGTTCTTGTCAAAAATTGAAATCCATTCCTCTATTTCCAAAAAATGATCTGTGGCCGCTTGCGCTATGAGATTATGACCTATGATCATATTCACATCCGCTTTCACTGCTTGCAAATCACTCTCTATATCCTTTACAAATAGCTCAAAACCTCCAATTTGATTTGGGCTCCATCCGTTGATGCGCTGCACATGGCGCAAATCTCCAATTATATATAGCCCGTCAAAATTGTCAATATCGGTTTCGTAAATAGCTTTCACCCTAAAATTGCGATAAACAGGCTTGTTCTGCAGCTGTTGCGGGTCTACAAAAACGGTAACAAAGGTGCTATCAATGTCCAGAAAAAAGTTGTTGGCCAAATGACGTGAAACAATCACATCATCATTCAACTCGCCAGTCCCAAAATTAGGAATCTCACCCACCTTCACAAACTTCTCAAATCTAGCTTTGTCAAAGTTGGCGTCCACTCCCTTCAATACAATCCCATCAAAATTCTCTTCACTACGCACAATACCACTCAGTGTCCCAATTGCCTGAATATGCTCAATCTCCGGCAAGGGAAAATTGGGGTAGTACTCTACGGGTAGTGTTAGTGTATCAGAACTTAGTGAAAGGTTACTAGAATACGGCGTCACTGTAATGTGGCCATTGAAATCAGCCAATTTCTGCTTGATTTCTTTGCGAGCACCAATCCCCGTGGACATGGTAATGAGCGCTACAATAATACCTATTGCCACAGCTGCTTGACCTATACGCACTATGGTTCTAGACAAGTGATGTTGGGAAGTTTTGCCCCAAGCTATTTTACGCGCAAAAAAACTACTGAATCTCAAACTCTTGCTTTATACCTATTTGTGCATAGTTATTGCTAAATTGCAAGCAATAAACTTCAAAAATTGATTTCGTGGTCAAATATACTACAATCCTGCTTCTTTTTCTAGGTCTGCTGCAGTGCACGGCGCAAGAATCACAAACAATAGCCAAAGCTCCGAATGCATCAAACACCACAGCTAACACCGCCTCAATTCCTGCCGCCAACAACCCAGAGAGTTATTTACCCAAACTTCAGGGCAAAAAGATAGGTCTTGTAGCCAACCACACCTCAATAGTAGAGCAAGACAGCCGTCAGCACTTGGTAGATTTCCTTCTCAGCCACAATATACAGATCACTGCCATATTTGCTCCCGAACATGGATTTCGTGGCACCGCAGATGCCGGTGAGCACATAAAAGACGGCAAAGATGCCAAAACAGGAATCCCGCTTATTTCGCTCTATGGCAACAACAAAAAACCCACCCCTGCACAGCTCAAAAACATAGATATACTACTTTTTGACATACAAGACGTAGGCGCCCGCTTCTACACCTACATCTCTACTTTGCACTACGTAATGGAGGCCGGTGCAGAAAACAACATTCCTGTCATTGTGCTAGATCGCCCCAATCCCAACGGGCACTACATAGATGGCCCAGTGCTAGAACCCGCCTACAAATCCTTTGTTGGCATGCACAAAGTGCCTATAGTTTATGGCATGAGCATCGGCGAATATGCAGAGATGATCAACGGCGAAAAATGGCTCAAAAACCAGGCACAAGCCCAACTCACAGTGATTCCTATGCGCCACTATCAGCGACAAGAAATCTATTCACTGCCGGTGAAGCCCTCTCCTAACCTGCCCAATGACCAATCCATCAATCTATATCCTAGCCTCTGCTTTTTTGAAGGCACAAATGTGAACGAAGGACGAGGCACTAGCTGGCAATTTCAGGTCTATGGCTCACCGCACCTTACCAATATGCCTTTTAGCTTCACTCCACAACCCAATGAAGGCGCAAAATCACCTAAGCATCAAGGCAAAAAATGCCATGGTGAGGATCTCCGAAATCACCCCGAATTATCTTCTATAGACCTCCAATGGCTCATCAAAGCCTATCAAAACAACACACAAAAACCCTTTTTCACACCTACAAAAAATGACTTTTTCTTTGACAAACTTGCAGGAAATTCTAAACTGCGCAAACAAATAGAGCAAGGTCTTTCTGCAGAAGAAATTCGTGCTACATGGCAGGCAGACATAGAAAAATTCAAAAAAGTAAGAGCCAAATACCTCTTATACGCAGACTTTTAAGCATTAATTTTTTTATTTGGGCGGCACCCTTTTTTGGGCAAGTCTTGGGATTTAGATTGCAATAAAGTTTTTTGCCAACAAACCCCTTATTTCCCTATCAAATAAGTGAAAAATTGCCCAAAAAAGGGTCGGTGTACGGCTAATACTCCGCGGTTTTTTGGCTGCAAAATTGTGGCGCAAAGGGTTTTCCGTATCCTCTACAAACCCTTTGCGCTCACATTTTGCAAGAGCCAAAAAACCTTGCGGGGTAACCGCCTCCCACCTGCCGCGGCCATCGGCTAAGGCCTTTTTGCTTCGCACCAAAGATTTTGTGTTATAAAAATGACGAAAAACGTCCTACAATGCGATATAAACATGCGACCCCTTCGGGGTCGAATCTTGCTGCATGTGACAATGTGCTAGATAGTTGAAGCCTTCAGGGTCGAATGTTTCAGCCATTGCAAATTTTTCTTGTCAAAGAAAAAAATGGCCTTTGCGGGCTGGCCTAGCCCGGATGCGAGCGGCTATCCTTGCAAAATAGACAGCCCTACAGCAATCTGGTGTGGCGGTGGCCGCAACGATAGTGGAGGCAGCCGCGACACCGATGGCTGTGGCTGGATATGTGCAAGATAATAGCGGGCAGCCGGAAATAGCTCCAAAAAAAATAAAAAAAGAACGTTTTTTGCGCGCTAAACACTTTTAACTAAAACATCATAACATTGAAAATCAGATGATTATAAACGCATTTTAGTTGAAAGCTGCATGGAAGGAATATCAGCAATCATTAAAATGTTTTCACCAATGAAAAGAAAGCTTTTCTTCATTTTTCATCATAAAAAAGGCTTTGGCTAAAATCACTCAGATGCGCTGGGATGATTTTGCCAAAGCCTAATTTTTATTGGACGATGCCACGATGTTAATTGTTATTGGCTTGAGCCCGCCCCGGCTTCGCCGGGGCGGGATTTGCGCAAACCCAAAAAATTTCTCGTGCTGTAACTCCTCGGTATTAAAACACTATATCTAAACCAAAATAGAAATTGGCCGGCATGATGGGTGCATAGACCATTCCACCGTCGAAATAGTTGCCAAACGGGTTTTGAACATCCAGTATAGGGTTGTCTTGTCTATAACTCAAGAGGTTCTCTACACCTGCATACCATCTAAGAACTCTGCTTGGATGATAAGCTACTTGGGCATTCACCAAGAAAAAATCCGGAGATCGGTCGGGCAACTGAAATGCTACAGGATTGCTTGAAGTATCCGGTATGCGCTGGCTTCCTACCCATTGTATTGTGGTATCAAATGTCCATTGTTGGTCTGCAGCGGTTTTGCGTGTTGCATATCCTAGATTGAGAAATGCACGATGCGATGGTGTAAATGGCATTTCTCTGGCACCGTCTGCAAAGCCCACCTCTGTTTGGTAGTATTTATACGCCATGCGCACATCAAGCCGTGCCATAGGATTGAGATCTAATTGTGCCTGGAAGCTGTTTGCAAAAGAGTGATCTATATTGTAAAAATGAATTGCCTGTGGGCTGCGGTCTAGATCGGGTATGATTTGATTGGTGAAATCTGTCCTGAAAAAGTCCACCGCAAGGGTACCCGGTCTTCTCCACAACAAGAAATCTTGTTGTAGGCTAATACCGTAATTCCAGGCTATCTCCGGAGACAAACCATATAAATCTGTGTTGCTGGGCCAATGAATCACTCTATTAGAGGCCATGTATGCCTGACTTTCTGCAAATATATTGGCGGTGCGAAAACCTCTTCCCGCACTAGCGCGAAGTATGGTTTTTGGCGCCAAATCATATTTGAGGTTGAGCCTTGGGGTAAATTGCGACCCGGCAAGGTTGTGCAAATCATAACGTACGCCTGCCACTGCTGTAAATCTATCACCGTTGTAGGTATATTCAGCAAAGGCTCCCGGCGCAGTTTCGGTGCGCACTATGTTCTCAAAGTTATACATCTCATCAAACTGGTCATACAAAAAGCTAAGTCCAGCCTTGTATTGATGCATGGTAGAACCTAAGATACTCTCAAAAATGAGGTTTGAGTTAAAACTATTCTGCTTGCCATCATAGCTACGTCTTCCAAAAAAGCTCTTCTGGTCATGGTAGATATACTGATTTGTAAAGCCGATACTCTGGTAAGGTTTATCTTTGAAAATATAGCCGGTCTTGTTCCATGCCACAAAGCGGGTGATGTCAATATTTACACCATAATGCTCAGACGTTAAGGGATTGTGATGACTATTGAAATGCATGCTACCCGCTTGTCTATTGTCAATCAAAAACTGAGCGCCAAAGTGAGTAGCCAAGCCGTTTTTCTCAAAGTTTTCATAATTGAGTAAGTAAGCAAGATTGAGCTGTTTCCCAATAGGTTGATCTAGGAAATGGTCATGATTATGGTCCATCTTTTCTACTGTGGCGTTTCCGTGCAATAAGAAACTTTGGCTCCACTGATCGTTGATGGCGTCTGTATGCGCTACATTCCCCTCAAATCTAGTATTGATGTCTCCAAAAATATTGATAGCCGTATAGGGTTCACCTCTGAATTTCTGATATTCAGTGTTTATTTGCCCGGTTATTGCCTCATAACCATTGGTGACTGTGCTACCACCTTTTGTGAGCTGTATGCCTTGGATCCAACGTCCGGGAATAAAATTCATACCATACGCAGTGGCCAAACCACGCACATCCGGCAACAACTCTTTGGTAATGAGCGTATATTTCTGGTCAAGTCCAAGCATTTTGATTTGCTTTGTACCTGTAACCGCGTTTGAAAATGAAACATCTACAGTAGCATTAGTTTCAAAACTCTCTGACAAATTACAACAAGCAGCTTTCAGCAGTTCACCTTCTTTGATATTGAAAGTAAATGCTGCACTATTTCTATCCATCGTGGTTGTGGCTTGATGGCCAACGCTCACCACTGTTTGCAAACCAATAATATCACTCATATCGTCCTCCTCAACATCATCCTCTATCTCTGGGGTTGGTGAGGCATGTGCAGTATCAGGTGCATGCGTAATTACCGCAGGGTCTGTAAGCGTTTCTGTAGTTATTTGCGTACTTGTAGCAGGTTCATGCCCTACGATTGGATTTTCTAAATATTCTACCCAAGAGCTCTCACGATCATACAAACAACAGGCTGCCAAATTGCGGTAATCTCTATCATCTGCAAGAAACATCTCATTGTCATATCCTGCGTCGGCTACTCGCTTGAGCAACCTGGAAAGATTGGTTTTATTGGGGTCAAATTGCACAGTGAGCACTTTGGTTTCCATGTTCCAATTGCCTTGTGAATTGTTTGTCTTCACTGCATTTTCTATGTTGCTCTTGCACATTCCGCAGTTGCCTCTTACTAGTGCTTCTGCCTCTACCCAATTGGCATTCTGGGCAAAAAGCACAAAAGTACATAGGAGAAAAACTCCCGTCAATAAACTTTTCATGTTTTACTCTAATTTAAGAGCCGGAGCAGCAAGATTGATTAGACTTGGATGCATGTGCTGCGCCATCATTAGCATGATCATCTCCACAAGATTTTGTGCTTTTGGCAGATTCATCTGCAGAACAGCAAGCGTCACCTTTTTTGGCCTCGCGCTTAGTCTTGAAATTGCGATCGTATAAGCAGCATCCGTGAAGATTTTTATAAACCTCATCCTTGGCTAGGAAAAACTCATTGTCATAGCCTACTTCTGCCACTTTACGCATCACCTGTGATGGGGTAGTTTGATGGGAATCGTACGTGAGTTTAGCAGTTTTGGTTTTCTGATTCCAGTCTAGGTGGGCGATTGCAGGCTGATTCGCAGCCTTTTCAATCTTGTTTTTGCACATACCGCAATTGCCGGAAATGGCAAGTGATACGGTTCTAGCATTGGATATTGAACTTTGGGCAAAAAATAACCCAAAACCCAATAATAAGAATATGAATGATAAATTCGATTTCATAGTATTTGTATTTGAAATTAAAAACTGTTTAAAAAATAAATGCGCTCTAAGCTTTAAAAGTTGGCGCAAAGAATCTGCGAGAGATTAAACAATTTTAGGTGGGTGCCAAATACTATATGTGATATCCTGCAAATGGAGCGCGTCATAACCAAAAATTTTGACAGACTTGCCTTGCCATTTTACATTATTCAAGGGTGAATGCTTGTGTTGATAAAATAGTTTGAGACTAATGCTGTTTACGTGACAACCGTTTTGTCCGCAATTACCAGTACAGTTATTGTCACAGTCTTGAAAATCATGATGATCAATTTTCTGTTCTGAATCGTGAGTATGATTGGTCTCTTCCGCTTCCATAGAGCATGCGGTACTAGTAGTTATAGAGCAGCATGCATCTGACATGGATGGTGATTCTGTAGTACAACAATTACTCTCATTTACTGTCGAAAAATTGGCCACTAATTGTCCATATGGCATGATAACCAATATCATAACAAGTAAATAGGAAAAAATTTTTGCGCCCATTGTAGAACGCAAATATATAAAAAATAAAAAAAACCGCTCGAAAGAGCGGTTTTCAGAAATTCTATTGATCAGAATTACTTTTTCATTACGTTTACAGTGCTTACGTTACCGTCAACATCTGCAACTTGTAGTATATAGTTACCAGGAGCAAAAGCATCAAGGTTTACTTTGTTGTTGCTAACGTTTACTGGTCTAGCAGATCCGTCAACTCCGTAAACTGTTACGCTTGCAGCGTTAACACCTTCCAAAGTCAATTCACCTCTTACTGGGTTAGGATATACAGAAACACCTCTTTGTGCTTGATCTGCAGTTGGCATAGTAATAGTGAATGGACCTATCCAAGGAGAAACGTTGGTGTTGTCACCACTACAGTCTTGACGGATGTAGAAGTCATAAGTTCTACCAGCGTGAAGGCTAGTTCTCAAGTAAGGAGAAGCGGTGATGTTGTTCATACCAAAGTTTGGTTGAGACGGAGTAAAGCCTGGGTTACCAGCAGCAAAGTCACGGATAGTTCCACCTTGAGGTATTGTAGAAAAGATGTTAACTCTATAAGGAGTCAAGATATCAAAATCTATCAACGTAGGGAACTTACAAGACAAAGCAGCAGAAGCTGGTAAAGTAGTAACACTGATTGGACCTACCCACTCAGAAGTTGAACCACCACAAACTGAACGCACATAGAACTCATAAGTAGTGTTCGCATGCAAAGATGCTCTTGAGTAAGGCAACCACTGGATATTTGTCATACCATGAGTTGCATTTACAGGAGTGAAACCTGGAACACCAGCTGCAAATTCCACATAATCAGCACCGTGCATATCACCATTGATTGCAACAGCGTAAGCATCAACTTCAATTACCTCCATGTCGGTTGGAGCAGGACATTGTGCAGCAACAAATGCAGTTGATGCAACAGTAGCAATAGCTAATAAAAAATTTTTCATAATAAATTTGGTTTTAAATTTAGACTGCAAAGATAGGTACAAATCAAATGCCAATTCATACTTTTTTTGGATTTTATTACGTTAAAATTAAAATTTTCTTAAGCATCGGATAATAATAGTTTGAGAATAAATTATTTACAAAGGATAATTCAAGAAATTATTTTTGCTATATTAAAAAAGTTTTCTTGAATCATACTTGATTTTGGCACAATAATGCTTCACTTATTGTAAATAAATTTAATTTACAGCAAATAAAAACTGCGCTCGAAAGAGCGCAGTTACTAATTTGTTACTAAAAAGTTTACAAAATAATAAGATATTACTCAGAAACAGTTGCGGTTGTAACTGTAATTGGTCCTACCCACTCGGAAACATTGGTATTATCTCTACCACAATCAGCTCTTACATAAAACTCATAAGTTCTACCTTGGTGCAAGCTCGCTCTTCTATATGGTAGTGTAGAAAGATCATTCATACCATGTGTAGGTTGTGTAGGTGTGAATCCCGGATTACCTGCAGTCATATCAAAATGAGTAGCACCATTCAAATTCATGTTGAACACAACAGAATATGGCTGTATGTCGCTCACTTGTATATTTGTTGGCTTAGCACATGCTGTAGGTGCTGGTGGCATTGTCAATGAAAACGGACCAACCCAAGGTGAGAAATTGCCATTACCACAATTGTTTCTCACATAGAATTCATAAGTTCTGCTTGCATGCATACTACCTCTGTTGTATGGAGAAGTAGTAATGTTGCTCATACCATGTGTAGGCTGTGTTGGGGTAAAACCTGTATTACCTGCTGCGATCTCTAAAGATTGACCACCATTGAGGTTGAAGGTAAAAGAGGCAGTGTATGGACCTGTTGCTGACACTGAAACATTGGTAGGTGACGGACACTGAGCCAATGCAAATGTTGCCATGAGTGCCATGCTTAAAGACAAAAATAATTTAGTCATAATAATGTAATTGATTTGTTAATGGGACTATGTTTTCCAAAGTTTATACCAATCCAATGAAAATTGATGAAGTATTTTAATTTTAACACTATATCATTTCCCAAGGATGTAAAAGTTATAGTAAGAATTTTATAAAGAAACAG
>JAUNRT010000064.1 GCA_030535475.1 Weeksellaceae bacterium | reverse complement strand
TGCAAGGATAGCCGCTCGCATCCGGGCTAGGCCAGCCCGCAAAGGCCATTTTTTTTCTTTGACAAGGAAAATTTTTGAGCCCAAAACGTTCGACCCCTTCGGGGTCGCCTCATTTCTTCCACTACCAATTGATATGCGTAGCCCAAAAAGACCTTGGATGCACAAGACATGAATCTTAACCAAAAGAATAGCATCAATCCAAGCAGTATCTATCAAAAAAATCAACCGCCTCATCCTGAAATTCTTCCTACATTTCTAAAAGACCCAATTTAGGAATGGGGATAATTTGATTCGTCCAAAAACAGTTTCATGATGGCTAATAGGTTTATCGCTTGAGACATTTGCTTGAACTGACCTGTGTTGTATAACTTTTGCACCCAATGTTTCAGCTCAGGATATGGCTCTAGCCTATGCAAATTATCTTGGTAATAGGCTTGGTAGGTGTTCTGTAATTTCCGGCTTTGCTCAAAATAATAAGCATAAGGCGCCATAGACATTGGAGCAGGATTTTTATCCCAATGCTTGTGCTTCATGTGATGAAGCCTCTTGAAGTATCTTTCCCCAAAAGAGGTTTTCCAATGAGCGTTGGGCAAAAGTGCAGTGCGTTCCCAAGGAAATTTTGTGGCTTGTGGGCAGTATTTAGTGATCCACTCGATGTAGATTTTTTGCTGAAACTTCCAGTTTTCCGGTAATGATATGGCAAGTTTCAAGAATTCTTTGGTGGTGAATGGAGAAGTCTGATAGCGCATTTGCTGCAATACTTTCGCGCCCAGCACCGTGCGATTATAGGCGAGGTTTCTGATGAGAAACATTTCCTCTTTTTGGTAACGAGACATTATCTCTTGCAGTTGTGTGGATACCAATGGCAAGATTTCCGGGTTGGCAACCACTTTGAAGTGCGATGGCGGTGTGGGTTTTGGTCTGGAATTGAGTCCACCTAAAACTCCATCGCCTATGTGCCCGCTATGAAAAAGGCTAAAATCTTCAAAATGCAGATGCTGCAAAGCATAGTGCACATGTATGCCACCGGTGTATTGCGTCAAGCCTTCTGCTATAAGCGCCAGCTGATCTATGTTTTGCAGAAATTCACCACCGTCTAAGGCTACAAAATGGTAGGGAATGTGGAATTGCTCCGCAATATTTTGAGAAATTGTATGATCCCAGTAATTGCTATGTGAGAAGCAGAATGCCATCGCTGGTTTGTAACCCATTTGTATTGCATACAGCAAAGTCATGCGGCTGTCTAATCCACCACTCAAGAGTGCCAAATGCCGGGTGTTCTGTTCTAAGTCTTTTTCAAACTCAAAGCCTACGCCCATGCTGAACAATTCGTGTATGGCCTGCAACGCCTGATGTTTACTTCCCTGAAATTGTTGGCTCTCATCTATTTGAAAATAGGCTTGCTCTGAAAGTGTGTTTGAGGATATTTGGATGTGTAAATGATGTCCATCTCTTATTTTGGAAACTTGATCAATAGGCGTTTGATTCTCCAATTGGTTGCCAACACAGAGCAACATGAGAAGATTTTCTACACTGGGATTTACAGTCACTTGAAATTGATACATACTATGCACCAAGCGCACAAGGCTGGTGTCAATGAATAGCTGGTCACTATGTTGATGATAAAAAACCTGCTGCGAGGCGATAGGATTGGTGAATACCCAAAGTTCGCCGCATTCTTTCTCATAGAAAAAGCCTCTGAATTCGCCTTCAAACTCTGACCAAAATCTTGTTTTCTTGCTTTGAAAGAAAAACTGAACAAGGCTTTGAAAATCTAGCTGCGCATAAGAATTCAATAGTAAAGCTTTATTGAGCAATACTCCTTCCAAGAAAAATGTGTAAGCATGATTGTCTATAAGGCAATCATCATTCTTTTCACGCAAGAAGCTATTCCACGACAAAGCGCCGCGATGCAGACGTAAGTTGAAGCCAAATCTTTTAGGTATGTTGTTATTTTCCGGCAAGTCTATTCTGGCAGATAATATTGATAAATGTGAAATTTATTCTCCGATTGAGTATTTGATGCAACTACTGAATTGTGATTACAAGTTTCTGATTTGGAGCCAAAAAAATTCTGAGTTAGAATAGAGGTTTCACAAAATATTTTGTGACAATGTAATGCGCTAGTAATGCCATAGGGATGTATGCAACTCCTAAGTCTAAAAGTATGAACCATAGCGGTGGTGAAATCATGGCAATCATCATGACGCCACCTGCAAAGAAGAAAACGCCAACAATCAAGGCTAGGATTTTTCTGAGGCTTACACCTATATAAGCAGCCAGAAACGCACCCACAAATGTACCCAATGCGTGGGCTAAGAAAGGCATAAGATAATGTTCTGCTCTGAAATGCGGCAAAGCTAATGCCAGGCCTTCCGGAGTGTTGAGATCGGCTTCTACCTGGATAGGAAACAATTGATGACCAAGTGCAATGATGGCACCATTGATAATACTGCCTACTACCAGACCGGCTAATACTGCGAGTATGTTGCGTAAAATTGGATTCATGAAAATGATATGTTGTGTTTGAGGGTGGAAATTTAAGTAAAAAAAGACTAAACACTTGCAGACTGATTGCGGGCAACTATGTTGGGATTAGAAAAATTTGCCGGTAAATACAACCGGATGCAGCTATAAAAGACTTGGCTATTGTGGAAAAGGGCTGGCCGCGGCAGGTGGTAGGCGAAAAGCCCGCAAAGGATGCCAGCCCTACAAAATGTGAGCGAAGCGGGTTGGAAAACCGCTGCAGCCACAATTTTGTGGCTGGCAGACTGCGTACTTGTAGCCGCACACCGACCCTCTTTTTGGTGCAGTAGAGATGCGAAATATCGCGTCTCTAATGACCAAAAAAAGGGTGCCGCCCAAATAAAAAAAGCGATGTCTATGTGCATAATTATGAGGGATAATGTTGTGCTGCTACGGGATTTTGAATAGATTTGTAGAATAAAAAATTTTGTGAAATAATGTCTGAAAATCTGGTTGAAGTACCGGTTTTGCTCCCGAAATTGGGGGAAAGTGTGGCTGAGGCTGTGGTGCTGGAATGGCTGAAAGAGCCTGGGGATTTTGTGCAGCGTGATGAGCTTTTTGTGATGATTGGCACGGATAAGGTGGATAGTGAGATGCCCTGCGAGTATGAGGGTGTGCTGCACGAGATTTTGGTGCCGGCCGGGGAGCGTGCTGCGGTGGGTAGTGCTATATGCAGTATGCTGGTGGATGCTGCTCAGGTGAAGGATAAGGCGCCTGTGGTAGCGAAAAATACCGATACGGCTGAGGATAAAGCTGAGGCTGTGCGCGCGAATAGCTATGCGGATAGTAAGCGGTTTTTGTCGCCTATGGTGCGCAAAATTGCTACTGAGGCTGGACTGGAGTTGAGCGATCTGGACAAGATTGTAGGTAGCGGTGAGAATGGCCGAGTGCGTAAGCAGGATGTGCTGAAATATCTGAATAAATCTACTGCTCCAAGTGCCGCTGCTAAAGGAAGTGGTGTGCCGATCAATGAGAAACAAAATCTGGCTGTGCATGAGGGTGACAGTGTAGAAAAACTCTCGCGTATGCAGTCTTTGCTGGCCAATCACTTGCAGCTTTCTTTTCTGGAAATACCGCATGTGACCACCTTTGTAGAGGTGGATGTGACGGATATGGTGCGGATGCGCGATGAGTGGAAGGAGGATTTTGTGGCGCAATATGGCACTAAGGTTACTTATACGCACTTTATACAATATGCTGCTATACAGGCTTTAAAGGATTTTCCTCTGCTGAATTCATGGATGAATGTGGATGAGATAGTGCTAAAAAAGTCAATAAATCTAGGTTTTGCAGCTTCGCTGCCCAATGGTGATCTCATTGTACCCAATGTACGCGATGCGGCACAATATGATTTTGTAGGCTGGGTGAAAGCGGTGAATAACAAGGCTGCTGAAGCTAAATCTCAAAAATTGACGGCGGATGATGTGATGGAAACTACCTTCACGCTGAGTAATACGGGTATGTTTGGCAGCTTGGCGGGAACGCCAATCATCAGCCGACCACAGGTGGCTGTGGTGGCGCTGGGCGAAATTCTGTCTGCGCCTGGTGTTGTGGTGGAAGATGGTGAGGAAAAGCTTGCAGTGCGCAAGAAGATGATTTTCTCTATATCTTATGACCACCGTGTGATAAACGGCGCTTATGCTTCACAGTTTTTGGTAGCAGTGAAGAAAAAACTGAGCGCGGATGGTTTGAAAAATTTGACAGGCGAATTGACGACGAAACAAGTTAAAGAATAAAAAAACTATGATACAACATCAATATTCCATAAAATCTATAAGCCCGGAGGATATCTCTACGGCAGAGTTGCATGCTTATATGCTGGGTGCTGTAGCGCCAAGACCTATTGCTTTTGCAAGTACTGTAAACGCAAAAGGCGAGGTGAATCTGAGCCCATTTAGCTTTTTCAACGTTTTTAGCGCCAATCCGCCAATTATGATCTTCTCACCGGCTAGGCGCGTACGCAACAATACCACCAAGCATACGCTAGAAAATGTACTTGAGGTGCCAGAATGTGTAATAAACATAGTTACCGAAGAGATTGTACACCAGGCTTCTCTAGCGAGTACGGAGTATGATCAGGGAGTGGATGAATTTGTAAAAGCGGGTTTCAAAGCGGTGAAGTCTGAACGTGTGAAACCACCGCGTGTGCTGGAAAGCAAGGTGTCTTTTGAGTGTAAGGTAAATGACGTGATTAGGCTAGGCGAAGAAGGCGGCGCCGGGAATTTGGTGATTTGCGAGGTGGTGAAACTACATTTGCATGACGAAATTCTGGATGAGAATGGGAAAATCTCTACAGAGAAAATGAAATTGGTGGCGCGCATGGGTGGCGATTGGTATTGCAAGGCTTATGGCGATGCGCTTTTTACAATACCAAAACCATTGGTGACTAAAGGTGTAGGTTTTGATCATTTGCCCAAAGAAATTTTGCATAGCGAGGTGCTGAGCGGCAATGATTTGGCACAGCTAGCCAATGTAGAAACTCTACCCAAAGGTGTGTATAGCAAAGATGTACATGACCATGCGCGTGCTAAGCAATTGCTGCACAATGGCAAACTCACAGAGGCGTGGAATGCACTGATTCGCTGATTGTCATAAAAAATACAAATTGTTTTTAAAAAAAGCTGTGGTATTCTACAGCTTTTTTTGGTTGATAGATTGTTATTTTTTGGTTATTGAATTTGTTTGTGTTTTGATAGGGATGATATAGAAGAAAAATGCACTTTAAACACTACCAACAAAAAACGCTTTCTCAGGTTTTGAGAAAGCGTAATATTCTGTTGAGTAAGTACTTGGTTCGGTTTAACTAAGGCCTGTAATAGTGCCATCGTGATCTATATCCATCCCTTCAGCAGCAGGCACAGGTGGCAACCCTGGCATGCGCATGGTATCTCCTAAAAGCGGAATCACAAATCCTGCTCCGGCAGCAATCTCAAACTCACGTACAGTGATTTCAAAACCTTCTGGTCGGCCAATTTTGCTGTCATCATCTGACAAGGATTTTGGGGTTTTCACCATACAAACCGGCAGGTGATCAAAGGAATTTTTCTTGATGCTTCGCAACTGGCTTTTGGCTTTAGGTAGATAATTCACCTTTTTGGCTCCGTAAATTTCCTGAGCTATTGTTTGAATTTTCTTCTCAATAGAATCTGATTTTTGATACAAAGGCTGGAAATTACTCGCTCCTTCGTCTACCAAATCCACTACCGCTTGAGCCAAATCTGCAGCACCGCTGCCGCCTTCTGCAAAGCCTTTGCACACAACAGCTTTCACACCTTTCTGCTCACATCGCTGGCGTATAAACTCTATCTCCTCTTCACTATCCTGTGGGAAATAGTTGATAGCTACTACAGCCTGTAGTCCAAATTTTTGTACGTTCTCTATATGCTTTTCTAGATTGGCAATTCCTTTTTCTACTCGCTCAAGTGATGGAGTTCCATACTCATCTTTGGTAGCTCCGCCATGGTGTCTCAATGCACGCACTGTGGCTACAATCACGGCAGCGTCTGGAGACAAACCAGCAGAAACGCACTTGATGTGCAAGAATTTCTCTGCGCCTAGGTCTGCTCCAAAACCAGCTTCAGTGACAACATATTCACCTATACCTAGTCCGGTTTTTGTGGCAATCACGGTATTGGTACCTTGCGCTATACTGGCAAAGGGTCCACCGTGGATGATGGCTGGGTTGCCTTCTAAGGTTTGCACCAAATTGGGCTTGATTGCGTCTTTCAACAATATAGCCATTGCGCCCACACACTTGAGGTCTTTGGCATATACAGGCTTTCCATCATAAGTATTGGCCACGTATATATTGCCCAATCTTTCCTTGAGATCTGTAAAATTCTCTGCTAAGCAAAGAATAGCCATGATTTCTGAGGCTGGTGTGATGTTAAACCCATCTTGACGCACAACACCATTGCCGTTGCCGATGCCTATTACTATATCACGGAGCGTACGGTCATTCATATCCATCACGCGTTTCCAAGTGATGCTGGAAGGGTCTATATTGAGGCTGTATTTTTTAGAGTTGAGATTGTTGTCTATCACAGCAGATAGTAAGTTGTTGGCTTTTTCTATAGCCGAAAAATCACCTGTAAAGTGTAGATTTATATCTTCCATAGGTATCACCTGAGCATATCCGCCGCCTGCAGCGCCACCTTTCATCCCAAAAACAGGTCCTAGCGAAGGTTCTCGCAATACCGCAACGGCTTTTTTGCCAATGTAGTTGAGCCCATCTGTGAGGCCAATTGTTGTAGTAGTTTTTCCTTCGCCTGCCGGCGTAGGCGTAATTGCAGTTACGAGTATAAGTTTGCCGCTCTTTTTCTCGTACAATTTGCTGTAAGACAAAGGTAGTTTGGCTTTGTACTTCCCATATAGCTCCAGGTCTTCTTGGTCTATATTGCAAGATTGTGCAATCTTGTTTATATGCTGAATGTCTGCCTTGTTGGCGATTTCTAAATCTGTGGGGAATGCCATATATCTTTAAAATTTAATTTTTGTAAATATATTGAAAATGCCTTGTTCTATCAAAGGCTATGCTATGATATTGCTTGCTTTACTTCAAAAAAAAAACGCCCCGAAGGGCGAAAAAAAAATAAAAAAAAATTAATTCAGAAGATCTTCCATTTTCTGACGTTCCTCCTCTGCCAATTCAGAGTCTACAAGTATGCGACCGCTATACTCGTCAGTAATTATTTTTTTGCGCAAAGCAATTTCTACCTGTCTTTGAGGTGGTATGGCAAAAAATGAACCCGCAGACGCACCGCGCTCTACTGGCACTACAGCCAAACCGTTCTTGAGTGATTTGCGTATTTTTTCATAAGAGTTGAGCAAACGATCTTCTACCTTTGCAGCAAACTCCTTTCTCTTCTCTTCAAGTTGAGATTCCTCCAACTCTGTTTCTTTTACTATAGTATCCAATTCAGATTTCTTGTGTGCAAGGTGCTCGTTGTAAGAAGCAATCTTCTCATTGAGTCCATTAAGTACCTCAGTCTTTTGCTCTGATTTGGCTTTAAACTCGCGGATGTGTTTCTCAAAAAGCTCAATTTCCAGTTCTTGAAACTCGATTTCTTTGGCCAAAGCTTCAAACTCACGATTGTTTCGCACGTTGTCTTGTTGCTTCTTGTATTTTTCTATCTGAGTCTCAGATTGCTTGATGTTCTCTTTGCGGACTTTTATTTCCTTATCTAGCTCCTTGAAATCCTCTTGGAGTAGATCGCTCTTTTTTTGCAAACCGGCAATCTCATCTTCCAAATCTTCCACCTCTAGCGGTAGCTCACCACGGGTATTTCTTATTTCATCAAGTCTAGAGTCAATAAACTGCAAGTCATACAGCGCTCTCAGTTTTTCCTCCACTGATATTTCTGCTTTCTGTGTTTTAGCCATAGTTATAAAAAGTAATTTACCGGATTGGTCTCAATATCAGAAATCCGGATTGCAAAATTAGCAAATTTCTCTGACATGCGCTCAAATATCAATTTTTTTGTAAACTGCTCAGACTCAAAGTGTCCCACATCACATAGCAACAAGCCGTTATTTACAGCAAAAAAATCATGGTATTTACAATCCGCAGTCACATAAGCATCAGCACCTGCGCGTATAGCATCCTGCAGTGCAAAAGCGCCTGAGCCACCCAACACAGCCACCTTGCGTATTTCTTTACCCAAAAAGCGTGAGTGTCGCACCACTTTCAGGTCAAATTCCTTTTTCAGCAGTTGCAAAAACTCCTCCTCACCCATCGGTTTTGGCAAAACTCCAATCTGTCCCATACCTGCGTGTTGATTCACATTGTGCAGCACTTGCAAGTGATGCGCCACCTCCTCATAAGGGTGCGCCTTGCGCAGCACTCGCATAGCATGCTCCATTTGGTGCGTTTGCAGTAAAATCTCCGTTTGCATCTCCTCCACTTTCTCCTGTTTTCCTACCTCACCCGTGTCCGGATCTGCACCTTGCATCGGCAAAAAAGTTCCCGTCCCTTGCAAGTTAAAACTACAATTGGCATATAACCCTATTTTGCCATAGCCCGCATCAAACATCGCCTGGCGCACAGCCTCATGATCTTCCACAGGTGTGAAGTAGCGTAGAGACACCAATTGACCCTGTTTAGGTATCAGAATTTCACAATCTTCCAAGCCAATTCGCTGAGCTATAGCAGCATTCACACCATCCAGTTGCGCATCCAGGTTAGTGTGAATAGCATAGATGGCAATATCATTTTTTATGGCAAAATGCAACATCTTCCCCACCCTATCATCCAGAGAAATCCTGCTCAACTTGCTGAAAATCAACGGGTGAAAAGTTATCAAAACATTCGCTCCTTTTTCCACACACTCCTCCAGCACTTCAGGCGTCACATCCAGCGTCACCACTACAGACTTCACTTCTGCATTGGCATCACCCGTCAGCAACCCAACATTATCAAAGCCCTCTGCATGCGGTTTTGGAGCCCAATTTTCAAGTTCAGCAATCAATTCTTTTAAAGTAGTTTTCATGGGATTCTTTGCATCAAAATTTTCAGTATTCCTGCAATAATAATGCAAAACCAGGACATTTAGAGCTACAAAATGCTATTTCTTCCTAGCATTTTTTTTATTTGGGCGGCACCCTTTTTTGGGCTTAGAGACGCGAAATATGAAAATATTTATTAAGATGCGAAATATGGCGTCTCTACAGCCCAAGAAAAGGGTCGGTGTACGGCTATTACTCCGCGGTCTTTTGGCTGCAAAATTGTGGCAAAAAGGGTTTTCCGTATCCACTACAACCCCTTTTTGCTCACATTTTGCAAAAGCCAAAATCCCTTGCGGGGTAGCCGCCTTCCACCTGCCGCGCTCCGAGCCTGCAAACCATGAAAAATCTGCGCAACTTATTCTCAACAACAAACAAGTTTTTGTTGTATCATTTTGGCTCTAAAAACAATATGAACAGGAAATTAAAGGGAATGATTACACTCTTTTTCCAACTTCAACTTTTGCATAAAACTTTCTACAATGCAATCTTGATTAATTCAATTTAGAACAACTTATACACTCTTTCAAACTCAAAAGGCCAAAATATTCTTTGTATTTTTACCCTAAAATATCCCAAGATTTGCAAAATTTCGATTCAAGTCACAACCCCATTATTGTTGCACCAACCACCGGCACCGCACAAGCTGCTGTAGCCATGATTCGGCTCTCAGGTAGTGGCAGTATAGACCTACTCAGTCAATTTTTTAAGCCTGCAAGCGGTGCTTCTATTGTACAAGCACAAGGCTACTCCTTGCATTTTGGACAAATCATGCAACAAGACAAAGTACTGGATGAAGTTTTGGTTACAATTTTTCGAGGACCCAAATCTTATACCGGTGAAGATGTAGTGGAGATTTCATGTCATGCCTCCAGCTACATAGTAGAGCAGATTTTGCAGCTATGCCAAAAACATGGTGCCAAACCCGCTCAGCGTGGTGAGTTTACGCAGCGTGCTTTTCTCAACGGAAAGCTAGATTTGGCACAAGCCGAAGCTGTTGGTGAGCTCATCGCTTCAGAAAATGCTGCTTCTCATCAAATTGCGCTCAACCAACTCAAAGGCACGGTTTCCAGCAAAATGCAACAACTCCGCTCCCAACTCATACGCTTCACAGCGCTCATCGAGCTTGAATTAGATTTCGCGGAAGAAGATGTAGAATTTGCAGACCGCAGTGGTTTGCAGCAACTTCTGCAAACGCTAAACACAGAGTTGGAAACCTTGATCAGCACCTTTGCCTACGGCAACGCATTGAAAAAAGGAGTTCCAGTAGCCATTCTCGGCAAGCCTAATGCCGGAAAATCTACTTTGCTCAACGCCTTACTGCAAGAAGAGCGAGCCATCGTAAGCGAAATTGCAGGGACTACCCGTGACACTATAGAAGAAGTACTTCACCTGGAAGGCATTGCTTTCCGATTTATTGACACCGCAGGACTCCGCAGCACCAGCGATACAATTGAGGCTATAGGTGTACAAAGAGCTCTAGAAAAAGCAAAAACGGCCCATATAATTCTTTATTTATTTAATCATGAAGCAGATGATGTTGCACAAATAGCAGAGCAACTCACAGAGTGGCAGCAACAAGGCTCAAAGATCATTGCCATACACAACAAAACAGATTTAGTAGGTGAAAACATGCAGTTCAACGAAGAATTAGAAAAACTCACGGGCATAGAAATCATCAATATTTCAGCTAAAAAAGAGCAATCCATTGATTTGTTAAAAGAGCGCTTGCTCACCAAAGTTCGCGGCACCTGGGACGAGTCTCAAACCATCATTAGCAATCAAAGACATCACGACGCATTAGTGCAAGCCAAAGAAAGTCTTCAACAAGTAAAGCAAAGCTTGGACACCGGACTTTCCGGCGAATTAATCTCCTTTCACCTGCGTGATGCATTACGCTCGCTAGGCACCGTGACCGGCGAGATAGAACATGACCGCGACATCCTAGGCACTATCTTCGGTGAGTTTTGTATCGGGAAATGATTGAAGATTTTTTGATGGAAGATGAGCACTATTTTAAGATTAGTTCTGGAATCGTAATTTACAAGAAAATACCCCAGGCGCTTACGCGGCAGGTGGTAGGCGGTTACCCCGCAAGGGATTTTGGCTCTCGCAAAATGTGAGCAAAAAGGGGTTGTAGTGGATACGGAAAACCCTTTTTGCCACAATTTTGCAGCCAAAAGACCGCGGAGTAATAGCTGTACACCGACCCTTTTTTTTAGGGCAGGTGGATATGCGATGCATCGCGTATCCACTGCCAAAAAAAAGGGTGCCGCCCAAATAAAAAAAAAATTGCTTACTGAAAATCTTATCGTGGAATTTCCTACTGGAAACATAATGTAATTCAGATTTGGGGATTGGGATTCTGCTGCTCTATGTTGGGCTTAAAATCCATAAAGTTCTTAAGATTTTCACCCAAACTTTTCGCTGCATGAACATATAGAATTTATTTGCTTTGGAATTGCTACATTAGCAGATTCTAATTTTGAATTTTATGCAGATTGATCTGAGCAATTGTGACAGGGAACCCATTCATATTCCCGGGAAAATACAAAGTCACGGATATTTGCTTGCTGTGGACAAGGACACTCACCACATTGAATATTGTAGTGAGAACATTGATAATCTGCTGGGGTTTAATAGTTTGTATGTTCTAGGCAAATCTATTGCTCAACTGGAAAACTTAGAGGATGCAACTACCGGTTTGGCTGAACTGCAGGCTTTGATTTTTGAGATTTTGGAGGATGGCTTTTTGGGTGTTTTCACCTCAAAAATTTTGGTAATTGGTGAGGAGGAATATCATACGATTTTATCCTATTCCGGTAATAATCTGGTGATTGAGTTTGAGAAAGCACTAGAAGAATCTATTGACAAGAATAATATAAACCATATTGTGCGCAATTTGGTGAATGAAGCTAGCTTTGAAAAGGTGCTGCAGGAGGTAACTAGCAGTGTGAAGCAGGTGATAGGCTTTGACCGGGTGATGATTTACCAATTTTTGGAAGATGGTACCGGCAAGGTGATTGCGGAGGATAAGAATGATGGTGTGGCTAGCTATATGGGTTTGCATTTCCCGGAATCTGATATTCCTAAACAGGCGCGCGAGCTGTATGTGCTGAATAAAACGCGACTGATAGCGAATGTGAATGCTGTGGACCAGGTGGTGCAATCTCGATCTAAGAGACCTCTGGACATGTCTCACTGCAAGACACGTGCGGTGTCTCCCATGCATATTGAGTATTTGAAAAATATGGGTCTGTGCTCTAGCTTTTCTGTTTCTATAGTTGTAGATGGGAAGTTGTGGGGGCTGATTGCATGCCACAATTATTCTGTGAAGCATATTGATTTTGAGTTGCGTTTGGTGGCGGAGCTTCTAGGTGAAATAATTTCTTCTGTGATCAATGTGAAGTCTAGTGAGGAATTTGTGGAGCAAGAAAATAAATACCTCAAAATACATCAAGCTTTTCTCAAAAATCTGCTGCTAGACAAGAGTGTGGATTCCATCCTAGCGCATTCTGAGGAAAATTTGCTGAAAGTAACGGAAGCGGACGGTGTGGCTTTCTATTTTGAAGATAGAAATCATCATTTGGGAAAAACGCCACCAAAAGCCTTTATTGAGGGTTTGCTGCAATGGTATTTTGATACGCATGGTGAAGAATTGTTTGAAACTAATCATTTGGCAGCTCATTATCCTGCCGCTAAAGAGCATGCGGAATTTGCGGCTGGTGTGATGATTGTGGTACTCAGTAAGAAATCCGGCGATGCGATACTTTGGTTCAAACCGGAGAAAAAAATGGTGATTGATTGGGCTGGCAATCAAGACAAGCATATAGAGCAGCGGATGAAAGAGGGAGAATTGGTGTTTGAGATTCACCCGAGAAAATCTTTTGAAACTTATTCAGAAACTGTATCAAATCGCTCGGAGGCATGGTCTACCACGGAAATAAAGTCTGCCGAACGCTCAAAACAAATCATTCTTGAGGCTTCTCTGCTAAAGTCCAAGGAATTGAAGACCCTAAATGAGAAATTACACGAGGCGTATCGCGATCTGGATACCTTTGCCTACACGGTGTCCCATGATTTGAAAACTCCTCTCACTGTGGTGAAAGCCAATGCACAAATGCTTATGCGAGGTAATTTGGAAGACCCGGCTCGAAATAAGGTGAAATCAATACTGGAAGGTATTGATGACATGACATATATGATGGATGAAATTCTCAAATTGACAAGGCTGAGCAACAAGGTTTTGGAGATACAGCCCATTGATATGGAAGAGCTGATAGCGAAAATAGTATATCATTGTTCGATAGCTATGGATACCGCAGGCACCAAAGTAGAAGTGGAAAACATAATTGATATACAAGGTGATGCAACACTTATATCCCAGCTATTCCAAAATATAATTGGCAATGCTCTCAAGTACTCATCAAAAGAGAAAAATCCTGTTGTAAAAATCAGCAGTTTTATGGACAACAACAGAGTGGTTTATAAAATCCAAGACAATGGTATAGGAATGCCAAGGGAAGAAATCAAGCAAATTTTTGATCTTTTCAAAAGATTTGAAAATGCTGAGGAATTTAGTGGATCGGGTGTAGGTATGACTATTGTAAAAAACATTATGGACAAGCACAATGCAGAGGTTTTCATAGACAGTGAACTGAACATAGGTACTAGCTTTTTCTTGAAATTCCCGAGCGAAGCATGATTGCCGACTTTCTGAAGCAGGAGACAAAAAATCTACATGATTTGCTGGAAAGCAAAATGTTGGTAGAGCATATTATGGCTCGAAGCCTGAGCCGGCAGCAGTTTGGTCATATACTTCAAACCCACTTCGTTGTTCATCAACATATTGAGCCAAAAATCAAGGCTATGTTTTCTGGAGAGCTGCAAGAAAGGCTTAAATGGGATGCGAGAGCCAAGACGCCACTTTTGCAACAAGAGCTTATAGAAAATCAGCTCTCCCAACCTGATCCTATAGATTTTGAAACTCATATAAACAATACCGATCAAGCTTTGGGCGCTATGTATGTGTTGGAGGGTGCAACTTTAGGTGGCCAAATCATTCAAAGATCTCTCAGAATGAATTCAAATTTTGCCGAAAATAAATTTCCTTACTACAATATTTATGGCGGTGACACCGGGCAGAAATGGAAAGAGTTTCTTGGAATTTTAGAAGAAAATACTCAAATACCGAAAGACGTACTCAACGGTGCTGAACAAGTTTACTCAATTTATCTAAAAGCTACAGATGTTTTTGTAGAAGCGAAGTAAAATTTTCTTGCAGAGGAAATGATTTTGATTCAATGGCGGTCATACAACGATTGGAGAATTGTATTTCATCAAGGAATGGAAAGACTACGTGGTTCACGAATATATTTGGTGGTGATGCAATTGTGGGTAATATTTAG
>JAUNRT010000131.1 GCA_030535475.1 Weeksellaceae bacterium | reverse complement strand
GATTTCGGCAGCTCCGCATCTTTTTGTATTTTGGTCAACAAGTAAAATTTAGAAATTTAAGAAAAGAGGAAAGGCTGTTCTGATAGAGAATCAACCAAAAATTGTTTGAAAAACGGAATAGCAGACAACGAAATATTGAACATTTTCAACACCCACTACCCGGCAACTATAAAAAATGAAAGAATTACAAAGAAAAAGCAAGTTTGAACTCGCACCCGATGGCGAATTGCGCAATTGGCAAGGCAGGCGTGAATGGTTTTTCAATCGTGATGACACAGATCATTATGAAGAATACT
Source organism: Weeksellaceae bacterium (assembly GCA_030535475.1). Lineage (GTDB taxonomy): Bacteria > Bacteroidota > Bacteroidia > Flavobacteriales > Weeksellaceae > JAUNRT01. The sequence goes on along the minus strand of JAUNRT010000131.1, from coordinate 2,357 downwards.
ACAATGGCCCATACAAGCGACAAGAAATTTGGCAAAAACGCACATTGCAAGAACTCATCACGCAAGACACACGCGTAGAGCACTTACTAGAATTTGGATGTGGCACAAGCCGTTTCACGCGCTGGTGGCAAGAAATAGGAATAGAAGCCACCGGTGGTGACATTTCGCCCTTTATGCTTGCGCAGGCGCGGCAATTGTTCAGTGGTGATTTGGTCATGGCAGATTCTCACCATATGCCGTTTAAGGATCATAGTTTTGACGCTTTAGCTTTTATCACAACATTTGAGTATTACAAAGACCCTGTAAAAGTGATACAAGAAGCAGTGCGCGTGGGCAAGTATGGAATTATCTTTGGCATGATGAATCGCAATACACCCAAGTATTTGCGTCGTCGAATGCAACAGGTGTTTGGTCAGAACAATTATTATGTCACAGCGCACTTCTACACACCACAGAGCCTCAAAGATCTCATAGCAGAAGCATTACCCGACAGAGATTACACCATCACCTGGAACGCCACCGGACTACCTAAGTGGTTTCCAAAACAGCAATGGCAAGTGCCGTATGGAGATTTTTTTGGACTACATGTACAATTAAATGATGTGTAATGCCCGCTTTTGATAACTTCTCAGGAAAAATTAGTGCAGAAACATTCAAAGAGGAACTTCTCCATAAAACGGGATATTCCAGACCAGAGGTTGTTACCGGACCTCAATTTGGAGTAGATACAAGTACTATTGACATAGGAAATGATATGGGCCTAATTGCTGCCAGTGATCCCCTATCACTCATACCTTCATTGGGGATGAAAATATCAGCCTATCTGTCTGTTCATCTCATATCCAATGATATTTGCACAACCGGATACTCACCGCAATATGCACAATTTGTATTGAATCTACCTCCCTATCTCACACAAGAACAATTTAGAGAATATTGGGGATGGATACATGAGCTTTGCTCGCAAAACCAAATCGCAATCACAGGAGGGCATACCGGGCAGATACCGGGTCAAGAATCTACTATTTCCGGAGGAGGAACCATGTTTGCCGTTGCGCCATTAAGTAAAATACTGCACAGTAGTGGTGCCAAGGCGAATGATTCCATAATTATGACAAAATCGGCTGCACTTTCTTCCACTTCGCTTTTGGCTCTAGCATTTCCTGAAAAAGTAGCAGAAAGCATTGGCGAATTAGCTCTCAAAAAAGCGCAAGCGAATTTTTGGAATATTTCTGTACTCAAAGAAAGCCAGATAGCAGCCCAAGTACTCACACCACACACGCAGTTGCGCGCCATGCATGACGTGACAGAAGGCGGCATTCTGGGCGCTGTAAATGAAATGGCAACTGCCAGCGGATTGGGATTTGAAATAGATACGGCTGCCATTAATTTGAAAACGGAAGTGGCACAAGTAGCCGAGCTTTTTGGCATAGATCCCTTATTCTCCATAGGAGCGGGCAGTATGCTGATAGCCGTAGAACCAAACAGTGCCGAAAAACTTTTAGATTCTTTGCGTGAGCAAGATATTCACGCGAATATCATTGGAAGGTTTACTGAAAAACAAGAAAAATCACTTCTGCACAATGGACAACGAGAAGAATTTGAGTTTGACGGTACTGACCCATACTGGCAAGCATTTTTCAATGCTCTAAATCTAAATTGGCGCTGATGAAACTCAAAGGTATATATCTGGTCATAGACCCATCGAAGCCTACAGAAGCTTTGTTTAAAAAAACGAAATTAGCGGTGCAGGCTGGTGTTGAAATCATACAAATTTGGAATCATTGGGATATCAATTCTACCTTGTTGCAGAAAAAAGAGTTTATTGCAAACCTCAAGGTAGTCTTAGAACCTTTTCATGTAAGACTATTCATCAATGACGATTGGCAACTTGCATTACAGGAAGATTTAGACGGAGTGCATTTTGATGAGTTGCCGGTCGATTTTGATCTTATTCGAACTGAGTTGGAGGATAAAATTATCGGAATTACAGTTGCCAATGATTTGATGAAAATTCGAGAAGCTCATGATTTGGGTCTATCCTACATGAGTTTCTGTGCAGTATTTCCCTCTAAATCAGTGAATACTTGTGAGATAGTTGACTTCAAAAATATTGAAGAAGCCAGAAAAATTACAGACATGAGCATATTTGTGTCTGGAGGGGTTACTCCTGAAAATATTTCTCGCTTGAAAAATCTACAAGTTGATGGTGTTGCCGTCATATCAGGCGTTTTAGAGGCAGATGATCCTTACTCACGCGTGAAAGAATACATAGAATCGCTTAATAAATATAAAATTCTTACCTAATTATGCACAAAGACTTATTTCAAAAGATGTGTTGCCCATTTGATAAACAC
>JAUNRT010000063.1 GCA_030535475.1 Weeksellaceae bacterium | reverse complement strand
CAAGAAGGTTTGCCCAAAGAAATTGAACTGCGCCAAAAGCAGTACGAGTATTACCGAAATCAATTATTAATGTTTAATGATTAATTGTGAATGAGATGAGAGAGAATATTGTTAAAAATAAAAGTTTTTGCTTTGCTGTGCGTATAGTGAAACTATATCGTCATCTATGCGAGCAGAAAAAGGAATATGTATTATCAAAACAGTTATTGCGCTCGGGGACAAGTGTGGGGGCAATGGTTCGTGAGGCAGAACATGCCGAGTCTAAATCCGATTTCAGGCATAAAATGGCAATAGCACAAAAAGAAATAAATGAAACAATGTATTGGTTAGAATTGCTTGTAGAAACTGATTATTTGACCAGAGAGCAATTTGAAAGTGTGAATGCCGATGCTATTGAAATTATAAAATTGATTACAAGCATCATCAAAACCACCAAAGCTGGCATTAAACATTGACAACTTCCTATTAACCATTAACAATTAACCATTAACAATCAAGCATTAACCATTATCCAATAACCATTATGTATAAAACCATAGCAGAATCAAACAATTTTATTGTATTAGACAACTTTGAAAAGGCAATATTGGCGGGGGAGCAATCCATGATTTATCAAACTGAATCTGCCTTGGAAAGAGAATTTATTCAGGATTTGGTGCAGCAGGGGTATGAAAATCCAAAAAACCTGCATTCTCTAGAAGCCATGATGGCCAATGTGCGCACGCAAATACAATTATTGAATGACGTGCAATTCACAAACGCAGAATGGGCAAGATTTGCTGAAGAATATTTAGATAAACCTAGTGATACCCTAATAGACAAAACCAGAAAACTGCATGAAGATTATATCTATGATTTTGTATTTGATAACGGGCAAGTAAAAAATATATATCTGGTTGATAAAAAGAATATATCTCGCAACAAATTGCAGGTTATTTCTCAATTTGAAATCAAAGGAACGCATGCCAACCGGTATGATGTCACCATACTCGTAAACGGATTACCTATGGTGCAAGTAGAGCTTAAAAAGCGTGGTGTTGCCATTCGCGAAGCGTTCAATCAAGTGCACCGTTACACCAAAGAAAGTTTCAACAGCGATACATCTTTATTTAAATACTTGCAGATTTTTGTGATCTCAAACGGAACTGATACCCGCTATTTTGCCAATACGGTAAAACGTGATAAAAACAGTTTTGACTTTACCATGAATTGGGCCAAGGCAGATAATACGCTCATTAGAGACCTCAAGGATTTCACCGCTACGTTTTTTCAAAAGCACACTTTGTTGAATATATTACTGCATTACTCAGTCTTTGATGTAAGCAATACGCTTTTGGTGATGCGCCCTTATCAAATTGCAGCCACTGAAAGAATTCTATGGAAAATTGAGAGTTCATTTAACGCCAAAAATTGGTCTAATCCAGAGGGTGGCGGATATATTTGGCACACCACAGGATCTGGAAAAACGCTCACCAGTTTTAAAGCAGCCCGCTTAGCTACCGAACTCGATTTTATTGATAAAGTATTTTTTGTGGTAGACAGAAAGGATTTAGACTATCAAACCATGAAAGAATATCAGCGGTTTTCACCTGATAGTGTAAATGGTTCAGACAGTACGGCAGGTTTAAAAAGCAACTTAGCGAAAGACGATAATAAAATCATTGTAACCACTATTCAAAAGCTCAATAATTTAATGAAAAGTGAAAATGATTTGCCCATCTATCACAAACAAGTGGTTTTTATTTTTGATGAGGCGCATCGTTCACAATTTGGTGAGGCACAAAAGAACTTACAAAAGAAATTCAAGAAATTCTATCAGTTTGGTTTTACCGGCACACCTATATTTCCGCAAAATGCTTTAGGCGCAGAAACTACCGCAAGTGTTTTTGGAAGAGAATTACACTCATATGTGATTACGGACGCCATCCGTGATGAAAAAGTTTTGAAATTCAAGGTAGATTATAATGATGTTCGGCCACAATTCAAAGGATTAGAAACCGAGCAGGATGAGAAAAAATTAAGTGCTGCAGAAAATAAAAAAGCACTGTTGCATCCGCAAAGAATCAAAGAAATATCACAATATATATTAAATAATTACCGGCAGAAAACCCACAGAACGAAAGGTGGAAGCAGCGGGTTCAATGCTATGTTTGCAGTGAGTAGTGTTGATGCCGCCAAATTATATTACGAGGCATTAAACAATTTGCAAAAAGACAGTGATAAGCCATTAAAGATTGCTACCATTTATTCTTTTGCCGCCAATGAAGAACAAAACGCGATTGGTGAAATAACGGAAGAGAATTTTGAACCTACCGCAATGGATAGCAGCGCAAAGGAGTTCTTAACAAAGGCCATTAATGATTATAATGCCATGTTTAAGACCAGTTTTGGCGTGGAAAGTCAGGAATTTCAGAATTATTACCGGGATCTCGCCAAGCGTGTAAAAAACAAAGAAGTTGATTTGTTGATCGTAGTAGGGATGTTTTTGACTGGATTTGATGCACCAACGCTCAACACGCTTTTTGTAGATAAAAATCTTCGCTATCATGGATTAATGCAGGCATTTTCAAGAACCAACCGTATTTATGATGCATCTAAAACCTTTGGTAATATCATTACTTTCAGAGATTTAGAGAAATTTACTATTGATGCCATTACATTGTTTGGCGATAAAAACACCAGGAATGTGGTGCTTGAAAAAAGCTATGAAGAATATTTACAGGGATTTAAGGATATTGCCACAGGAGAAGCGAGGAGAGGTTATATTACGGTGGTAAAAGAATTGCAGGAGAAATTTCCGCATCCTGACGAGATAGAAACCGAAAAGGAAAAGAAAGAATTTTCTAAGCTGTTTGGAGAATATTTGCGTATTGAAAATATATTGCAGAATTATGATGAGTTTGTTCATTTGAAAGCCTTACAGGAAATTGATATCAATGATCAGGAAGCCTTGAAAGCGTTTAAAGAAGACAATTTCTTGAATGATGAGGATTTAGATGCTATGTTGAAAATAAATTTGCTGCCGGAAAGAACCGTGCAGGATTACCGTTCAACTTATAATGATATTCGTGACTGGTTAAGACGTCAGAGAGAAGGAGGAGAACCGGAAGAATCTGATATTGATTGGGATGATGTGGTTTTTGAAATAGACTTGCTTAAATCCCAGGAAATCAATTTGGATTATATACTCGAATTGATTTTTGAGCACAATAAAAAAACGAAGGATAAAAATTCGCTCATTGAAGAAATCAGAAGAACTATAAGGGCGAGTATAGGCAACAGAGCTAAAGAAGATTTGGTAGTAGATTTTATGAATGATACCAATTTGGATGAAATTCAGGATAAAGCAGAAATAATAGATGCTTTCTTTTTGTACGCACAGGAGAAACAAAAAACCGAAGCCGCAAAATTAATTCAGGAAGAAAATCTAAATGAAGAAGCCGCCAAGCGATATATTACAACTTCTTTGAGACGTGAATACGCCAGTGAGAACGGAACAGAACTGAATTCAATTTTACCGAGAATGAGTCCGCTCAATCCTCAATATTTAACCAAAAAACAAAGCATTTTTGAAAAACTCACGTTGTTTGTGGAGAAATTTAAGGGTATTGGAGGTAGGATTTAATCGTTGTCTGATGTTATTTCTACCACTTTCCTGAATCATATTCTTACTCAAATTCATTTGGCCATCGTAGTTTTGTTTTGTGAAAGAAAAAAAATGGCCTTTGCGGGCTGGCCTAGCCCGGATGCGAGCGGAAATCCTTGCAATGCCCATAGCCTATGCAGCTGCCAGGGTTTTGGGTACTGGAGCGATAGCGTACGTGCCCAAAACACGGCAGATGCGGCTGTGGGCGAGCAAGATTGTAGCGGGCAGCCGGAAATAGCTCCAAAAAAAAATAAAATAAAAGAGTGCATAAGTGCTGTTAAAACAAGCAATAATTGCTTAGGAATATGCTCCTGTATGGGAAAAGTAAGATGGCGCTTTTTCTTGAAATGTGTGCATTGTCACCGTATCAACCCACAAAAAAAACCGTTGAAAATCTCATGATCTACAACGGTTTTTGTACCCCAGGCGGGACTTGAACCCGCACGCTCTAATGAGCACAGGATTTTAAGTCCTGCGTGTCTACCAATTCCACCACCAGGGCGGTTTGCACCAAAAAAAAAGAAGCTGGATACCAACTTCTGTTTTTCTTGAGCGAAAAACGGGATTCGAACCCGCGACCCCGACCTTGGCAAGGTCGTGCTCTACCAGCTGAGCTATTTTCGCATTATTTTTTGTTCTTACGAACAGATCTTAACTCCTAATTGGACGGCAAATATACAACAAATTTTTAAACTTCCAAGAATTTGGCAGATTTTATGCAAGAGTTTTTTTAAATTATATTTGTAAAATATGGATCAAAATATGGAAAATCAGCCAAACAACTTCAAATCAGGCTTCGTAAATATCATCGGTAACCCAAATGTGGGCAAATCTACTTTGCTCAATCAACTGGTTGGGGAAAGACTCGCTATCATCACAGATAAAGTGCAAACTACCCGTCATAGAATCATGGGAATTGTAACTACGGATGATATGCAAATTGTATTCTCTGATACGCCCGGCGTTCTGAATCCTGCTTATGAGCTGCAGAAAAAAATGATGGACTTTGTTTCTGAATCTTTGAAAGATGCAGATATTTTGCTCTATGTGGTGGAACCCGGTGATAAAGAATTGGTGAACGAAACGCTTAATCAAAAATTACAGCATCTGGATATTCCTGTTTTGTTGCTGATCAATAAAATAGATAAATCTAACCCGGAGGAACTGAATCAATTGGTGGAGTACTGGCATGGCCAACTGCCAAAGGCTGAAATTCTTCCTATTTCTGCACTGAAAGGCTTCAATGTAGATATGCTTTTGGAAAAAATCAAGAGCTTATTGCCTGAAGGTCCTAAGTATTTCCCTGAAGATCAATTGACTGACAAGTCTGAACGTTTTATTGTAAACGAGGTAATCCGCGAAAAAATCTTGCTGAATTATCAGAAAGAGATTCCTTATGCTGTAGAGGTGGAGACGGATAGGTTTATAGAGGAGGAAAATCTGCTACGCATCAACGCCAATATTTATGTAGAACGTGATTCGCAGAAAGGAATTCTTATTGGACACAAAGGCTCTGCACTTACCAAGGTGGGCACTGAGGCAAGAGAAGACCTGGAGAAGTTTTTTGGCAAAAAAATATATCTGGAGCTTTTTGTGCGTGTGAGAAAAGATTGGAGAAAGAAAGAGAATGACATAAGACGTTTTGGGTATAATTGATTGCAAGCCTAGCATTTAGATGCTCTTGATAGGAGTTTTTTGCGTAATGCTTTTCGTGTTGCAAAGAAAACTATCAAAAGCATGAAAACGAGTGTCTTTTTGCGATAACTTTCACTTTCACTTTCGCTACTGATATTTTCAGCGGAATCTGATGTAAATTGAAGTGAGTTAGCTCTTGTTGTCAATCTTGGAGAAATACACTCACGGCCAAAGTGGTTTTGGAGTTGAAAAAATAAATTGGGATTTGTCGAGGCTTTTGGCTCAAGACAATTCTTTGTAAAAAAAATTAAATAATAATGCCAAGGTGAAGGTTTTTGAGTAGGGTAAATCTAGTGTCTGACAAAGTCTGTAGATGGCTTTCACGATAGTCCACGGACCGTAAAACGCTCAAAAAACCGTAACTTTGGCCAAATTTGGATATTATGTCGAATATTGTTGCGCTTGTTGGAAGACCGAATGTGGGTAAATCTACCCTCTTTAATCGTTTGTTGCGCAAACGTGAAGCGATTGTAGATAGCGTGGCAGGTGTGACGCGTGATAGACACTATGGTCAATCTGATTGGAATGGAAAGGAATTCACTGTGATAGACACCGGTGGATATATTCATGGATCTGATGATGTGTTTGAAGGGGAAATCCGCAAGCAAGTACAACTGGCACTGGATGAAGCTCAGGCTATAATCTTTGTGGTGGACAATCAAATTGGTCTCACAGATATGGACAAAGAGGTGGCTAGGCTGTTGCAAAAAACAGAGAAGCCTGTTTTTTTGGCCGTGAACAAAGTAGATGACTCCAAGCAGGTGATGGATGCAGTGGAATTCTATGAATTAGGTTTCGAAAAATATTACACTATAAGCGCCATGACAGGCGGTGGCACAGGAGATCTTCTTGATGATATGGTGAAGGAGTTTGGCGATGAAGTGCATGAAGATCCGTTTGAAGGTCTGCCAAGAATCACTATTGCCGGCCGACCCAATGTTGGGAAATCTACTTTTACCAACGTGCTATTGGGAGAGGAGCGAAACATAGTAACAGACGTGGCAGGAACTACTAGAGACTCCATAGAAACGCTCTACAACAAATTTGGGAAAGAATTTGTGCTAATAGACACCGCTGGTATGCGTAGAAAGAGCAGAGTAGATGAAGATTTGGAATTTTACTCTGTGATGCGTAGCGTGCGTGCGATTGAAGATTGTGATGTAGTGATACTCATGCTAGATGCTGAGCGCGGCATTGAATCGCAGGATATGAAAATATTCCAGATAGCACAACGCAACAGAAAAGGTATGGTAATAGTGGTGAACAAATGGGATCTTATGGAAAAAGAAACCAACACTATGCGTGATTATGAGCGCATAATCCGTAATAAGATTGCTCCTTTTGACGATGTGCCTATTGTTTTCATTTCTTCTCTTACTAAGCAGCGTATCCACAAAGCGATAGACACAGCAATAGAGGTTTACGAAAACAGATCTAAAAAGATAAAAACCAGCAAACTCAATGAGGTGATGCTACCAATCATACAAGCAACGCCACCACCGGCTGTGAAAGGCAAGTATGTGAAAATAAAGTATGTGACGCAGTTGCCTACGCATACGCCTCAGTTTGCGTTTTTTGCCAACATGCCCAAATATATCAAAGAACCCTACAAACGATTCATAGAAAATCAATTGCGCAAGGAGTTTAACTTCACCGGCGTGCCAATTGAAGTCTATTTCAGGCAGAAATAATCAAGGTAACGTGGAGCTGAACTTTTGGAAATATCAGGGTACAGGAAATGACTTTGTGATGGTGGACAATCGCCGTCAAAATTTTGCGTACTCGCAGCCTGTGATTCAAAGATTGTGTGACCGCCGCTTCGGAATTGGAGCAGATGGTCTCATAGCCTTGGAAGTAAACGCCAACAACCGATTTAGAATGCGATACTTCAACGCAGATGGCAGAGAAGGAAGCATGTGCGGAAATGGTGGCAGGAGCTTTGTCCGTTTTTTGTACAACATGAATTTAATCCCTAACAATTGGGTAGAATTTGACGCCATAGATGGCGTACATAGCGCTGAGGTAGATGATGAAAAAGTATCTCTACACATGCAGGACGTAGCCCAAATAAGCAGAATAGACGATCGTCACTTTGCTGACACCGGCTCACCACATGTGGTGCTATTCTGTGATGATGTGGCCAAAGAAGATGTGGCCAAAAAAGGTCATGACATTCGCCAACATACAGACTATGCTGGTATTGGCGGCACCAACGTAAACTTTGTGCAAGCCATTTCTGATGCTAAACTGGCAGTAAGAACATTTGAGCGTGGGGTAGAAGCAGAAACATTGTCTTGTGGTACAGGTGTAGTAGCCAGTGCGCTGATATACGCCAGTGAACACGCTGAGCGCTTGTCCAAAATAGAAATACAAACCGCTGGCGGTGAATTGCAGGTTGAGTTTGCAAAAGATGGCAACTCTTTTACCAATATTATTTTATCAGGTCCGGCTGAGGAAGTCTTCAAAGGGACTATCAACATAATTTTTCAGGAAAACTCATGAGAATTTTATCCACTCTAATCATAATTTTACTGCTAGGAGCTATGCAAAGTTGCCATATGTTTAGCGCCAAAAAGCACAATGTAGAAACCGAAGGCACGCTATACATACCCATGGGTGCAAGCTTTGCAACACTGATGGATTCCATATCGCCTCTACTCAAAAATCCTAAACAATTTGAGAGTTTTGCCAAGTCGCAAAAATTGGATGCCAGGGTGCAACCTGGGATGTACAAGATAAGCAAGGAGCAAACCAATGAGCAGTTGGTAGATAAACTCATCAATGGCAAGCAAGATCCGGTGAAAGTAATGGTAGCCAATCCGCCCACTATTTTTCACATGGCAAAAACGGCTGCCAGACATATCACTGCCGATTCACTGGAGATAGTGAATGCCATATTAGAAAACCCGGTAATCAAAGAAAAAGGACTCGACTTTGAAACAGCAAAAATGTACTTCATTCCCAACACCTACCATTTCAATTGGATAACAAGCGGTGAGCAATTTGTGCAGCGCATGGTAGAAGAGCATGATAAATTCTGGACAGAGGAGCGAAAAAGAAAGATGGTAGATGCAGGAATGTCTGAACTGGAGGTGTATACGCTGGCATCCATAGTGCAAATGGAGGCTTCCAAAGCGGATGAGCAACCCAAAGTAGCGCAGGCCTATCTCAATAGACTACGACAAGGCAGAAAATTAGAAGCTGACCCCACAGCTGTGTATGCGTATAAAATGCAAAATGGATTCACAGAACACGTGCAAAGGGTATATCACAGCCATTTACGCACGCCCTCTGAGTACAATACCTATCAAGTAACAGGACTGCCGCCGGCTCCAATAGCCTTACCCAACCCATCTGCCATAGATGCGGTGTTGGAGCCTGAACCGCATGATTATATATTTTTCTGCGCCGACCCGGATAGACCGGGCTACCACTCATTTGCCAAAACATACTCCGAGCACCAACAAAATGCTGCAAAATACCGTGCTTGGTTGCGCGCCAACAATATAAAATAGCATTGCTTCCAAAGGCTACGGGTCATTTGCGTACTAGCTGGGTAGGTAAAGAAAAATACAAGGTGTGACACTCTATTGGGTCGCTGCATTCCCGATTACTGGTTAATAAAAAGCTGCGTTGTCCATACTTTTCCTTTTCATGGAGAATTGTTTGTATTAATGATGATTTCCGAAGATTTGGTAGGAGAGAAGAAATGGCCCCGAGGGATTAATTCAAGCTTTTTTCAAGGAGTGAGAGAGGTTTTGATTGTCGATTATCCCGCACAAAAGCCTTGAAAATCAGACTGGTTAATACTTGGGAGTGACCTTCTTAAGATTATAGACTATCAATATTTTTTTGGTGCTTTGACACGAACCTTGCATCTATTTTCTTCCCTAAACGCAGGTAATTATGATAGATGCTGCGCCATAAGGCGCCGCATCGACCGCCGGATTACATCCGTAGCTGTGCGCCTAACGGCACACATCTACGGATTTATTCCATTTCCTACGTGAATTTTTATACCTTCGGTAAAAATTCCCAAAGGAAACGAAATAAATCCGGCGGTCGATATACGGAGTTTGATATTGACATATTGATTCTTGATTGTGGTATAACATATTTAATAATGAAAAAAGACCAAAATGAAAACCAATTACGGATTGATGTTCAAAAACTTAGGCATTGTTTTTCTTTTGATTTCCGTTCAGACCTTGGTGCTATACTTTATACTAGGATTTATGATCCCAGAAGATGACAATTTTAGGCAAAATAATTTGTGGTAATGGGCTTTGTGCGTATCTACTTTCAGTACTTTGATTTATTTGGTGACAGGAGTTTTGAAACTGAACCTGAAGTATTAAGGCAATTTTTGATTAGAATAGAAAAGAATTTGCGCCGATTGATTTTCTCCTTGCGCTAAAGCATAACTTCTATAAAAAAAAGAAACCTTTCAAAAAGAGTCTTGAAAGGAAACATGTCTAATTCTCAAAGCCAAAAATGGGGTTGCTGGCCGAGGCAGGGACATGAGCGGTATCCTTGTGCAGCACGTGCCGGGCAAAAAAGCTGCTTCTGGTACCGGGTCACGGCTTTCGCCTGAGAGTGTGCCAGAAGCAGCATTTTTTTTGCAGGCACGGGCAAGCAAGATTTTAGCTCAATGGCCCGGTCTCAAATCTTGCCGGCTTCGCCTACCCGGCAAGATTTGAGAGCCTACCAAAAATCAAAAAAATCTTTCAATATTTGGACTTACTGCCTAATTTGAGCATTATAAGTGCACCTTTAGTCTTCGTCTAGGCCATTTTCCGGCTCTTCAATATTGCCATCATTTTCGTAGTCAAAGTCATCATCTTCCTCAAACTCTTCCATGCGCACTTCCAGGCGTTTGGAGATTTTGACCAAGTAGATGGTGCTTTCTGTTTGCACTTCCACAGCTTCTACTACTTCGCCTTTGGCGTTTTTGAAGATGATAACATCTTTGTCGCTATAGCCGTCCGGAAATTTTTCTACGAGCAAGCTCAGGATTTCGTCATTGAGTTTTTTGAAATCTACTATTACTCTTTTTTTGTTGGTGTCGTTTCTTTTCATTGCAGTAAAAATCTGATCTTTAAATGTTTAGTAGCCGAGTAGGTAGGCAAAAATTAGAGGTGCAACTATGGTAGCATCTGACTCTATGATATACTTGGGTGTTTCTATGCCCAATTTGCCCCAGGTGATTTTTTCATTGGGCACGGCGCCGGAATAGCTACCGTAGCTTGTGGTGGAGTCTGAAATTTGGCAGAAATAGTTCCAGAATGGAGTGTCCTCGCGCTCCAAGTCTTGGTATAGCATAGGCACAACGCAAATAGGGAAATCGCCGGCAATACCGCCACCGATTTGGAAGAAGCCAATACCATTTTCACTATTGGCTGTGTACCATTCTGCTAGCCAAGCCATATATTCAATACCAGATTTCATGGTGCTGGCTTTGAGCTCACCTTTGATGACGTAGCTGGCAAAGATGTTGCCCATGGTGCTGTCTTCCCACCCGGGAACTACCATAGGTAGATTTTTCTGTGCGGCAGCATACATCCAGCTATTCTTGATGTCTATCTCATAATAAGGTTCTAGAGCGCCGCTGAGTAGGAGCTTGTACATGAACTCGTGCGGGAAGTAGCGCTCACCTTTGTCTTCTGCCTCCTTCCATATGTTATAGATATGCTTTTGCAGTCTGCGGAAGGCTTCCTCTTCTGGTATGCAGGTGTCTGTGACGCGATTGAGCCCGTTTTCTAGCAAATCCCACTCTTGCTCTGGTGTGAGGTCTCTATAATTGGGTATGCGCTTGTAGTGCGTGTGCGCTACAAGATTCATGAGGTCTTCTTCTAGATTGGCTCCTGTGCAAGAAATGATGTGGACCTTGTCTTCACGGATGACGTCTGCAAGGATTTTCCCAAGCTCTGCGGTGCTCATAGCGCCGGCTAAAGAGATGAGCATTTTGCCCCCGTTTTGCAACTGTTGCTCATATGCCTTGGCGGCATCTACAAGTGCTGCAGCGTTGAAGTGGAGGTAGTATTTTTGTATGAAATCTGATATGGGTGAACTCATTGTCTATTTTTTATGTTGATGGAATTTCTTCTATGTTTTGTTCTTGTGATTTGTTGATCACAAATTTGCTTGTATCATCTGAGTGATGGCCGTCGTAGCCCAAAGTGCGCATGACGCTTTGGTAGTCTTGCTTGTCTGCAAAGAGCTCTGTGACATAGTTGCCCTCCTCATCCAAGTTTATGAGCACATGCTTGGGCGTAGGGATGAGGCAGTGTTGTAGGCCGCCAAATCCGCCAATGGATTCTTGGTAAGCTCCTGTGTTGAAGAAGCCTATATAGAGCGGCTTGTCTTTGCGATACTTGGGTAGGAATATAGCGTTCATGTTCTGTTCGCTATTATAGTAGTCATCACTATCACAGGTGAGCCCGCCGAGGAGTACGCGCTCATAATCGTCGTCCCAGCGGTTCACAGCTAGTAGCACAAATCTTTTAGACACCGCCCAACTGTCCGGTAAAGTGGTGATAAAAGAGGAGTCTATCATATTCCACTTTTCTCTATCATTCTGTTGCTTTTGGTACAGAATTTCATAGATAGCGCCACCGCTTTCACCTACGGTGAAGCTGCCAAACTCTGTGAAAATGTGCGGCACAGCCACATCTGCCTCATCACAGTAGTGCTTGATTTGGTTCACAATCTCATTAGCCATATAGTTGTAGTCATACTCAAAGGCCAGAGAGTTTTTGATAGGGAATCCGCCGCCAATATTTAGGCTGTCTAGCGTAGGGCAAATCTTTTTGAGGCTCACATACACACTGAGACATTTTTGCAGCTCACTCCAGTAGTAGGCCGTATCTCGGATCCCGGTATTGATGAAAAAGTGAAGCATTTTTAGATTCACTTTTTTATTGTCTTTGATTTCTCTTTTATAGAAAGGAACAATGTCGCGGTAGCCTATCCCTAGTCGCGAGGTGTAAAATTCAAATTTAGGTTCCTCTTCAGAAGCTATGCGTATTCCAATGTTGAACTTTCCCTCGATGCGATCTTGCAAGAGCGGTAGCTCCTCATAGTTGTCAAGAATAGGAATACACTTCTTGTGACCGCTATTTACAAGATCTGCAATGTTTTGTATATAATTATCGCGTTTAAATCCGTTGCACAGCACCCAGTTGTTTTCAGAAATTTTGCCTTGCGCTTTCAGTGCATTCACTATGTGTATGTCATAGGCAGAGCTAGTCTCTATATGTATATCATTTTTCAAAGCCTCATTCATCACAAAGGAGAAGTGCGAGCTTTTGGTGCAATAACAATAGTAGTATTTAGCCTTATAATCATGTTTTTTCATAGCCTCGCCAAACCAAGATTTGGCCTTCTGTATATTTTCAGAGATTTTGGGCAAGTAAGAAAACTTGAGAGGCGTACCATATTGCTCTACCAGCTGCATCAAATCTATGCCATGAAAAGACAAATTGCTACCAATGGTGTCAAACTCGTCTTGTGGGAAATAATAAGTCTGGTCTATGAGATCACGATATTTTACTTTCATTTCTATTTTTCAAATTAGGCTAAAAGCCAATCAAAATTTAAGCCGCTAATTTTAAATTTATTTTTTACTTTGCAAAGTATTTTTTCATCCAAGCACAAAAAAACATAGAACAAATCTCCAAAATATGAAAATTGCTATACTCGGTGGCGGTCAGCTCGGCAAAATGTTTTTACAAAACGCACACAACTATCCTGTTGAGTGCGGAGTGTTAGATCCCGATCCGCAGGCACCATCCCGCAGCCTAGCACACTACTTTCAGCAAGGAGATTTCAGAGACTATGACACAGTGATGCAATTTGCAGCCGGCTATGACATCGTTACCATAGAGATAGAGCAAGTAAACCTGCAAGCCCTATATGAGCTGGAAAGTCAAGGCAAAACCGTAATTCCTCCGCCACAGATCTTAGAAATCATCCAAAACAAGCACACCCAAAAGCAATTCTACCTAGACAACAACATCCCCACGGCGCCACTCGTAGCCCAAGATCACTACCCACAAGTGCAAAAACTGCACACAGGCGGCTATGATGGCCGCGGCGTGCAACTTCTCACCGCAGACACGCAGGAAAAACAATGGGCAGAGCCTTCCATTTATGAGCAAGTCGCAGACATCAGCCTAGAGCTTTCCGTCATAGTCGTGCGCACACAAGCAGGAGAGAGTCGCACCTTTCCTGTCGTAGAGCAGGTTTTTGATCCCGTGTACAACCAGCTAGACTATCTCATATCACCCGCACGCATCACCCCGGCCATAGAAGAGCAGGCACGGCAAATAGCGCTAGACACCGTGCAGCAAATGGGCGGCGTAGGCATCTATGCCGTGGAATTATTTCTCACCCACCAAGGCAAAATTTGGGTAAACGAGATAGCCCCACGCGCGCACAACAGCGGGCACGCAACCATAGAGGGCAACCATTCCTCCCAGTATGACATGCTACTGCGCGTTTTGCTCGATTTGCCTTTAGCAGACACACATCCGCGTAGCATCACCGCTATGCTCAACGTTGTGGGCAGCGAGTCCCAGCAAGGTCCCGCCCGCTTTGCCGGAATGCAGCAAATCCTGGCTATTCCGGGCACACACCTGCATTGGTATGGCAAGAGCATCACCAAGCCGGGCCGCAAAATGGGGCATATCACCATCTGCGGTAGCACCCATCAAGAAGTGCAGGAGCAAGTAGAGCGCATCAGACCACACGCACAAGTCACCGCTTTCAACGGCTGATAACAGCACTTCACACAATCAAATCCACCAGATCACATCCTTCAAAAATAATAGGATTAAATACCTTGTATCCATACCTATTTTTTTCTTTTTTTTTGGGCGGCACCCTTTTTTGGGCAAGTCATTGTTCTTAGTCACGAATTTTTGGAGAATCAAAGCCTCAAGTGCAAGTCAGCGAAAATTTAGAAAGATTGCCCAAGAAAAGGGTCGGTGTCCGGCTATTACTCCGCGGTTTTTTGGCTGCAAAATTGTGGCAAAATGGGTTTGGCTCCATTCAACGCCTTTTTTGATCAGTTGTTTTTCTTGAATTCAAACATATTTACTCACCCGATTCTCTTTTTGCAGA
Organism: Weeksellaceae bacterium; assembly: GCA_030535475.1. Taxonomy (GTDB): domain Bacteria; phylum Bacteroidota; class Bacteroidia; order Flavobacteriales; family Weeksellaceae; genus JAUNRT01. Next base: position 107 of record JAUNRT010000063.1, on the reverse strand, counting down.
ATCGTTTATTATCTCAAAAAGGCATTGAGTTCCGCTCATCAACCCCATTTTACTCACATTTTGCAAGAGCCAAAAACCCTTGCGGGGTAGCCGCCTACCACCTGCCG